>NZ_CP191987.1:0-390189 GCF_050943795.1 Streptosporangium sp. CA-115845 | reverse complement strand
AGTTCGCCTATCTCGATCTGGCGGACGAGTTCGTCGTGCATATCACTCAAGATCGTGGCGAGGCGCTGAGGAACGCCCGGGCGCATGACCGAGGTCGCGCGGAGGTGACAGGCCACCGGCGGCCGTGCCGGACCCGCCTCCCGAGCAAGGGCGTCATACATGTCGCGCAGGACGGAGCTGATCTTCGCGGATGCTTCGTCGGTCAGGCGCGGGTCGGTGCGCAGATGGCTGATCGCCTGGTCCAGTGGCGAACTCTCGCGTTCGCTCACGGAGTTGAAGAACCGAGCGGGAGACACGCCGAGCCAGGTACACAACCGGGTGAACGTGGCGAGGTCGGGCTGAGAGCCCGCCTCGACCCGTGACCAGGTGCTGAAACTCACGCCTGCATCGGCTGCTGCTTTGCGGATCGACAGGTTTCCCCGACGTTCCTTCAGAAGTCGGCCAAGCTCCCCGATCGCCAGCCGCTCGGTCTCGATCGGGATCTCTTCCTGAGAGAACTCGAGATCCGGTAGCCGTGTCATTCCCACATCATACTTTCGCGATGCAGCTTGCGTGCAACACCACCCCGTGCCAAACTTCAGTCACTAGAAGCACACTGATGCTTTGGTGCAACACCAGGGGGAAATTGTGTCTACCAAGCCGACCCGCAAGATCGAGGTCACCGTTGCCTTCGCGGCCGCAGAGCGGCCGTATCGCCACAACTACGCGCCGCAGACATCGATTCAGACGGTGCTCGCCGACGCCCTCACGAAGTTCGAGATCACCTCGGATGGCACGACCCGCTACTACCTGCTCCACCATGGGGACGAGCCTGCGCTCACCAGCACTGTCGCCGAGGTCGCGGGCCGTGCCGACTCCCTTCGGCTGAAGCTGCGCACCGAGACGATCCAGGGCTGAAAGGCACACGTCGTGGATCTTGAAAGCCTCCTGCGGCTCGAGCGCGACGAACCCCCGGTCCAGGAGTTCCTGACCTCGACCGGGGGGTCCCTCGTCCGCCGAGACACCGACCCAGTGGGCCTGTACTGGGCCGTTCTGCAGCCCACCGATCGGGCGTGCCGTCCCTTCATCGCCAAGATCGGCTGGAGCGTCTACCCGCATCGTCCTCCGTCGCTGCTTTTCGCCCCGGAGATCGGCGGGACAACTACGGACCCGTCGGGGTGGCCCGCCGCTGGGGGCTATCGCGCACCCAATGACGTCTGCAAGCCGTTCACCGCCGAGGGACAGGCGGTCCACGCCGAATGGGCGACCGGGCCGCAGGCGTGGCGGAGCGTCGGTAACCCCTTCTTGTATGTCGTCGAAACGATCCACGGAGACATCGACCGAGTCGCAGGGAGACGCGCGGCATGACAACGACCCCAGCCCTGCGCCTTCATCCTTGTGCAGTGGAAGAACTCCTCGGGCACGTTCGGGGGTATGGGCGGCGTGACGTCGAGACCGGCGGCCTCCTCATCACCCGCCCGAGAGAGGCTGGCGTCGCCGTTCTAGCCCTGGCAGGCAGCGCCGGTATTCAACGGCAACGAGGGCTCTTCGTGATCACAATGCCTGCGCTGGATGCGATCTTCACCTACGCCGAGGACAGAGATCTTCAGGTCCGTGCCATGTTCCACTCACACAAACACCGGGCGTTCATGTCCTCGACCGACCGTCGGTCCGGCCTGAACGCCCAGGGTTTCATCAGCACGATCATCCCCACCTATACCGACCCACCGCCCGACCCGAGCCAATGGGGGTGGTGGCGCTACGAAAAGGACTGGCATCCCACCAGCCCCGCAGTCGCAGACCAGGCCTTGTCCAGCACAAAGATCATCACCTTCGATGCTGGAGGCGTCCTTGAGCACTGACTATTCCCGCGGGGTGCGCTTGGGCGCTGCCGCTGCGAACACCGACGAGCCTGGCTTGCGGCAACGACTTGAGGGCATTCGGGTTCACGTCACTGCGGAACCGACCGTACCCGGAGTGACTACCGCGCTCAAGGTTCTGCTCGGCGACCTCCGCCGGCTGCCCATCGAGATCAGCTTGGACCCCGGCAACAGTCCTGAACGACTGTCCGACCAGGTCATCGCCGACATCGTCGAAGGCACGCTCGGGATTGACTCGGACAGACCAGTCACGCTTACCGCCGACACCGCGGACTTGAACATCCACCTTGGGCCACATCCGCCAGCGGAAACCGCCATCAGCGCCGTTCCCGACGGTCACGGAGTACGACTTCGCCATGCCGGAGCCTCCTACCCGAGCTTGAGCGCTGCAGGAACCGGCCTCGGAGCAGTCACCACCGCCGCCAGCCTCACCGCAGAGATATTCAAGACGATCACCAACTTGAAGCCAGGCGCCTGCCGCCAGCTCATTCGACTGGATTTTTGCCCGGTCACCCTGGGCACGCAACCAGGTGCATTCTCCACGTCGGTCAGTGAGCTACCGACCATCGCGCTCGTCGGCGCAGGAGCGGTAGGAACCGCCATCGCCACCATCCTTGACGCGCTCGGTGCCAGCGGCCAGATCACCGTCGTCGACCCCGAGACCTACGACACGCCCAACGTCACTACCTACAGCCTCGGCAGCCACACCGACGCCGAGAACCAGATCCTCAAGGTCGACCTGCTCGCCCGGGAACTGAATCGCGCTGGCCGACTCCAGGCTCTGCCGATCAAAGGGACCGCCCAAGATTTGATCATCAGCATCGACGAAGGGAAAACGCCCTGGCCATTGATGGTTTTGAGCGGCGTCGACAGCATCACCGCACGCCATGAGATCCAGCGCATCTACGCCGATTTCACCCTGGACGGCAGCACCGGAGGCCAAGCGGGAACCACCCTCGCCCTCCACGAGGCCCTGCCGCTCGGCCCCTGCCTACGCTGCTACTACCCGCAGCGCGCCACAACCGGCATCGTCAGCGCCGAAACCCGACTGCACCAAGTCACTGGATTGCCTATCGCCCGAATCGCCCAGGGAGACCACCCACTCAGCCTTGCAGACCTGTCAACGCTCTCTATCGCCGCTCAGGAACTGCTCCGTCCGCACCTGGGCAAACCCGTATGCGGGCTGAGCAACCTCCTCGCGCTCTCCTCCGGCGCTGCGGACGGTTATCGGCCCTCGGCCACCTTCGTCGCACAGCAAGCAGCCAGCCTCGTTGTTGGCGCGCTCATCGCTCGAACCACCGGTTTCGCTGACGGGCCGCCCCGCCACGTCGAGTACGACGCTCGCTTCGGCCCACAGAAGTCCATGTTGACGAGCCGCAAACCGAGGCCTAGCTGCGACTGCCAGTCAGAGCAACAGCTCATCCAGCGGATACGACGAAACCGAGCGCAGCCAGGCGGCGCAGCAGCTGGGCGAAGGCGGCACCGGTGAGACCGGTGCCCACGGTCAGCACGGTCGCCACCAGCAAGACGACCAGCGCGATCGTCACCACCGGGGCCGTCCACTGCTATATACACCCGCTCGAAAGCGCCGCGCGCCCAAGTGGGCTTTCAGCTTGCGAGCGAGGTAGCGAGCGTCGCGGCCCACTCCGCGCAGGGTGTTGGAGGCGGGGGTGCGCTGCCATTCCAGGCCGAGGAAGCCCAGCCCGGGATGGGTGGTGGACAGGCCTCGGTCATGGCGGGGGTGGCCGCGCTCGTCCAAGGCGCCGAGCCCGTTCAGGTAGTCGAGGTTGGGCTGGTATCCGGTAGCCAGCAGTACCACGTCGACGGGTTCGCGGCTGCCGTCGACCCACACCACGTCGCCTTCGTCGAGGCGGGTGAACATCGGGCGCCGCTCCAGGCGGCCTTCGCGTAGCGCCTGACGGTAGGTGCCCTCGTCCAGGACGGGGACGGTAGGCGGGGTAGTGACCAGGCGGGCGGGCAGGCGGTCGAAGCCGGTGACGGTGAACCAGAAGTGCAGGTCCTTGCCCAAAGGACGTTGGTCGACGAAGCGGATCGGCGTGCGGGTGGCCAGGGTCACCGTGTTGGTCTCGGCGAGTTCGCAGGCGATCTGCACGGCCGAGTTGCCAGCGCCGACCACGACGATGCGCCGGCCCGTGTATGGCAGGGGGTTGGTGTAGGCGGCGGCGTGCAGGATCTGGCCGGTGAAGCCGTCGCGGCCCGGCAGGACGGGCAGGTGAGGGCGGTCGAATGATCCGCTGGCGGCGATCACGGCGGGCGCGTTCAGTGTGCTGCCGTCGGCGAGGTGCACGGCGAAGCCACCGCCACTGCCCTGGGCACCGGCTGCAACGGCGGTGACGCGGGCGCCGGTGCGGATCTCGGCGCCCCCGCGGCCGAGATCGCGGGCGTAGCGGGTCAGATAGTCCACGACCTCGTCGCGGTGCGGGTAGCGGTCGCCGTCGCCGCCGAAGGCCAGGCCGGGCAGAGAGCTGTAGCGGGCGGGTGAGAACAGGGTGAGGCTGTCGTAGTAGCGGCCCCAGGAGCCGGTGGCCTGGTCTGTTGCCTCCAGGAGCACCGGAGTCAGGCCGGCGTCCAGAAGAGTTCGGGTGGCGGCCAGTCCGGCTTGGCCGCCACCGATGACGATGGTGTTCATGTGCCGCATCGTATCGTCAAATCAAGAAATGACAATATGAGGGGTAGAGTCTTCTCCATGGAGACGGCGAGCACCGACATCGAGCTGACCGAGGCCGCGCGCGGCTTCCTCAAGGCGATGGCCAGCGACACCCGCCAGCAGATCCTGATGCTGTTTTCTGGTGGGATCGAGCTGACGGTGGGCGAGGTCGCCGAGCGGATGGCGCTGGCACAGTCGGCCACCTCCACCCATCTGGCGACGTTGCGCGACGGCGGGGTGCTGAGCGCCCGGCGGGAGTGGAAGACGGTCTACTACCGGGCCGACCCTGCCCGGATCGGCCAGGCGCTGAGCGATCTGCAGACCAGCCTGCAGGCCTGCTGCCCGCCCGACATCTGCACCCCGGGCGCCACCTGCGGGTGAACCTCCCTCGACGGTCGACCTGCGCCACCCGATCTGCTGATTTGACAATCCTCTAATCAGCGAGGCACTCTCTTTACTACTTAGATGCTTTTCTAAACAGGGGGTGTGTGGTGCGCGTCCGGTTCCGCCAGTTGCGCTCCCCCACCCTGCTCCACCGCTGAAATCCAGCGATCACATGTCGCACGAATGGCAGGAGAGGCCCTCATGAGTGACGGATACTGCGGCACCACCACCACTTCCACCACCGCTGCTGTGGAGATCGAGCAGGTTGTGGCGCACGCTGCGCCCGGCGCACCCGGTGCCCTGCCGGTCGTGGTCATCGGCGCCGGCCCGGTCGGCTTGGCCGCTGCCGCGCACCTGGTGGCGCGCGGCTTGGACTTCGTTGTGCTGGAGGCGGGGCAGCAGGCCGGCGCGTCAGTCGCGCAGTGGGCTCACGTGCGGGTCTTCAGCCCGTGGCGCTACAACATCGACAGCGCCGCCCGCCAGTTGCTGGAGGCCGACGGCTGGAGCGCCCCGGACCCCGACTGGCTGCCCACCGGCGCCGAGCTGATCGCCGACTACCTCGCTCCGCTGGCAAAGCTGTTCGGCGACAAGGTCCGGCTGGGCGTGAAGGTGACCGAGATCAGCCGCCTGGGATACGACCGGGTCCGCAGCAACGGCCGCGAGCAGGTCCCGTTCCTGGTGCGTCTGTCCGACGGCCAGGAGTTGCAGGCCAGGGCCGTTATCGACGCTTCGGGTACCTACACCTCGCCCAGCGTGCTGGGCGCGAGCGGCCTGCCCGCCTTCGGTGAGGAGCAAGCGGCGGCGTTCATCGACCACGCGCTGCCCGATGTGCTGGGCGCCGACCGCGACACCTACCAGGGCAAGCACACCCTGGTCGTCGGGGCGGGCCACTCGGCGGCCACCACCTTGCTGGCCCTGGCCGAGCTGCCAGATGCGCAGATCACCTGGGCGATCCGCGCCACCAACGCCGACCGCACCTACGGCGGCGGCGAGGCCGATGCCCTTCCGGCTCGCGGGGCACTGGGCACCCGGCTGCGGGCGCACGTCGATTCGGGCCGCATCACCCTGGTCACCGGCTTCTACACCCACTCGATCACGGAGAACGACGGCCAGGTAACGGTGATCAGCCGCGCCCCGTCCGGCGCCGAGCAGTCGGTCACCGCCGACCGCATCGTGGCCGCCACCGGATACCGCCCCGACCACTCCATCGCCTCGGAGCTGCGCCTGGACCTGGATGCGATCCTCGGCTCCACCCGCGCTTTGGCCCCGCTCATCGACCCCAACGCCCACTCCTGCGGCACCGTCCCCGCGCACGGTGTCGACGAGCTGGCTCATCCGGAGTCTGGCTACTACGCGGTCGGCGTCAAGAGCTACGGCCGCGCTCCGACGTTTTTGATGGCCACCGGGTATGAGCAGGTTCGCTCGGTTGTCGCCGCGCTGGACGGCGACGGGGAGGCCGCCCGTGACGTGCAGCTGGACCTGCCGGAGACCGGTGTGTGCTCCTCGGGGCTGGTCGAGGCGCAAGAGCGCAAGGTTGGCCTGGCCACCGGGATCAGCGGTGGCCTGCTGGCCGCCCCGCTCCCGCTGGTCACCGTCGGCGGCGGCGATGGCGACGGTGGTGGGTGCTGCGGCTGAACACCGGCCATCGACCAGCGCTGAAGCCGCACCGACAAGGAGCCTCAGATGTCTGAGGGGTACCCCACCGCCGCCCAGAAGGAAGCCCTGCGCCTGATCTGCGAGCACGGACCGCTCGACACCCACCGGCTGGGAGAGCGCTTGGTCGCCGCCCGCGAGCCGAGCAGCAACCCCAGGTTCGCCCCGGCAATCGCCCGGACGGCCGGACCCTTGGCCTGGCGGCTGCACGTCCAGGGGTTTATCGCCGAAGATCCATCGCCTGGCCGCTGGATGACCACGGCGGATGGACGTCGGCTGATTGGCTGTGTCGGGACGCGCGGGTGAGCTCCGCCGCTGAACCTGCCACCGAGGCCGCCGCCCCCGAGAAAGGGGGCGGCGGCCGGCCGCGTTCGGGGCGCGGCTGGCGGATTGTCGCCGCCCTGGCCGTGACGCAGACCATCGGCTACGGCGTGCTCTACTACGCCTTCTCCGTCTTCCTCACCCCCATGGCGGCCGACCTGCACGCCGGCGGCGCCCAGATCGCGGCCGCGCTGACCGGCTCGATCCTGATCGCCGCGTTGTGCGCCCCGCTGGTCGGCCGCCTGCTGGACGCCCGCGGCGGCCGGGGCCTGATGACCGCCGGGTCGATCATCGGCACGCTCGCCGTCCTGGCCTGGTCGCGGGTCGAGAACCTGCCCCAGTTGTACGCGGTCTTCGCCGCGATCGGCATCGCGTGCGCGATGGTGTTGTACGAAAGCGCCTTCGCTGTCATCGTCAGCTGGTTCGACGGCCCCACCCACGGCCAGGGCCGAGCCAACGCCCTGCTCGCGCTCACCGTCGTCGCCGGGTTCGCCTCCACCATCTTCCTGCCGCTGACCGGCCTGCTGGTCGACTCCTACGGCTGGCGCACCGCCCTGGTGGTCCTGGCCGTGATCTACGGAGTAGCGGCGATCCCGTTGCACGCGCTCGTCGTGCGCCGCCCCACCCGCGCCGGACATCGGCCGGCCACGACCCACGAGCGGGCTCAGGTCGTCAAGGCCGCCACCCGTCGGCGGCCGTTCTGGCTGCTGGTGATCGCCTTCACCGCCAACGGCGGCGCGGCAGCGGTGATGTCCATCCTGCTCATCACCTACCTCATCCATCTGGGCCACTCACCCGTCCTGGCCGCCACACTGGCCGGACTGCTGGGGGTTTTGTCGGTGACCGGCCGCCTGCTCACCACCGGCCTGCAACGCCGCCTGCCCGCCGCCCTCATCGCCGCCGCGATCTTCGCCCTGTAGGGCGTCGCCGCCGCACTGCTTCCGCTGGCCGGGCGCACGGTGCCGGGCGCCATCGGCTGCGTGCTCGGATTTGGGCTCGGCTTCGGCATTGCCTCCATCACCCTGCCGCACCTGCTTCTGCAGCGCTACGGCAGCAGCGCTTATGCCTCGCTGTCAGGCCGCATCGCCGCCTTCTCCGTCGCAGACAAGGCCCTGGCGCCGCTGGGCGCGGTCGCGCTGGCCCAAGCGGTCGGCTACCAGTGGGTGATGGCAGCCGTTGCGCTGGCCTGCGCGATCGCCGCGTTCGCGCTGGTCGCCTACCATCGCGTATGATTTAGACGAATGTCGAAGTAGGGGAGTTGTTGTATGACCACCGCCACCGTCCAGTGCTGTGCCCCGATCGCCCGCGAGCCGCTCGGCGAGAGCGACGCGGCCGAGCTGGCGGTGATGCTCAAGGCGGTCGCCGACCCGGTCCGGTTGCGTCTGCTGTCGATGATCGGCTCTCATGCGGGCGGTGAGGCGTGCGTGTGTGACCTGACCCCCGCCTTCGACCTGAGCGGCCCCACCATCTCCCACCACCTCAAAGTGCTGCGGATGGCCGGACTGATCGATTCCGAGCGCCGCGGCACCTGGGTCTACTACTGGATCGTCCCGGCCGCGGTGGCTCGCCTGGGTGCGCTGTTCACCCCGCTGGTCGAGTCCACGAGCGTGTGACCGGCCCGAAGGCGGTGTCCCACTCGTCGCGGCCGGTCGATGTCGTGGTGATCGGCGGCGGGCAGGCGGGTCTGGCGGCCGGCTACTACCTGCGCCGGGCAGGGGCGGACTTCGTCATCCTGGACGCCCGCGACGAGCCGGGCGGGGCTTGGCGGCATGCCTGGCCGTCCCTGCGGCTGTTCTCCCCGGCCCCCTACAGCTCGCTGCCCGGCCGGATGATGCCCATCCCTGAGGGCGGCGGCTATCCGAGCGCGGCCAATGCGGTCGCCTATCTGGCCGATTACGAGCAGCGCTATGAGCTGCCGATCATCCGGCCGGTCCGCGTGTCGGCCGTGCGCGATGGCGGTGAGCGGCTGGCCGTCGAGACCGGTACCAGTGCCTGGCATGCCCGGATCGTCATCAGCGCGACCGGCACCTGGGGCGGGGCGTACGTGCCGTATTACCCCGGCATCGGTGACTTCCGCGGGCAGCAGCTGCACACGGCGAACTACACCGGCCCCGCACCCTTGCGCGGGCAGCGCGTGGTCATCGTGGGTGGCGGCAACTCCGCGGCGCAGATCCTCGCGGAGGTCTCCACCGTCGCCGACACGACGTGGGCCACGCTGCGCCCGCCCCGGCTGCTGAGCGACGACATCGACGGCCGGGCCCTGTTCGACCTGGCCACCCGGCGCGCCCGCTTCGCTGACGCGCCCGGCATCGGCGACCTGGGCGACATCGTCGCTGTCCCTGTCGTGCGCGAGGCCCGGAGGCGGGGCGCCCTCAAAGCCGAGCCGATGTTCACCCGCCTCACCGCGGACGGGGTGGCCTGGGCCGACGGCACCACCCTGGCCTGCGACACCATCATCTGGTGCACCGGTTTTCGGCCCGTGCTCGGCCACCTGGCCCCGCTGAAACTCCGCGGTCCCGACGGGGTGATCCCGACCGAGGGCACCCGTGCGCTCGGTGAGGCGCGCCTGCACCTGCTCGGCTACGGCGACTGGACCGGCCCGGCCTCGGCCACCCTGATCGGCGCCGCCCGCACGGCGCGCACCACGGTGGCCGAGGTGATGGGGCAGCTGGCGCTTTAGTCCTCGGCAGCCAGCGGAATGCTGGCTTTCTCAGCCCATTTCTTGATCTGATCCCAGTGGCCGCCCCAGGCATGGGGATTGATGGTGCCGTCTCTGCGGATCTGCTGGTTCTCCGGTACTCCGTAGGCCTGGAACAGGTCACCGCACAAGGCGGCGGTGGCACGGGCCAGCGGTTGTCCATCGTCGGCCAGGTCATCCAGCGACACCGCCGACTCCCCGAAGGCCAACTGGATGAAGCGCGTGCCCAGCGGCCGGTGGGCGTCGACGATGCGGGTCGTGGTGTTGAGGTCGACGCGATAGCGGATGAGGTCTGGGTTGTCGAAGGGCCAGGCGGTTTCCAGTTCCGGCTTGGCCGACACGACCGGGTGCAGATGCGTGTCGGCTACCAGCATCACGCGCGCCATCGCCGATCCGGCCGCGGCGGCGCGGTCGCGTGCGTGGCGGGCCAGGTAGCGCAGAGCGCTGGCCGTCCGGCTGACGATCTCCGCGTCCAAGACGCACACCGTGAGCTTGTCGCTGACGGCCGGGGAAATGGCGGTCGGGTGGATGGCGAAGGTGGCTGAGCCGTCGGTGTAGAGCTGGGCGCGTACGGCATGGACGGTGGTGGCGCCGGCCTCGGCGATCAGGCGGCGGTGGGCCACGCTGACGCTGTCGAAGGTGACGGTGTGGGCACCCAGCATGACCACCTCGCTCTTGGTCTGCTCGTCGAAGTCACGCACTTTCGTCCCATCCAGCAGCAGGTCTCCTGGCAGATCCGGTACCACGGTGACCACCAGCAGCGGCCTGGGGTAGCCCTGCCGGGCGCTGGTCACCGCGGCGGCCATGACCGCCTGGTCCTCCAATTCGCGCAGGCGATCGACCTGATCGCTGGCGCCCATGAGGCGGCGCCGGTAGGCGGCGGCGATCTCCGACTCGCTCAGCCACACCTTGTCGGCTCCGTGCCGGCGCGGCCAGCGCAGCGGGCTTTCGTTCTTCTGCACCGGGTTGGACACCGCGTGCGGGGCTTGTGAACTGGGCGGAATCGAGATCAGCAGGAACCCGTGACCGGGGTTGGCGGGGTTGGGCACCTCGCGCATGGCGAAGCGCGGCATGGGGTGCACGCGGGTGGCGACTGCGTTGCGGATGCGTGACTGCAGCCGCTGGAAGCGCACATCCAATGCCTTGGAGGGGATGTCGCCGACGTCGGCCATCCCGACGATGATCAGGCCGCCGGTGTGGTTGGCGAAGGTGGCGACATCGACGGCGACGTCGTCGTTGCCTTTCTCTCTGCGCTCCTTGTCCCCATCGGGGATGTCGACCTTGTAGTCCAGGTCCTCGGCCTCACGGGCGTCGGGGTTGTCGACGAGGGCGGCGATCTGAGCGTAGGTGACCAGAGGCAAAGGAGCACCGAGCAGGGCCTCCAGGCGGCGAGGGCTGTGCAACATGAGCAGCGGGTCTCCTTTGACCACAGTGACGATCAGCTCTACCTCGGCCACCGTAGACGACGATTCAACCTGATTGTCAGCAAATGCACACTCAACGTGTTCACTGTCAACGCGGTGACGCCCCGTGTCAGCCGCCCCTTCGATGGGGGAACCGACGTCATAGCCAACAGGGCGATTAGATTTCCATCTAACTTGACGTCCATCTAAACAGTGTGGAATGGTGACCTTACTTAGATATTTATCTAATTCATGGGGGTGGGGCGGCCGCGCCTCGCTCCCGCGCCGAAGGGAGCCTGCGATGGCCAACAGCATCAGCGGCGGATTCATCGGAAACCTCGACGAGGCGTTCACCCCACCCGCGGCGGGAGGGTGCTGCGGTGGCCCCGCCGCACCTGAGACGAGCACGGCGGCCGAAGCGGCGGCGACCTCCTGTTGCGGCAGCCCCGCGGCGGCGAGCCAGGCGGCCGAGGCCGGGTGCTGCGGGCAGGCCCCGGCGGCCGCTTCGGCTCCCGCTGCCGCCGCCACTTCCGCCGGGTGCTGTGGATGAGCTCCTCACCGTCCGCTCGGTCGCTCGTGCCGCCGGATGCGATCGAGATCCCGGAGCTGGCGGCCGCCCTGGAGCAGGTAAGTGCGCAGCGAATGCTCACCTGTGTCGCGGAACTGGCCGCTGACGGCTACGCGGGCCGCCGGGTGGGCACCCCCGGCGGCCGGGCCGCCGCCGCCTGGCTCGCCGAGCAGCTGCGCGAGCTGGGCGCCGAGGTCGAACTCGTCCCCTTCCCGGTCGTCAGCGTGCGCGAGCTGTATGACACGCCGATCCTGCAGTGGAGCACCGATGGGCGAGTGCGACGACTGGAGCATCGCCGCGACTTCGTCGAACACCTCGCCTCGGCTGAGCTGCCCCGGCCACGTATCGCCTCCCTGGCAAGCGACGCTGACGGCGCGAACGTACGCGGCCGGTGGCTGCTGGCCGAAGCCGGGGACTGGGCGCGGGCCTGCACCCGGGCCGAAGCCGAGAGCGCGGTCGGGGTATTGATGGCCCGCGGCACCGACGCCGAGGGCTGGATGCCCAAGATGATCGCCGGCCCGCCCAGCCGGGCGGTGCCGATCCTCGGCGTGCGCGCCGACCTGCACCAGCACATGGCCGACACGCTCGCCACCACCCCCGTGCAGGTGACGGCTTCGGTGCCGCTGCGGCAGATCGGCGCCGAAGGCCTCAACGTCCACGCCCGCCTGCCGAACGCGGGGCGCGGCGGGCCTCGGGTGCTGCTGAGCGCCCACTTCGACGGAGTGGGCGACGACCCGAGCCGCCGGCTACCGGCCGCCGCCGACAACGCCTCCGGCGTGGCCGCGGTCTTGGAGGCCGCCCGCGTTCTGGCCGCCGTAACCGCGCCGGTGGACCTGGCAGTGGCCTTCCTGGACGCCGAGGAGGCGGGGGCGTGGGGGGCAGCCCACCACGCCCCCCACGTACCGCCGGACACCTTGGTGATCAACCTGGACGGGGCGGCACAGCTACACCAGGCCGCCTCCGTCGAGGCGGGCGGGCCCGCGCATGGGCTGCTGGCCACCCTCGACCAGGCCGCGCGACTGACCGGCGTGCCGTTGCGGGCCGGGGCGATGGCCTCCGACAACCGCCGCTACGCCGCGGCTGGGCTGGCCGCGATCGGCGTCGGGATGGGCATGCCCGGCTACCAGACCCCCGCCGAAACCCCCGAGCGCGTCGAGCCGGACACCCTGCTGGCCGCCGCGCGATTGCTGGTGGCCACCGTGTGGCTGCTGGCACAACCGCCGCAGGCCTAAGAGGCAGGTGCTGGCGGCGCCCCCTCCGCCCCGCCTGGGACGGGGCGGACGGTGGCTACCTGGCATCCAGCTCAGCGATCAGTTTCTCGATCCGGTCGCGGATCTCGTCGCGGATCGGCCGCACGGCCTCGATGCCTTGGCCGGCCGGGTCGTCGAGCTTCCAGTCCTCATACCGCTTGCCGGGGAAGAACGGGCAGGCATCCCCGCAGCCCATGGTGATGACCACGTTGGGGTCCTGCACAGCTTCGGTGGTGAGGATCTTCGGTGTCTGGCCGGTGATGTCGATGCCGACCTCGGCCATCGCCGCCACGGCGGCCGGGTTGATGCTCTCGGCGGGTGCCGAGCCTGCGGAGCGGACCTCGATGCGGTCGCCCGCCAGGTGGGTGAGCCAGCCGGCGGCCATCTGGGAGCGTCCGGCGTTGTGCACGCAGACGAACAACACGCTGGGCTTGTCAGGCATGAACCGATCCCTCAGTGGTGGTGGAGGTGGAGGTGGTGAACAGGCGGCGGCCCCACAGGCTGACATAGACCAGGGCCACCAGGACGGGCACTTCGATCAGCGGGCCGACCACCCCGGCCAGGGCCTGACCGGAGGTGACGCCGAACACGCCGACCGCCACCGCGATGGCCAATTCGAAGTTGTTGCCCGCCGCGGTGAAGGCGAGCGTCGTGGTGCGCTCATAGGTCAGGCCGATCGCCCGGCCTGCCAGGAAGGAGCCACCCCACATGAGGGCGAAGTAGGCCAGCAACGGCACCGCGATGCGGGCCACGTCGCCGGGCTGAGAGGTGATCGTCTCACCTTGCAGGGCGAACAGGATGACGATGGTGAACAGCAGCCCGTACAACGCGATCGGCCCGATCTTCGGCAGGAAGCGCTCCTCGTACCAGTCACGGCCCCGGGTGCGCTCGCCCAGCTTGCGCGACAGGTATCCGGCCGCCAGCGGGATGCCGAGGAAGATGAGCACGTACCAGGCGATGTCCCAGGCCGAGACCTGCAGCGCGGTGCCTTCGCCCAGGCCCAGCCAGCCGGGCAGGACCTGCAGGTAGAACCAGCCGAGTGCGGCAAAGGCGATCACCTGGAAGATCGAGTTGATGGCGACCAGGACGGCGGCGGCCTCGCGGTCGCCACAGGCCAGGTCGTTCCAGATCAGCACCATCGCGATGCAGCGGGCCAGGCCGACGATGATCAGCCCAGTGCGATATTCCGGCAGGTCGGGCAGGAACGTCCAGGCGAGGGCGAACATCAGCGCCGGGCCGAGGACCCAGTTCAGCACCAGGGAGGCGATGAGCAGGCGGCGGTCGCCGGTGACAGCGCCCAGGCGGTCGTAGCGGACCTTGGCCAGCACCGGATACATCATCAGCAACAGGCCCAACGCGATCGGCAGCGAGATCTCGCCGATCTTGACCGCCTCCAGCGCGGAGTCCAAGCCGGGCACCAGGCGCCCCAGCAGCAGCCCGCCGGCCATCGCCAGCCCGATCCAGATGGGCAGAAAGCGGTCCAAGGTGGACAGGGCGCCGATCACGCCTGGCTGACTCGCCGGGGCGCGGGTGGACGGTGAGGATGACATGGGTTTTCCTTCGCGGTCGGGTCAGGCCGTGGCCGGGACATCGATCAGGGCCGACAGCTCACCGAGGGTCTCGGGGACCAGCCGGTAGTACACCCAAGAGGCACGCCGCTCCGAAACCAGCAGCCCGACCTCTTTGAGCACCTTCAGGTGATGGCTGATGGTGGGCTGGGAGAGGTCGAAGGCGGCGGTGATGTCGCACACGCACGCCTCTCCGCCGCCGTGGCTGGCCACGATCGACAAGATCCGCAGTCGCACCGGGTCGCCCAGGGCCTTGAACACCCGCGCAGCAGCGGCGGCCTGCCCGGCGTTCAGCGGCTCGCGCGTCAGCGGCGCACTGCACTCCAGAAGTTCCAGCGGCTCCACCGGACCCCCTCTCTTGACATAGAAGTCTGTCGAAGTAGACCTTCACCTATATTGACATACATCTATTCATGCTCGGTGTGGCGGGGACGCTCATCGAGTGGCGGGCACGTCGAGGTCGGCCAGCAGGGCGCGCACCCGGCGCTCGATCTCCTCGCGGATCGGGCGCACCTCCTCGACGCTCTTGCCCGCCGGGTCCTCCAGCTCCCAGTCCAGGTAGCGCTTGCCGGGAAAGATCGGGCAGGAATCCCCGCAGCCCATGGTGACCACGACGTCGGCGGCCCGGACGATCTCCTCGGTCCACGGCTTGGGAAACTCCCGGGAGATGTCGATGCCGGCCTCGGCCATTGAGGCGATCGCGGCCGAGTTGACCTCGACGGCGAACTTCGAGCCGCCCGACCAGCCGACCGCGTGCTCACCGGCCAGATGCTGGAAGAAGCCCAGCGCCATCTGGGAGCGGCCGGCGTTGTGCACGCACAAGAACAGCACGATCGGACGGCCGTCGCTTCTGCCCTCGACGCGGGCCAGGGCGTGCAGGCGCTGGCGGGCGAAGCGCTCGGCCAGCAGCGGCAGGAAGTTGGCCACGACGGCGCGGGTGGCGAACTGGTCGTAGCTGGTATGCAGGAACCGCTCGATCGTCTCGGAGGAGAAGGTGCCGGTGAACTCCTCACCCAGCCGGCGGGCCGCAGTCGCAATCGCCAGCTGCTGGTCGATGGTCAGGTCGTCGCGCTGGTAGGTACTGGTCATCGCTGGCTCCCAGAGCGTTCGGTATGGAATCGACGAGTGTCTAATTCGACTTACATCGATATTTGCATCCATCGATCCCGGCGGGGGAAACGCCGCGTGAACAGCGGATGTGCACCTTCCCCGCCCGGGGCCGCTCGGAGATAAGCCCTGTCAGGGAGCATCGGTCTGGCACGCTGCCGATGCGGATGCTCCAGAGGGGAAGTCGTCGGACTGCAGGGGGTCACTAACGAATCTGCAGTCCCAAACTCTGGTGATCACAGCGGCCGTCTCAGCCCCGCACGTCGCCCGCCGGGGGCGGTAGGAGATCGTAGAAGCCGACGCGCACACGGCGCGGGCGCCGGGCGGCAAGGAGCGTGGTGGGCGTGAGCACGAACGAAGCCGCCCTCCCCTCCCGCGCGGCGGGTTCGGCGCCGCTGGTCTTTAGCACCGGGGCGGCGGTGGGCCTGCTGGGCGGGATGATCGGCCTGGGCGGCGCGGAGTTCCGGCTGCCGCTGTTGATCGGCCTGTTCGGATTCGCCGCGCTGTCAGCGGTCATCGTGAACAAGGCGATGAGCCTGATCGTGGTGCTCACCGCCCTGCCTGCCCGCCTGGCCGCCGTCTCCCTCGCCGAGCTGGGCGCGCACTGGACGGTGGCGGTCAACCTGCTGGCCGGAAGCCTGGTAGGTGCCTGGGCTGGGGCGGCCTGGGCGGTGCGGATGCGCACCGCCACCTTGTACAAGGTGCTGGCGGCCCTGATGGTGGGCATGGCAGGCGCCCTGGTGCTCACCCACACCACCGCCCTGGGCTCGATGGTGCTGCCCGCCCCGGTGCAGGTGGTCACGGGGGTAGCGGCCGGGTTCGGCATCGGCGTGGTCGCCGCGATCATGGGCGTGGCCGGCGGTGAGCTGCTGATTCCTGCGATCGTGCTGCTGTACGCCGTCGACATCAAGACTGCGGGCAGCCTGTCGCTGCTGGTGTCCCTGCCCACCATGCTGGTCGCCTTCACCCGCTACAGCCGCGATGGCAGCTTCGCCGTCCTGGGCACCAACCTGCGCTTCATCGCGGTCATGGTCGTCGGCTCGGTCGTCGGCGCGCTCCTGAGCGGCCTGCTGCTCGGCGCCATCCCTGACCTGATCCTCATCCCCATCCTCGCCGCTATCCTGCTGATCTCGGCGATCAAGCTGGCTCGCCATGCTCCTGCAGGAGGATGAACTTCCCTGTGCTTCGGGACTGGTGGCCCGTTCGTTAACGGCCCCCGGACACACCGAAGGCCCCACCCTGACTCAGGGCGGGACCTTGGTTTCACCGTATGCGTACCGGTGTGCAGGTCGCCTCTCGGCGAAATGCGCAACGCGGCTCCAGCCGAACGGTATTCCGCGAAGGCGAAGGTGAGGCCCGGGGACACTGGGCACACCGGCCACGAGATGCATAACCACCACCGGCCGCCGAATGTTCCCGCACCTCACCCCCGGTCTGCCCGCCCTTGAGGTCATCGCCCGACGGCTGTGCTGCGCCGCTCCATCATGATCACATCGCGCCAGGTGCCGTGGTGGAGGCCGACGCGCTCGCGGGTGCCGACCACGCGAAAGCCGAGCGCCTGGTGCAGGGAGAGGCTGGGCGCGTTCTCCGGGAAGATCCCGGACTGGATCGTCCAGATGCCGGCGTCTTCGCTGGCGGTGATGAACGCGGTCAGCAGGGCGCGGCCGATGCCGTGGGCCTGGCGGCCGGGATGGACGTAGACGCTGTGCTCGACGACTCCGGCGTAGACCGGGCGCGCCGACACCGGTGAGGCGGCCACCCAGCCGACAACCTCACCGGTGTCGGTGTCGGTGTCGACCGCGACGTAGCGCAGGCGCGGGAGCCTACCGGCGGTGAAGCCCTCCCAACTGGGTGCGACGGTCTCGAAGCTGGCCTGACCGCCCTCCAGACCCGCCTGGTAGATGGCCAGCACCTGGGAGGCGTCAGCCTCACGCATCGGCCGGATCTCCAGCCCCGGCGAGATCACCGGCTTGACCGCCTGGACGATGGCCGAGTGCACGCCGTCGCCGTGATCGGCCGTCAAAGTGATCGAGGTGGCCACGAACCCGGTCGCCGCTAGCAGAGCCCGGTATTCGACGACGGCGAGGGATCCAGCGACGCAGCCCACCCGCTGCTCGGTGGCCGCGCGTCGCCGCGCCTCGGCGGCTCCGTCGGTGACACTGTCGGTGAGGCTGTCGGTGACGACGTCGCTGATGCCCAGGCGCCCGCCGGGCCGCAGCACCCGGAAGGTCTCGGCCAGCACGGCCGCCTTGTCACTGGACAGGTTGATCACGCAGTTGGAGATGACGACGTCGACCAGGTGATCCGCCAGCGGAATCGCCTCAATCGTGCCGCACACGAACTCGGCATTGGCCGCGCCCGCCTGCTCGGCGTTGCGGCGAGCCAGCTCCACCATGTCGGCGCTGGCGTCCAGGCCGTAGGCCTTGCCGTACGGGCCGATGCGGCGCGCCGACAGCAAAACGTCGATGCCGCCCCCGGAGCCCAGGTCGAGCACGGTCTCGCCCTTACGCAGCTCGGCGACGGCGACCGGGTTGCCGCAGCCGAGGCTGGCGCGCAGCGCACCCTCAGGCAACCCCGCGGTGTCGTCGTAGCCAGCGGGGCCGAAGCAGCCCTGCTCGAACGCGTCGGGACCACAGTCGATGACGGTCTCGCCGGAGATCGCTGCGCGGGCCAGGCTGGAATAGCGGTCGGTTACCTCGTCGTGGGCCATGCTCGGCTCCTCAGTCGCGGGTGGGGGTGGCTGGGACGGGGTTGCCCATCACGACGTCGGCGGCGGTGGGAAAGCACCTCACGCACTCCTCATTGATCCGGTACAGGCTGGAGGTGCCCTGTTTGTCCACCAGCACGAAGCGCACCTCGGCCAGGATCTTCAAATGGTGGGAGACCGTCGACTGCCCCACCCCGGAAGCGGTCACGATCTCCCCGACGGTCATCGGCTCGCGGCGCCTGGCCAGCAGCGACACGATCTGGATGCGCGTGGCATCAGCCAGCGCCTTGAACCAGCTCGCGTACTCCTCGGCCTCGGCCCGCGCCAGAGGTTCCTTCTCCTCATTCATCGAATATCGACGATATATGATGAAAGTCGAGCGGGGAATCCCTCCGAGTCTTCGAGAAGGCCGAGCGTGAAGGCGGCGTTTCCGCGTTCACGTCTGCCGGGAGAGCGGCGTGCACCCGCCATCCGACAGGTGTGATCGCCGGCAGGCCGGAAGTGAGGGAGCAACCTATCTAGATCATCAGGGTCTGGTGAGCCGTGCCGTCACAGCCGATGGAGTTTTCCCGTAGCAAGCGGGCCGGCGTCTTTGAGTACCTTTGCCGCCACCGGCGGGCAAGCACGTCGTGGTGCGCTTGCACCACGGAGCTTTCGCGTTTGGCACGATCACGAGATCGGTTGACGAAACAGCTCAGCGGCTGACACTTGGAGCGCGTCGGAGATCTTGAACACGTGATCCAGCAACGGACTGTAAGCGCCGTTCTCGATCCGGTTGATGGTTTTTCTGTCGACCTCTGCCATCTCACCCAGCGTCTCCTGGGTCAGCCCCCGCTGTTCACGCACCTCACGGACCCTGATGCCGAACTGTCTACGCAGTTCAGTGAGTCGGGGCGTGATCGCAGATGGCACGTACCAAACCTGGTATGCACCCCACCCAAAGTCTGTACCATGCGTGGTACATCTAACGGAGTGTGATCGCCTTGCTCTCCGTTAGAGATCGAAGTGAGGTTTCAGATGGCATCACGCCTTGTCATGATCGCCATCAGAAGGTCGCTCGGCTCACGAGGGAAGAGGAACGATCGGGTGCCAGCCGTAAGAAAGTACCCCGATGACCTAAGATCGCATGCGGTGCAGCTGTACCGGGAGTCGGAACCCAAACCGGCCATCAGCCGTCTGGCAGAGCATCTAGGAGTCCATCGCGAAGCACTGCGGACATGGATTCGCGAGGATGAGGCCACGCACCAAGACGACGACCAACTGGTTACCATCCGACTGGCAGAGCTGCGCGATCTCCGCAAAAAGAACGCCGAGCTCAAGCGTGCCAACGAGATCCTCAGGGCGGCGAGCGCGCTGTTTGCCGCCGAGTTGATGGAGGTCGGCTGATACGACCTCGCCCATCTGGCGCCGCTTGGCCATGTCTCCACAGCCGTCGAGTGAGCACTGGCTGATCTGCGAGTCCCGTACCTGAAATCGCAGCCCATCATGATCGACCGGCTGCGCGCTGCGACTGATACAGCACCATGTGTGTCGGATCGAACGCCAGTTGAACATGAGCGACTATGGTGGCCGCCCATGCGAATCCTCATCGTCGGTGGCAGTGGCTTTCTCGGCGGCGAGCTCGCCCGGCGGTGTTTGACGGCCGGGCACGAGGTGGCCGGGACCTACCTGACCCGATCGGGAGAGATTGCGGGTGTTGAGTGGTCGCCGCTCGATGTGCGCCGGCGAGAGGAAGTTGGCGCCCTGATCGGCGCGTTGCGTCCGGAGGTGGTCATCAATGCCGCGTTCCGGCAGACGGATTGGGCGACCACGGCGGTGGGTGCCGTGAACGTGGCTCTCGCCGCCTCCGCGGCAGGCGGGCGCCTGGTTCATGTGTCCAGCGACGCGGTCTTCTCCGGTGCGGCGATTCGCTATGACGAGACGTGCGTTCCCGACCCGATCACCCCGTACGGTGCCGCCAAAGCCGCCGCCGAGACGGCGGTGGACGCCATCGTGCCGAACTCAGCGGTAGTTCGGACATCCCTGATCATCGGTGACGGCGGTTCTCCGCACGAGGCGCTGGTGCATCGACTGGCCGGCGGCGGGGTCAGGGGAACGTTGTTCACCGACGATGTGCGATGTCCCGTGCATGTCGCCGATCTCGCCGCAGCTCTCCTCGAACTCGCCTCATCCGAGTATCACGGCATCCACCACGTCGCCGGAGCCGATGCGGTGAGCCGGTACGAGCTGGGGCTGCTCATCGCCCGGCGCGATGGACTCGACGCGGACAAGGTGCCTTCAGGGCTGCGCTCGGAGGCCGGTTTGCCCGGTCCGATGGATGTGCGCCTGCGGTGCGACATGACTCAGGGGCGGCTTCGGACCGAACTGCGTGGCGCGCGGCAGTTTCTAGGTGAGGGACACCGCTGATCGCGATTTTGTTGCCTGCGAATGTGCTCACTGCAGGGGCATAAGGACGTCTTCGGCCGTCTGTCATGGGCGTAGTCCTTCGCCGGCCAGGAGTAGTGCGGCTTCGGGGAGGCCGAGGTCCTCGATGGTTTCGGGTCGGTGCAGGTGATGTGGCGCGCCTGGTTCCCAGAGAGCGAGCGGTTTCAGCAGTGCTGGGTCCACGTTTCTGATCTTGAGGTGGTTGAGGACCCGGTTGGTGATCGCAGTGGGGTGGTAGTCGTCGCAGAACTCGTGCCAGAGGGTTCCGGCCCAGGGGTCGAAGCGGCGCTGGTCTATGAAGTAGCGCAGCGCGTCCAGCAAAGTGCCGTCGAGGCGGATCTCATCGACGATGAGCATCGCGGCCGCGCTGAGCAACGGTCCGGGTTGGTAATTGAGCAAGTCGCGGCAGAACTGGCGGGCTGCGGGGCCGCTGGTCAGAGCGAGTTGGTCGCGTAGATGGCAGAACTCGTGAAAGGTCCACCAGAGGTGGACGTCGGTGCCGGTGGGCAGCATCTCTGGGGTGCCCAGATAGATGGCCAGCCGAAATAGCAGCTCATAGAGGTCCCAGAAGTCCTTGGTGGGTTCGATGGGGCCATCTCGTGGGCGACGTAGGCGGGCGCAGAGGTCGTGCTGGATGCGCAGGAGACGCTCGTCTCCGAGCTGATGGCAAGGGAGCTGAGCGAGCTGCTGGCGGCAGTTCCGAGAGCCGATGATGCGTCCTTGCCGACCGAAGGGTCCGTTGCATTCGCGCCGATAGCGAGGGGTGTCGCCGACGCTGATCCGGGTGTGGCAGCTTGGGCACCAGCCCGTCAGATAGACGCGGTGCAGGGGGCAGACCACACACGGCAGCAGATGCCAGGCGATGCGCCAGATCGGGGTTGGCGCGGCCAGGCAACGAGGGCAGATGGCTGCAGTGTCGGTGCGCCATGGCCAAGGGCGGGTGGTGGTGTTGCCGGTCCAGCTATGGGCGATGAATCGGCCGCCTTGGCCAGTGAGCAGCATGGCGTTCATGGCACGGGCGCGCAGGCCGGTGGCATCGCGCAGGTTCTCGAAGACGTATTCCCCATCGTGGATGGCGAAGAAGTCCTCTCCCAAGGTGTAGCGCCGGGGCGTGTAAGCGGGCAGACCGAGCAGGGACGTAATTGTGTCGCGGTGGCTGTGGTGTGCCTCGACCAGGCGGAAGAACCAGGAGTGGAAAGCCTCGCCATCGGCCGGCGGGGGCACCAGGGCCAGTCGGCGCAGCGGTGGCCGCGGGGACTCGGCGAGTTCGGCGGTGTAGCGCGGGATCATCCGGTGCCCGTGCTCTGCCCGGACGCGGGCGGGGCGCTTTTCGCCCGGCGCTTGGCGGCGGCTTGACGGCGGGCTTTGGTCTTGGCGTAGTCGACCTCATCGTCGTGACCGAGGATCACGCTGTCCAAGATGTCGCGGGTGAGCGCTTCAGCACCGGAGTCCATCGCCATGTGCGCCGCGTCTTTGAACAGCATCGCCAGCCCGCCGATGTAGCCAGACGTGCGTTCGTACAGGTAACGCCAGTGCTTCAAGGTGAGGGAGTCGGGCTGGTGATCGAGCAGGATCAAGTTGCTCTCGAAGTGACGCACCAGCGACATCCAGGTGCGCTGTTTCTCTGCGGTGGTGATCCGGAAGGGTGCCAGGTGTTGCAGGTCGGCGAAACGGGAGCCGAACTGCCCGGCCCGGCCGCGCTCGTGTCCGTTGAGGGCAGTGCCGGCCTTGCCTGGGAGGGTGCGGGGCGGAGCTCCGTCGGTGAACAGGTTGCCCTGCTCCAACAGGATCCCCGCGCCGACGATGGTGACCGCGGCATGGTTGGCTAGGTTCTTGATGTGGTCGTTCATTTCCTGGCCATCGTCGCGGATCTTGTCCAGCATGTGCAGGTCGTCCAGGAGCAGCAGTTCGGTACCGCCGGCCTCCATCGCATCCAGCACAGGGTCGGTCAACGTCCACTTGTTCGCTGCGCGGCCGGGGGTCGGGACGTGCAAAAACTTGCCGACGGCCTGGGAGAGCATGCCTGCGGTGGCGCCGGTGCTGACGCTGACGTAGATGACCGGCACCCGGTCGCCGAGGAAGTCGCCGCGGAACTCCGACGCGGACACGCCGGGCCGGGGCGCCCAGCCAGGGTGGCGCTCACGCCAGGCCAGCTCGTAGTCCTTGCCGATCATCTTCAGCAGCGACGTTTTGCCGCAGTGCCCGGGCCCGTTGATGATCGCACTGTGGTAAGTGCCGTCCTCGCTATATCGGCCCTGGGTCAGTTTCGGCTTCAGCACCGCCAGCACCTGCAGAATCTGTGGGTGCTTGATGAACGGCGGGTTGGCGTTGCAGCGTGCGCGCTGCTCATCGAACGGGCCCCGGCGCTCGGCGGGCCAGCTGTCGTACTCGCTGCGGCTGACCGGCTCCGGCCGCGGCGGGGCCTGGCGGGCGCAGAGCTCGCGCCAGTGCTCCTTGGTACGCGGCTGCGCGACACGCTTGCTCATGCGCCGTCCGGCCCCTGCGGCGCGCCGGGGTTCCAGATCTCGAACTCCTCAAGCTCGCTCAGGTCCACCACGACCGCATCCACAGGCTCCTTCTCTTCGGCGGGCGGGACCAAGGTCAGCGCCGGAGGCGGCTCCTCCTGTTCGCGGATCTGGGCGCGAGCTTGATCACGTTTGATGGCGCGCGCGTCCTCGCGGGCCCGCAGCAGCTCGCGGCGGGTGCGGGCGGTGGCCGACTCGGGTGCGTCCATGCGGCGTTGCAGATCCACCAGGGCCTGGGCGATGTCCTGCTGGCTCGGCTCGCGCAGTCCGCCCTCGTGCAGCAGTTTCCGGGCCTGTTCGACCATTCGCCAGGTGAACGGGATGGCCGGGTCCGGCAGATGCGTCCAAAACAGCACGTGCCAGGCGCCTTCGAGGAAGATGAACACCCGGCTGGGGTCACCGGGGTGGTAGCGGATCGGCCACTTCCTGCCCTTGCCCGGGACGGGCGAGATCGCCCGCCGGTAGTTGCCCAGGATCGGATCATCGTAGATGAGGTAGTCGCGCTGCACCCCCTCCGGGCGGATCACCCGGTACTCGATCGGCAGCCGCTTGCAGTAGTGGTGCGAACTCGGCGGGCAGACGATGTAGCCGTAGCGGGCCACCATCAGGCTGTAAGCCTGGTTCGGTGACATCTCCAGCTCGGGGAACCCCGGGACGATCAGTCCCGAATGCACGCGCCGCTGATAGATGGCCACCACGTACTCGGCGAAGAACTCCTCCAAGTCCTCCAGGCTCCACCGGGCGGCGTGCTCCTCCAGCCGGCCCCGGCTGGAGGTGTCAGAGCCCTTGTAGCCGGCGACATGCTTGGCGAAATCTTCACTGATAATGCCGAAGGCGCGTTCAATGTTGGCTTTGTCGGTGGGGTTGGCCTTGCGGGCCAGGCCCAGGTTGATACCCAGATCCAGGCAGGCCTCGCGAAGCGCGTCCGACAGGTTGACCTTGGCGTGGTCGGCGAGGATCTCCTCCGGCCAGATCACCGGCCGGGCCGCGGCCAGCTCCAGCCGCTCTTCCAGGTCCACCTCGCGGGTGATGGGCAGGCGCAGCATCCGGAATGCCAGCGCTTGCTGCCAGCCGGGCCGCATCGGCTCCGGTGTGATCGCGTCGTTGAGCAGCATCACCACGTCGACCGCACGGGTGTCGCTCACGGTCATCCGCCAGGCCAGCAGCGTCCGGGTCGCGACGTCGATCGCCAGCACGACGTGCACCTTATGGGTGACGTCGCCGATCGGGTCGTAGGCGATCACGTCCAGCGGGGTGGCGTCGATCATCACCACCTGGCCCGGCCGCACCGCCGGGTCTGGCCGGTAGGAACGCTGCGGCCGCGCCGCCGCGCTGCGCCGCGAGGGAGCGCGACCGAAGGTGTACTGGCCCGGCAGCAGCACCTCAACGTAGCGGGCGACGGTCTTGGCAGAGGGAATCTGCACCGTCCCCAGTCCGTACTCGTGATCCAGCCGATCCTGCAGCCGCCGGCAGAACCGGTCCAAGCCGCCGGTGGAGTCCTCCCGTTCACCGACCCGGTGCTGCGCGAGGATCGCATCCAGCACTCGCTGATCGGCGCGGGCCAGCGGATCGCGTACCTCAGCGCCGCGCCCGTCGATCAACCCGGGGCGTTCCTCCGTACGGAAACGGCGCAGCTTGCGCCAGATCGTCCGCTCGCTGATGCCGAGTTCAGCGGCTTTAGCCCGGACCCGATCACCGCGCCGCGGATGTAACGCCAGATCGTAGGCGGGGCGTGGCTCACCTGGTGCGGCCTGCTCCGGATCGCCGCTGCGGTAGCCGGTTTTGATCTCGTTCAAGTGCGCTTCGAGGTCACGCACTGCTGCCGCCTTGTCCTCCGGCAAGCCGTCCAGCAGCGCCCCGGCGTCGACGGCAGAGGAGGCCGACTCGGCAGAGATCTCGCTGACCAGCCGAAACCCGGGCGCCGCCATCAGGGCCGCGATGTAGATGGCCGTCCACTCCCCACCGGCCGACCGCAGGTGAACCTCGCTGCCGCTCTGACCGACCACCTGGTGGCGTGCGTCGTTGAACCACACCCACTCGCCCGTCGCCAGCCGCCGACCGGTCGCCTCTCCGTCTCCGCTCACTGCCGCGCCCCAGCGCCGCTGCTCGCCGTAGTGGCCTGAACCAGGCTGGTGTCCTCCAGCGGCCGGGTCAGGTCCACTGCCAGTTCCCCGGTCCAGCACAGGTGCAGCACGACCGCACGGGCCACCAGCGGTTCGGCGGTAAAGCTGACCAGCTGTCCTAGTTGCACCGGCTCGCCAGCCAGGGACAGCAGCTGCGCACGGTAGTGGCTCACCCCCACCATCTCGCGGCGATAACCCGCCAACGCCAGCACGTTGATCGTGCGCTGCCGCCCAGGCGGTTCGCCGACCAGTTCATAGCCCCAGCCCGCCACCGCGCAGCAGGCCGCCACCCGCTCGGCGGTCGCCTTCACCTTCGCATCGGCCAGCCGGGCGGGATTCTTCACTTCCATCATCGTCGCCGAGCCGTCCAGCCAGCGGACGAACAAGTCAGGCGTGGCCTTCCAGGAGCCGCGATCATCCACACCGAACAGTTGCATCGGCTGGCCGGAGAAGCCGCTCACCTCGGGGTTGAAGTCCAGCAGCGTCATCCAGACGCTCTCCAGATACGACTCGCATTCAATCATCCGGTTCGTCGTGGAGGACCAGTGGGTGCTCGGTGTGTGCGCCTGATCGGCGCGGTGCGGGATGCGCCGGATCGCGCCGCAGTTCTCGAAGGCCACCTCGGCGGCATCTTCGAGCGAGCAGCGCTCTTCCTGCCCATCCGGGTGCAGGTAGCGAACTTGGACGCTGCGTAGCTGCAGGTCGGCAGCCAGCTTCATCACGCCTCCATAGACCGTCAGGCCGCCTGTTCTTGGTCATCCAGACCTCGGCAACGCCCGGTAGACTACTGTGATGCAAGTCACAGTAGCGCCCTGTGATCGGCTCTGTCCTCGCTTTCCCTGCCATGCCCCCTTAGTTGGACCCATTGCCCACAGACCAATCGATTCACCACCATTCCACTCCCCCGCCTCGCTCAGGACCGGCGACCGCGCCGAGGCAAGACATCTAGGGCTTCTGCAAACACGGATGGCAGATCCAATTCCGCGAGCGGATCCGGATGCCGCCCGTTCCATCTGATTCGAGCGGCTGCGGCCAGTGGCTTCAACCGGGCCGCCAATTCCCATTCCCCCTCCGCGGCGACCACGCGCAAGGCCACTGCCAGCAATCCCGCTGCCACCAACGCGGTCTGTGGAATCATCCCGAAGCGGCCCGCTGACCCTGCCCGATTCCACCGGCGCACCACCGCTTCTGTGGCCATTGCCCGCCGGGCATCGGGAGGCATCGCATCCAGTAGAGGCAGAACCTCCGGCATCCCCAGGCGGACCAACATCGCAATCGCTTTCAACGCCGCGAACCACTGGCTGGCCCCCACCACCTGGGCCGCGATCAGCGCAGGTCGGCGGCGCGTCGCCACCCCGAGCATCATCCGTTGCGCGTGGACGAGTTGATTGCTCACCGTACTCGTCCTGATCTGCGGGATCGGTTGATCGCAAACACTCCCGCTGAGGATCGCGCCGCATTGCAGCGGGGCAGGTACGCGTGTGCGGGACAGGCCACGCGGCTGACCAGCTGACCCCCGTCGTATGCGTACGCGACATGATGGGCAGTGATCCACCAGACCCACCCGATGGATCGGACAGACCCCGGCCCAACCCAGCTTCCACCACATCTGCCACGCTCCCTCCGAAGCCGCCAAGCACTCTGAGCAAGCCCGACCGCCGAAGAATTGCGCCCACTCACGAGTCTCCGCCCGGCGGACCGACTCCTTGTCCCCCACACGGACGCCCGCCAAGTTCACGGCGGAGCCGTCGAACACTTCCAGGTGCATTCCCCGGACGATCTTGGCATCCACTCCCGTGGCGGACTTGATCGCCTCGTACGTCTCTGGATTCGCGACGACGCCGTACGCCAGCGAGCGGACATCGCCAGCCTTCGCACGCACGTCCAGCCCCAAAGACTCAACGAGCGTCCACGGCGGGCATCCGTTCCGCACCGCCATCCGATCAACCCAAGAGGCGAACGACTCACCCGGCTGTGGCTCAACCACCAACGTCAAACGCCGAGGGATACGGCCAGATGCCACGGGCTGAACCTCCTGTCGTACACGCGTCTACTGCCATCCCCGATGGCCCACTGCCAAGTCCACTGACAACTCACGTGCCGTACTGACATCTGCAAGGGCCCCAGACATCTCCGCAGGGCCTCGCACCTGGCATGATGAGACACGTCAACACTATGTTGACGCCTAGGAGAAGGAGGACCGATGCCCAGCCGCTCGACGCAGATCCACCGCCTCGTCAGCGAGCTGGAGAAGATCACAGACGTGTCCATCGATGCCGCCTATGGCGAGCGTGGCCGCCTGTGGAACCTGCACTACTCCAACGGCCCCACCTACACCACGATGCAGGCCCACCTCGCGAAACTCGCCAAAAAGACCGGCCTCGACCCGGCCCTCTTCACGCTGCACCGGATCGTGCAGGACGACGCCCTGTCCCTCCAGGCGGTGCGCTACCTGCGCACCACCCGGGCCGAAGACCCCTACGAGTACGAGTCCACACTCGGCTGGGCCATCGAGCAAGCCGCCCGAGACACCGACCACCCCGACCGGCCGCTCAACGACCGCGAGGCCGTCCTCGCCGCCCGGCTCCTGGCCGCCGAGAACGGCTACACCACCCCGCGATCTCTGGCCGACCGGTTGCTCCGTCACGGGCTGGCCGGGCTGCTGGCCGACGACCTCGACCACTCCCGGCCTGGGGACCGCACCTGGGCCGCCGAGTACCTCACCGCCCGCTACGCCCAAGGCGACCACCGGGCCGCCTGGCAGCGGCACCTGCACCCGATGCCCGCCCGGGACGCCCTCACCGCGGCAACCGCCGACCCCGACGCCCCCCGGACCGCCCGGGTAGCCGCACTGACCCTCGCCCCGATGGTGCGCGCCGAACTGGAGGCGGAGCTCGCCGACCTCGACCGCCTGGAACTCGACCTGATCACCGCCGTCCGAGCGGATAAAGCGGCCTGGTCAACAGTCGGTGACGCCTTGCACGTCACCAAACAGGGTGCCTCCCAGCGCGCGGACCGCCTCGCCGGACGGGTCGCGTCAACGGGCCGTTGACACCCAGGGGGTTACATCGGCGGGCGTGGCCGGGCGAGCGCGTCGGTCACGGCCCGGTCGGCATCCCACGCCTTGCCCATCGTGTCGAGCATCGCGCCACTGCGCTCCAGCCCAGCCGCGAGGATCTGGTGGCCCTCCTCGATGCAGGCATGCGAGACCTGGCCGAATTCGGTTTCGGCTTGCTCCAGCTTCACCGCAGCCGCAGCGACCCTTTCGGCGCTGCCGTTCTTGCGCGCCCGGGTGAGCTGACCGCGCATCGCCGCGATCCTGCGGTAGGCCTTTTTGCTTCGTTCCTGAAGCTCTGCCAGGCGGGCACTCGCGACGGCGCCCTCGGCCTGGGAGATGACCGCCTGTTCGGTGAACTGCTGGTGCAGGTCGTGTGCGATCTCCCGCATGGCGTCGATCTCCGCATCGCCGGTACGGTGCTCCTCGGGCAGACCCATCAGATGCCGCGCCGATCGTTGATCCGCACCGCTATCTCCCGGGCGAGTTGTCCAAGCGGCTCTTTGGGATAGACGCCGGCCAACTCGTCCAGCAGGGCGGTCACGACGAACGCCTCCGCGCCGTCCAGCACAGGGAGTCGGTCCCCGGTGTCCTTGTCGTCCATCCACGTGCGCAGGAAGGCCTCGTAGTCGTCGCGGGGGATCGGCTTCCCGGCCAGGTCGCGCACCATCGCGGTGACCGCTGGGGCGGCGTCGAAGCCGTACAGCCCAACTCGCCGCCCGGCCCGCAGGTAGTGGACAGCCTCCACCATGGCTCCAGCGCGCTCATCGTCGGTCAACTCCTCCCACGAAGGGTTGAGCACCCCTTCGTGGGCGAGCTGCTGGCGGGCCGCGGCGAGCCGCTCGGCGTGCTCACGCTCGGCATCATCGGCGTACCGGAAGGAGATGGGCACAGCGTCGTCCTCTCGATCGGGGGATATTCGAACGTGTATGGGTGCATCGTTTCGCTGCCGCCAGGATCGCAGAGGCTTCACTGGCGGTGCGGTCAGACGGCGTCGGCTCCTTCGCGGACCTCGAACGGGGCCCGGCACACGCCGCACAGGACCAGCCCGTCGTCCATGGCCTTTGGTGTGAGCTGGAGGCGTCGGGGTGGGGCGCACCTGCGCGGCCGTCGAGTATGACGGGTGCTCTGTCCGCGTCCGTGGTTGATTTGAAGCAACAGCCGACCCACGCCCCTACAAACATGTCGCTGCTGACAAGGTCCAGAAGGCACGACTCCGGCCGAGATCGTTTCCACTCAGGTGCAGCCGTAGTCGTGCAGGACGCTGGTGTTGTCGATGCCCCGGGAGTCCAGCCATGTGGCCAGGTGGATCCACTGCCGTACCGTGTCCGCCAGCCTGTCGAGGCTCATTCAGGCTCGCAGGCGGGCGCCGTGTTCGGCAAGGAGCACGGGCCGGATCAGCGTCAGCCATGCGGGGACGGCAGTTCGTGGCGGGCGGGCTCAGCGTGAGCGGGCCAACGTGGGAAGCAGCGAGCGCAGGTCGCGAACAACACGGTCGGCCAGCACGGCAGCGTCCTGAGACGTCCACTGATGTCTGGCCCCCGCCCCGTAGGCGGCAGGAGAACCCGGCCGCGCGTTCTTCGAGAACAACGAGGTGGTGAGGCTGGCCAGCCACGTCGGCAACGCCGGTCGGGGCGTCAGCAGCACCGGGGCTTCCTCGGCGACCCCGTACCGGCGCATGCCTGCCCCGGCCTGCGACCGCCAGAACGCATCCTGCGCGACCAGTCCGACGTACAGAACCAGCCAGGCCGAGTGCTCGGCGGTGTCGGGATCCGCACACAGCCACAGCGCGTATGTGCCGGCCACTGTGTGACCATCGCTTGCCCAGAACTGGGCCCGCGGCTCCAACTCCTCGGCGCCGTCCCTGCGCAGAGGCACCAAGGCCGTCTCGAACGGTCGCAGGAGGTCGAGATACGCATCCCGTAGCGTGGAGCCCGCAGCCTCGCGCAGCGTGAGACTGCGATCCGGCCTGATGCTCCAGTTCTCCAACTCCGCGGGGAGCAAGGAATGCAGAAGCTGGTGCATCTGGACCACGACGAGGGGAACGCCGTGCTCATCGCGGTGCTCGTGCTCGCTGCGGGGAACCCGAACGAGCCAGGAGTAGTAGGTTCCCTCGGGCGTCAGATCGTAGGAGTCGTCGTCGATGCAGGCGTCGAGCACACAGCCGAGTGAGGACGCCAACTCCTTCATCGGCTTCTCAGTTCGTTCAGCGACGCCCTCAGGCGCACACTGTCCGGGGTCACGGACCTCCAGGTCCCATACGATCCAGGAGCAGCTGTCAAGACTGGACTCGTCTACAGGGCGCATGCCGGTATTATCGCCGCCCGTCGGGCGCGGCGGCAGCCGGTTCCCCAGTATGAGCCTTGAATCGGATGAGCGCTGTAAACGCAGGTGGGTGCGGTCGTCGAAGCTGGCCGCGCCCGAGGCCAGTTCTTTGGTGGCGGGATGGGGCTGATGCGCAGTGGGTCGGCGCGCAGAGAGGCGGCGAGTTCTTGTTCAGCTTCAGCGAGTCGTTCAGCCACTGACAAGTACCCATCAGAAGCGACAGTCACCTCGAGCATGTCCTCATCGGCTGACAGGTGTCGCATGCTCAGGAAACGATGACCGGTATGACGACCGATGACGAGGTCCATGCGGCGCGGCGTCTTGCCGGACAGACCGACCAGGTGGGGCGCGCGCCGGGGCGGGAACCCTGGCGCGAGCTGCTGCGGTGGATCACCGCAGGGCGGCTCGGCCGACACAATAGCTGGCCGGTCGTGCCGGTGCTGGGCACGCCGTGGCAGGACACGGTCTCGGCCGAGCGGATCGGCTGGCGCTGCCGGGCCGCTTACCTCAACGCCGAGCCCGCGTTCGCCGTCGACTACCGGCTTTGTCGCCGTTGTCGGCTCGGCTGGGTCGAGCAGCCTTACACGCTGCCGCAGTATCAGCGGTGCGGGCTTGCCAGTGCTGGCCTGGCGGCGCTGCGGCGCGAGCACCCGGGACTGACGTGGCATACTCTCGGCGGCCACTTCGCCAGCTCACGCCCGTTCTGGGCCGCGGTGGGCACCGATGTCCAGGGCGGCTATCAGCAGCGTCCCGTGTGCTTGCACCTCGTCAGCTAAACGCCCTGGACACTTCACCCTGTGGTGCTGCGGGGAAGCGGCCGGTGTCGCCAGGGATCGGAGCGATGTCCAGGCAGCAGATACGGCAGCGGCCTCACCGCAATGGAGGTGGTGAGATCTACCAGCGCTTCGTATCCGCCGCACTCGTGCAGCGGTAGCCGCGCAACACGAGAGCCCTCGCCCCGTACGCTCAACCTCATCCCCTGCCAAGGACGCCAAGGAGCCCCCACCCTGTTCGGCGAATTCGAGGGGTTCTGCGCGTCGGCCAGTGCTCAGGTGGTTCAGCGCGCCAAGGCCGCGCGCACCGCGCCCGGTCGCCCGCGTACAGCTCGACACGCACGATCAGCACCTGGTCCTGCTCATCGACTGAGACCACTGCTGAGCTCGACTAAGCGAAGGCATCAATGGGGCTACAAGCGCCTAAGAATTCGCATAAGGCTGACGACGCTCTAAAAACATGTCATAGTAAAAGTGACATCTTTTGGAGGTGCGCATGGATACCAGCGTCATCAGCATCTGGGACCTACAGCCAGATGCGGAAATCCCCTCCCACGCCTGGACGCGGGAATATCGCCAGGGCAGCCCCAAGCTCCCCTACCCGCACGCCACCTTGTACGATCACCCCGAAGACCTGCCCCTGACGACCCAGATCTGGATGGACGTCGACAACGGCCTCCTGTGGACCTCACCACGGAAAGTGCGTGGCGACGACCCGCAACCCGACTACGCCATCCGGCACAAGCCCAACTACGGCTACGACGACATCGCCAACTCCCTCGTCGTCCGCCACCCGCTCACCCCTGCCCGCCGCGCCCTGGCCGAGGAACTGCTGGAGCGGGCCGCCCCACCCGCAACGGACTACTCCGTCCCGGCCGAGGCCGCCGCTGTGTTCCGCCGCGCCGGCTGGACCCCCGAACAGGTACGCGAAGTCCACACCGGATGGACCATCGCCACCGCCGACGATGCCCGCGTCTGGACCACCCACAGCTACCAGTGGTGGTGGAGGGAGAACTTCCCGCGAACCGGCCCGCACCGGTCGGCCGACGTCCATGACCCCCGCCGACGCGACGAACTGCCGCTCACCCCGCTGACCACCGCCGACGCCGCCCGCCTCCTGGAGGCCGGGGTGCGCTTCGACGCGATCAACGCCTGCCTGCACGCCGGGATCACCGACGTCGAGCAGATCCTCACCGCCCAGCCGCCGCATGTCCCCGACGACGCCACCCGCATCATCATCGGTAACTTCACGGCCCTCGATGCGGCGGCAGCGCGCGCCTGGCTCGCCAACTCCCCCGGCAGCTGGCTGAAGCCCGTCATCGCGGAGACGGGCCCGCGGCTACTGCACATCAACGACGAGGTCTTCAGCGGGACGTGGATGATCTGGTCGGACGGCCTGCTGACAAACCGTGGCCACCTCATCCTTCCGGAGGGCATCGAGCCAGGAGCGCAGCACCGCGCATGGGCCACTGAGCACTTCACCGAGCCGGGCTTCGTCGTCACAACTCCACTGATCAAGACCCTCTTGGCCGCCAGGAACCTCGCCGACCTGACCCCGCAGCTATGGATGCCGTGGCAGGAAGCCACCGGCCTGACCAGCACCACCGTCGAGAAGCACACCCAGGACATCGCGGTGGGCCCGCACACGACGATCGACAGCCAGGTCGCGCTCACCTCCCACACCGTCACCCTGCCCACCGGAGAGGCGACCGTGTGGGAGGTCTCCGACTCCCTGGGCCTCGACAGTCTCGGACAGGGCCGCTACACCGAGCGGTGGATCCACACCGACCTCAACGCGGCGACCGCCCTCTACCAGCAGATCGTCGCCGTGCAGCCGCCCATCGCCACCGTGGAGCAGCTCAGCGGCATGCTCGGTGTGACGGGCAACGCGATCACCCAGGCCATCCGCCGCGACCGGGCAACACCGTGGCGCGAGCAGGCGGCACCGCGCCGCCCGGAATCGATGCACCGTAACGGCCGCGCCGAGCTCTTCCCCACCCGGCGGTTCCTGCTCTGGTGGAGCGCCCGGGTTGGTCACGGCCCCGGCCGCGGGCGCCGCGCCGGCCAGTGACATCCGGCCTGTGCGAACAACGTGGGGTGCCGATCGACGCGGAGACCATCCACCACGGCCGGATCGACAACAGCGAGTCGGTGTGCAGAGCGGTCATGACCCCGCAGGCGGTCATTAAGAGGTTGCGCGCTGTCCCCGGGCTTAATCTCCTCTCGGGCGATCACCGCCTGACCCCGTCGTCCAGCAGAGCAGAAGGGCAAACACCAATGATTCAACCAACGGACCTGACCACCACGCTTTCTACGCAAGGGCGGGACGGGAACGAAAACCCGAATCAGGAGGCTGTCGAGCAGTGGATCGACGCCGCCGCTCAGGCCGGAATCACAGCAGCGGTTGACCAGTGGCACGAGTTCGAGGCGCCAGACTGGGCGCAGTACTGTGGCACGGTCAGGATCGATGGAGCCCTGTACCGGATCACCGTACGAGACGGCACGATCAGCGCGGTCCCATACCTTCGGCCGGTGCCGCTCATCGACCGGGTGAACATAGCGATCCGGGCGCTGGGCGCACGCGCCGCTGAGCAGGTCGAGGCACTGCCCTCCTACAACCCGGCCAACCATGTCATGTCCTGGTCCCTGGACAGGATGCGCAAGGGCGACCTTCTCCACCCCTGGCTAGTCGAACAGCTTCGCGAGCACACCGTGGGCGGGCCCGCGCTGCTCGCCGCCCACCATGCCCGGATCAACCTCACCCACCAGGAGGCGCTGGATCACGCAGAGCGCGGTCTGGCCGAGATCGCCTCTCGACAAGCACCGCCTCCCGGCCCGTGACCGTCTGAGCCCGACCGTGGGCACCATATCGGTCAATGCCACCGCTCGGCACCGAGCAGGAAGCTTTTGACCGCAGGGAGTGATGATGCTGGCCTATGGAGACCCTGATGGTTATGCCACATACGGGCAACTCACCTACACCGACGACGGGGAGCGGGTGATCTGCCACGAGTGCGGGGAGGCGAAGCGGGCGCTGGGTACCCACGCCTGGTATGCCCATCAGATCACCGCAGCCCAATACCGGGAGCGGCACGGCCTGTCAGTCGGGCGTGGCCTGGCCGCCCCGGTGACCGCAGAGAAGTTCTCCGCGAACGGCAAGCGGGAGCCGGCACTGCGAGCGCTGGCGTCCAGCCGTGACCCGGGTCGGGCCAGGGCAGCCAACCGGCCCGGTGGCCAGTACCGGGCTGAGAGCTTGGCGATCAAAAGCGCGATCGGCAAGCGGGCACGACTTGGCCGACCGTTGAGCGCAGGTGAAGTGGAGCGGCTGGCGGAGGCCGATTCGATTGAAGCGTGGGCGGCTATCGCGTGGGAACTGCTCGATGATGGGGCAAGCCGGGGCAGCATCGCACGAGGTACAGGAGTGAAACTGCCGACCGTACATCAGCGGGTGAACCGCTTCCCGCCAACGGCGTAAGAAGAATGCGGCACTGGCAGGGGAGGCATCACAGGCGTTAAGGGCAGGCCTCGCCATCCGCGATGGTGCGCGGGTCGCGGATGGAATACAGCCCGATCACCTCGTCGACGATTTCGATGAACTGGGCGTCGTACGGCTCCAGTGATGCCAACGGGAGCACGACCTCACCCGTGTTGTGCCAACTGCCGTTCGGCTTCCGCTCCCAGATGCACCAGCCCTGCCCGCTCCCGACGGTGATCCGGCCTGGCTCTCGCATCCACGCGCTCTCCTCCTCCAGTTCTTCCAGAACGCGGGCTGCCTCGGCTGCTTCGCGCTCCTTGGCTATGCGGCGGTTCTCCTCAGACAGCGCGCTCGCCGCGGTCTTCAAGGGGGCGCGCAGTTCCTCTGGCCACGCGGTGTCGGCGCCGCAGTCGCATGTGGCCCGTCCACGCGAATGGAACTCGCATCCCTCGGTGTGGGCAGCAGCCGTCACCTGGTTGTACTGGGTGGCGATCTCCACAGTGTGGTCGCCGATCCGTGTGCCGGGCGCGGCCACCACCCAAGCAGAGGTGATAAACGGGTCGTGCAGGGGTGACCACACGGTGTACGGCTGGTTGTCGATGTCGATCGTGACAGCCAGGACCGGCATGAGCGCGCGGCGGACGCCCCCGAATACCGGCGCGTCCTCGCCCTGGCGGAACTGATACTCGTGTGGCATGGGCACAGACTCCTTCGTCATGGCACACAGCAAGGGACCGCACGCCTTTGATGACGTGCGGCATTGCATGCGTTGGAATCCTCAGCCCGAGAAGGCTGCCACCGCCGAAGCGGGACGGAACTGGAGAACCAGACCTTGGGACGAAGATATAGGAGCCCGCCGACAGGAATGCCGGGGAGTGCATGAACCACGGGAGGCCTGGAGGGCCGCGTTCGCGATGACGATGTCGGGTCCGCCGACAGCGCCGGCATCGACCAACGCGCAGCCCAGCGGTCGACTTTGAGCGGCTACTCCAGGCTCCTGGCTCAGAACAGCGGTTACCGCCGGTGAGTTGTTGCGGACTGACCGGGCCGAGACGCTCGCCCGTTGTGATCCTTTCGGCCACTCCCGTGTTGTGCGTCTGTCCCGGCGCCGGTACGCGGCCCTGGCGGGGACGTCGGCGCAGCGGTGGAGGTCTTCAGCTGTCTACGGCCCGTGCCTGCCAGCGGGCGCCGACGGCCAGAACATCGCGTACGGCCGCCTCGGAGACGCCGAGCCTGCCGACGAGGCCCGCCGGTGAGCCGTGCCGAGGTTCGGCCTCGCGTAGATTGCGCAGTTGCAGGGCGGCGGACTTCGAGTGGATCTCGAAGGCGTGTATCGCCGAGGGGCAGCAGATCGTCAGGGCCGGGCTGGAGCGCATGGACACGACGTTCGCCCTGATGGATGAGGCGCGGGCCGCGCGCGCCGAGGTGGTCGAGGCGCTCGGTCGGCCGAGGTACCCGCAGTAGGTCTCGCGCGCCTGCACGGGACAGGTATTCGATCGAATTCCTGGCCAGGACCTGAATCAGGCCGCTGCCTGCGTGTAGCGAGAAACGATCGGCTCAAGATAGTCCACGTGGGGGCCCGCGAGGCCGACGAGTTCGGCCGGGGAGCTCACCAGGGCGATCCGGTCCAGCTCAGGGGCGCGCCCCAAGGCCTGCTCGGCGGCCGTCACCGCCTCGAAGCGCTCATGCAGCAGCGCCGCCGGTTGCGGCGGGGCGAGATAGGTCACTCCGATACTGCGGTGCTCGCAGCGGGTGACGACCCACAGGCTCAGCTCATGGGGCGGCAGGTCGAGGCCGGTCTCCTCGGCCAGCTCCCGCGCGGCATGGCGTCGCGCCGCGGCCTCGTCGAGCGTCTCGTGATCCTGGGGCGGCTCTAGGTGACTGGTGTTAAGCGGGTCTCGTCAGAGGGAGGTTGCCGTCTTGACCGCGGAACCGGACGGCCCAGCCGCTCTGTGACGGCGAACCTTTGACGACTCGGGCCCGTCATGGGTGGCGCGGGTGGACGGCCTGGTAGCCGGACGGAACCGGCCCCGGAGGATGGCCAGGTTGACCTGGCCATCCTCATGTTCACCCGGCTGCCGCCGCCCATTGTCCATCAACGGTGGACCTGATGCCGAGTACGCCAAGGCGTGCGAGGTTGACCGCTGCGGCCAGGAGCGAGAAGTCGGCGGCGATTTTCTGTGTACCGCGCATGCGGGCTCTGCGACCGCCGTGACGGCGTCGCATGAGGTGCGCGATCTTCCGCTCGACCTTGGGGCGGGTGGCACGGTAGTGGGTCAGCCACGCCGGATCGGCGCTGCGGGCACGGCCCTTGGCCAGCTGCTCCTCATACGGGCTGATCTTGATCTCGCGGCCGTCCTTGGCGGTGGTGCAGCAGCTCGCCAGCGGGCAGGAACCACAGGCGGCGCCGAACCGGGCCGCGCCGCCCCCATCGGCCTGCGGCCGGATCGGCGTGCTCACCCCGCTCGGGCAGGTCACCGTCTGCTCGGCCAGATCGACGCGGAAGGCATCCTTGGTGAAGCGCCCACCGGGCGCGTTCGCTTTCTGCACCTTGAGGTTGGCCTCGATATCGGCCTGCTCCAACCTGGCCAGCAGCCGGCCGGTGCCGTAGGCGGCGTCACCATAGACCGCGCCCCGCTCACCCGCACCCCGCTCGGGCCGGTCACGATCGGGCTGGGACAGAATGTCGGCCAGCAGGCCGACGGCGGGATCGGCATCACCGACGTTGCCCGCCGTCACCGTGGTCGCGGTGACGATCTCGCTGTCCGGGTCCTCGGCCACATGTCCTTTATAACCATCGAAGCCCCGCGAGGAGGTCTTGTGCCCGTGCCGGGCCTCGGGGTCCACGATGGAGATGATCCGATCCCCGGCCACCTTGCGAGCGATCCGGAAGATCCCGTCGGCGCCTTGGCCCAGATCCTGACCCAGCACCGTGGCCGGCAGCCGCGCCGCCTGGACCACCTCCCCTGACAGCTTTCGCCCGTCCAGCAGGGCCAGCAGCGCATGCCCATCGCGGGCACGGGAGTCGATCAACGCCTCCCGCTCCGCTGGATCCGTCCAGTCGATGACCGGCTTGGCCAGATCGGTATAGGCATCCCCGCTGGAGATCACCGCCCGCAGTTCGGCTCGCAGCCCGTGATCGGCCGCGCGCAGCAAACCACGAACCGCCGAACGCACCAGCGTGACGGTGTCCTGCGTGGCCACCGCGTCATAGATCGGCGCCGAGTCCAGCACCCGTTTGCGGCCGACCAGCCCGGCCTGCGCGGCGATCTCCACCGTCCGCTCGAAAATCCGGTCCGGCCGCTCGGATGCGGCCAGCCTCGCGCGCATGTCCACCAGTACGGTGTGCACGAACCCCGGATGGTCGAAGTCCAGCCCGCCGGCGGCGTATTTCCAGCGCACGTCGAAGGCGAACCGATCCACCGCCTCTCGATCCGAGAGCCCTTCCAGGCGTTGCAGGACCATCACCACCGCCACGATCATCGGTGACACCGACCTGCGGCCGTCCTCGGCGAACAGGTCGGCGAACATCTCATCGGGAAACAACACCCGGCACTCGCGGTGCAGCACCGCATAGATCGAGTTCGGCGCCAGTCGCCCCTCGCAGAAACTCACCGTGGAGGACAGCAGCCCCGGCTGCATCGGCGTCTGGCCCACTGCCATCGCGTTCCCTCTCCCCGCTCCCGGTGACCAACACGATCACCCTGGCACAGGGAAAGGTCCTACCGCGAGATCACACGAATAACACCAGTCACCTAGCGAGCCGCCCGGGAGCTGCCACCGCCCCGGGGCCGCTGTCGACGCCGACATCCTCGCCACCAGCAGGCCCCCGCTGATCGTCGGCTGCACGACGTTGACGAACAGCGACGGCAGCCACGAGGTGTTGCCTGGGACACGGCGCAGGGCGTAGTACCGGTATGTCACCCGCGCCCAGTAGAGAGCGAGGCTGCCTGGCCCCTCCCAGCTCATGCCCGCGCACGCCACCACCGGCCCGTCGAAGAGGCTCGGGTTGGCCTGGATGGCCGTGTTCCACGCGCGGTCTCTGGCCGCTTCGTCGGAGGGCGACAGGCGCGGTGCTTCGACCTCGCTCAGGCGCAGGTGGTGCACCTCGAGGAAGTCGATGCCCGCGGGGAGCGGCGTCGTGGTCACCGGCTCATCGTAGAGCTGCTGGGGCTCACGACGAGGTGATCGGCTCGGGAGGCCGAACCGCTTGCACCCCCAAGTAATGCGGTGCCGATTCTTGGCGCGAGGCCACGGACCTGCCCCCGAGCCGGTCCAGGCCGTCCGGGCCCGGGCGCAGCACACCGTCCAGCAGGACGGCGAACCCGTTCAGGCGGGCTTCCGAGAACACGGGCAGTGTTGGGATAGGGCAGCGCGGCGGGCGCCCCATCCCTTTGCTCGCTCCCACAAGCAGATACTCGCCAACTACGCCGTCGCACTGGAGGAGATGCCGTGTCGGCCGGCACCCGCCGCGCTTACGCCTCCCGGGTCCGGATGTGTCCGGCATGGCTGACCGACCGGCTGGCCGCGTGAGACGGCGACCCGCTGGCCAACGCCCGCCCCCCGTAACTGGGTGGTGCGCGACTACCCCTTTACCTGCTGCGCGAGGCCGACCCCAGATGCTCGGTCCGCTACGTCGGCAATGCTCTGACTGACTTCCATACCCGACTCGGCCTGAGCAACGCCGGCATTGCCCGCGAAGACATCCCCAAGACCACGCTAAGGCGATGAACGACCTTGCCCAGATCCGGTGGTTGCGCGCCGTCGAGGACAGGCGGGCGAGGCGTTTTCGTGTTGTACGACCTTCAGGGGTTGCCGCTGCGACGTCGCCTCGCGCGGGCCGAGTGCAGGCCCAAAATGACCTGGGACTGCTCCACGGTGTTGAAATGGGAAGGCAGTTCCCCGGCGGCTTCGCGCGCTGAATCGAGCTGCCTTTGGAGGCTGTTCTTCGCAGACCCGTGCATCGGCTTCAGCCAGCGCTGTGCGGCCCTCATCAACGCGGGCAGCACGGTGGTCCTGTTGATCGCGTTGCGCTCGATCTTGTCGTACTCGTTGCGGGCATCTCGTCCGCCGCGCTTCTCGTCGTAGCGCTCGGCAATGTGTTGCAACACTTCGAGGAGTTCACCGTACCGGTGAGCGGGCGGGCTTTCTTCCTGGGCGGTCTTGGCGGCCTGGCGGGGGGTCGGGTACTCGTGATTTTTCAGGAACCGGGTCAGGTACTGGCGGCTGAACCCGAGTTCGTCGGCGGCGGCCTCGATGGAGCCCAGCTCCATGACGAGCTGCTGGGCGGACAGGGCCATCACCCGGGGCAGTTGTCCTCCTTCTCTCAGCTCCCGCGCCACCTGGTAGCGGACTTTCGCGTCGGGGATCCGGCTGAGCAGCCGGTTGATGGTCACCTCGACTTGTTCGGCGACGTCGTCGGCAGAGATCTCGGCGTCGACGTCGGTGATTTCGTCCCCGGGGAAGTCCTCATCGAAGTCGGCGCTCTCGGTGGGGGGTTCGGGCGATGTCATCCTGGCTCCTCCTGTTGTAAACATGAGAGTTACAAACTCCCGAAGGTTTGTCAACCACACGTTTACAATCCTTGGAGTCGCCGCGCGGCCTCCTTACGCGAGATCAGTGCCGTGTGTCTCGGCGCGAGCCCACGCCGACCTTTCCGCTCTTCGTGCCGCCGACACCTCCCTGGAGGCAGCGAGCCGATAACGGAAGGCCGGCGGGACGGCGCGTTCTGAGGTCGGGGATGCCTTCGGGCGGCCGGTACGCCGCGTCGAGCAAGGCAAGACCCGCGGTTTTCGGTAAATCACCGATCACATCACCGGGGATCGGCGATCCAGCCGTCGACCTCCAGCCCGAACCACAGCAAAAGCGCCTATTTCGTCTCGCCTTTGGCCCGCTTCCACGTTCTGGTCAACTCCTCCATGGCAAAGGGGGCTTCTGCTTAAGGCGGCGGGCACCGGTCGGCTGGCAGGCGGGGCCACGCCTAGCCTTCAGCGGTGCCGAAAAGGCGTCGAGCGTGGCGCACTGCCATGGTGGATCAGCCGGTTGGAGGTGTGGCGCAACCGCCGAAACCGTCGCAGGGGAGTCGTCAGTTTCAGCAGTTCTTGCAAAGAGATGCCGTCGGTGGCCCATCGGCGTAGTTCTTCGCGGCCGCACAGGTGAATCCGGAAGTCGGCTGCCGCCTGCCGGGCTCCGCGGGTGAACGACCCATTGGTGATGATCACCGCGACATCGGCTTGGTGAACAGGCCCGGCTGTTCCATTCACCGTGTAGATCACTCCGGCGCCGACCGTTCCCTGGCCGGCGGTGTGCTTGCACTGGGCGACGATGAGGTAGCCGCCCGGGGTGCGGCCGATGACGTCGGCCGCTTTGTCGCCTTTCCGGCCGACATGGCGGGCGTCGATCCCGTCGCGCACCATCAGGTCACGCACCGCCAGTTCGAAATCGGTGTAACTCAGCGCGTCCAGGTCCACCAGCGTCAACCGCAAATGGCGAAGCCTGGCAGCTCTGCGGCTGGCGGCGGAGGCCTTCCACCACCACCACACGGCTATTGCCGCCACCACGGCAATAGCCGTTGGCGCACCGATGTACCAATGGCCGAAAATCACTCTGATGGCCGCCCGGATCGCATGAAATGCCGCAGAAAACGTGGCCAGCGCGATAAAGCCTGCCGCGATCCATTCTGTGCGGTCGGCTGGTTTACGGGGACGCGGAAGGCGCGAGCGCCAGCTCGGGCTCGTCACGGTGCCCCGGTCGGCTCAGGCGGCGGACCTTCACCTTCCTCCTGCTCGGCGATTACAGCCGGCGCCGAGGGGACCGATTCGGGAGCCGGGGACATCCGCTGCGGGGTGCTTTGCTGTTGGTCGGGCAGGCTCCCCCACAACCAGGCCGCTCCGATGATGACGGCCACGATCACCCAGCCTGACGCCTGATTCTTTTTTGATCCGCGCTTTCTGACCCAATGTCCGCGCCGGAAATACCTGTCTGCCATAACGCCTCCCTATGGAATAGCCGAGTGGCATTCGGCTACCTAACAGCCTCGGAGAGATGGAAACATACGGCACTGACAAATACTCGCGTTCGATAAAAGATCACGCAATTCTCGGCGTAGAAACGTGTGTCCGGCTAGTAAGCACGTTGTCGCCTTAGCGCTCTGGTGTGCTCTTTGGGAGGTATGGTCCCGCCGGAGCGGCCGGTCTGGCAGGGTGAACACGTGAGCAGCGGCTTCGAACAGCAGCATCAGGTACCGGCCTCACGGCGGCGCGGCGGCCTGGCCGCCACCCGGGCCGGCTACCAGGAAAGCGAGCGGTCGTTCTTCTGCAGGGTGTGCCAGCGCGCCGAGCGTGGCCTGTGGGTACCCGCAGGCTGGTATCTGCTGGAGCGCGCCCCCGGAGGCCAGAGCCGCCACATCCGGCTGGGCCTGTATTGCAGCGTCGCCTGTCTGGTGCGCGCGGGGGAGATGCTGGAGGCCGGAGCGGCCGAGCACGCCGCCCGGATGAACCTGCCCACCGAGACCGACATCCGCCGCGAACGCACCCGGGTCCTCGACATCGCCCAGACTCTGCTGGCCGGTGGGCTGACGATCCGTCAGGCCGCCGAGAGCTTGCAGGTCGACACCTTTACCCTCAAAACGTGGTTGAAGGAAGCCGGAATCCAGATCAGCCCGGCGAGCCCTCCACCGGCTGCGGCCGTGGCGTCATCCGCAGCCCCCTCCACCCGGGCGTCGACAACAGCGGCGAGCAGGAAGGCAGGAGAGCATCACCCGGTGAGCGCGCTGAACGAACGCACCCAGCAAGGCCACATCACCGCGGTCACCTGGAGCGTCGAGGCGACAGGCCCCTCACACGCGCCATACTTCACCGCGACCGCCACCGCGCACCCCCGGGGAGCCGGCCGGCCGGTCCGCGGCCAAGGCAGCGGAACGAGCAAAGCCGCGGCACGAGCAGCGGCCGCGGCCGCGTTGCTAGCCCGCCTCGACGCATCCTGACCTTCCCACGCTCGCGCACAAAGCCAGTCGCCCGAGGCGCGGGTCGGTCAGGGCGGTGGGCCGGGATGCCGTAGAGAGCGTCGATTACGGCAGCGGCTGCCGGAAAACCAATGGCCGCAGGGCTGGCTATCGGTTCGGTTCGGCAACAGCAGGACAACCCGCGGGGAGCGGGATCTGATCAAGCTGCACCACGAGTGGTTCACCGCCCGGGCCCGGCAGCAGGAATCGCCGATCCTGCGTAGGGGTCAGGTGTTCGGGCAGTCCACGGACGGCCTCCACCAAGGCGGCGGCTCGCTGATGCGGGATCAGCTGGATGCTCTGTTGGGGCAGGGAGTCCGCCATGATGGCCAGCACGGCGGAGGCGACGTTGACGCCGCGTCGGCGGTAATCGGCGGCATCGGCGCGCGGCACAGGGTGATCCAGCAGGGCAACCGTTGTTTCCAGTGGCGCCAGCACGTAGGTCAACAGCACGCCCTTACGTCTGACCTGGATACGGTCCCCGGTGTCAGCTGGGAGGCGAGTTGCGATGACCGGGCCCTCGTCGAGGGCCGCGATCTGCGAAAATTGCTCGGCGGTGACGTCGACCAGGGATCCGAGGGTTGGTAGCCACACGACCGTGTGGCCGTGGATCTTGCCGTCTTCCCACCAGGGCGTCAGAGTGCCGTGGGTGAGGCTGGTCTTGGCCGAGGCGTCGGTGATGGTGAGTTGCACAGCGCGGACTTGCGCGGGGATACCAAGCTGGGCGTAGGCGTGCACAAGCGTCATGCAGTCATCGAGGCAGCGTTCGGCCGGCGCCAGGTACTCGGCCGCGACCAGGTCGAGGAACAACGGCGGCAAAGACACTACCTGCATCGGGTCGGACGCCGCCCGGTAGGCCATCAGCCCACCCACGCGCGCGGCGGCTCGCTGCACAGGGTCACGATGCTCGTTCACTTTTTTGGCCATGGCCTGACGCCGGGGATCCCCAAAACGGCTGACGGCCCGGGTATCGGGCCCTGACCTGCGGCCCCGCGATTTCGCCACACCCGGAACGCTATCCCTTCGAGAGCTGTCGTCACCGTTAGATATCGCAACCGTCGCCGATACAAGGATGGCCGCCCGAAGAGCCCGTATTGTCTACGATCGTGGTAAGGATCTGCCTGGCGCGGCCAGGGGACGGGCTCGGCGTGGAGGCTCTGGCCGGAGTCGCCCTCGGCATAGACGTCGGCATGCAGGGTGCAGCGGGGCCGGTTGCCACGGCGATCGACCAGTACGGTGGCCGCCTAGCGGTCCCCTATGGCTGGGCTCAGGCGCTGGTGGCTTGCCTCACCGAGGCGCCCCAAGGCGCCGATGGGCCACCGCCGGCCGGCCTGGCCTACACCTGCCCGCCGGTGCGGCTGATCGAGGCGTACACCGAGCTGGGTAGCGGCGCGCAACAGCGTCTGGCCCAAGCACTCGCCGAACTCGAACTGCTCGCGGTCGCCGAGCACGCGCGGGGGAGCGGAATCGGTACGGCGCTGCTCAGCGCGGCAGAAGACCTGCTGCGCCGCGACGGCCGCCACCTGGTGTTCGCCAAGATCCGCCTCGACAATCAAAAGGCGCAACTGTGGTTTCGCCGCCGCGGCTATCTACTGACCGCGCCCGGCGAATCCGTCATCTTCAACATCGGGGAAGCCACGATCAGCTTCGACGACGGCGGCGACGGCTACCGGCTGGCGGTCAAGTCACTGGATGCCAGCCGGCACGTGCACCGCGTCAGGGCCCGTACGAGCAGCTACCTCACCGTTAGATGAGTACGTCCTTTCACGCCCCACACGCCGGTTAGAGCAAGAGGAGCTCGCACATCGACCAATCCACGGGCCAGGGGCCGTTCCTGGCGCGCGCCTGCCCACAGCGGAGGCTCGCCGCTGTGCGGGCGCCAGGTTGGACGATCCTCCTGCGTCCCACTGGGCCAGCGGGCACCATGGTTTCCTCAGCATCCGTCCGACAGACCGGTGAAGGAATCATGCAAGAGGCGTTGTTCGATACCAGCCCAGGGGCGAACGCAGAGCCCATCATCATGTCGCTGCACGCTGAGTACTACGAGCTCATCTGGAAACGCAGCAAGCGCCACGAGTTTCGGCGCCGTTTCCTTCCTGACATGCCCACCACGTGGTTCGTCTATCTCAACGCCCCTGTCAGCCGCCTGTGCGCGATCATTGATCTGGCGCCGGCCGTCGTGGGGGCTCCCGAGGAGATCGCCGCGATCGCCGAACAAGCCCGGCCTGGTAATGGCGCGAGCGTGCTGGAGTACACCAAGGACCTTCAACAGGCGTACGCGATCCCGATCTTGCAGGTGCGTGAGTACGAGGGGTTGGCGGGTGATGATCTGCGCGGCCACCTCGGCTCCTGGCACCCACCACAGGGCTACATACGGCTGCGTAACCCCGCGAACCTGGACATGCTGCGGATCTGCGAGAAGCTCATCGCAGAGGAACCGATCCGGCAAATGACCGTGCACCATCCGTAAACGGGGCGGCGCCCCGCGTGCGTTTGAGAGGTGAGGGCCCATGGCCCGTGCGGGACGCGACCGGGAACCGACGCCACTGCGCCGGGCCCGCCAGGCGCGGAACTGGACGTTGGAAGACGTCGTCGAGCAGATGGATCTCCACACCTACGGGGGACGTTCGGGGGTGACGCCGAGCATGGTCAGCGGCTGGGAGCTCGGTCGCCACACCACCAGCATCGGCCACCGCAAGACCTTGTGCGACATCTATGCCCTTCCGGCCGATGTGCTGTTCGCCCACCAGGACGAGGGTCTTGGCCAGCGTGCGACGGTGCAGTTGCTGGCCGGGTTCCCGGATCTGCAGCGGGCCATGGCCCGCGTGGTCAGCGAGGCCCAGGAGTTTTTGATCGTGATGGGGTCCCGGTCGCGGGACGTGCAGTATCTGCGGGCGATCGAGGTCGCCTTGGAGAAGCGGCCAACGCTGATCTGCTACAGGGTGCTGTTCGGGCCGCCGCACCATCAAATCCTCAAAGATCACCTGTTGCGGTTGTTGAAGCTACGTGACCCCTGTGACCGTAGCGTGGGGACCAAAACGTTGCATCTAGGGATCGTGGAGGACCCGTTGGCACCTGAACGGTTCTTCTGTTCCAGCGAACGCCAAGCCGTGATCCCGATCCCGTCGCTGACCTCGCACGAGGCGTTCGACTCCGGGATCGTCGTCGGACCGGCGCCCGCGTCGCGGCTGCTGGACCACGGCCGCCAGGCGTACGCGGCGGCCCGCCGCATCGAAACCGTGCAGCAGGTCAGTGACCTCGACGTCCTACGAGAGGGGCGGGCATGACCGCCGATCAGATGAGCATCGCCAACGCGCTGCGGGCGGCCCACGACGACCATGACGCCGTCGTGAAGCTCACCCAGGAACTGGTGCGGATCCCCAGCCGCGGCGGCGTCGACTCCTACGACCCGGTGCTCGACTACGTGGCGGCGTGGCTGGGCGAGCATGACCTGAAGGTGCGGCGGCTGACCGCGGCCGGCGGGATGACGGTCGCGCTGGTGTGCGAGGTCACCGGCGCCCGCCCGGGTCCCCGCTACGTTCTCGACGCCTGCCTGGACACCGCCCCCTACGGCGACGAGGCCGCATGGTCCTACCCGCCGACATCCGGCGAGCTTGTCGACGGGTGGCTTCACGGGCGCGGCGCATCCGACTCCAAGGCCGGGGTGGCGATCTTCGCGCATGTCCTCGCCCGCCTGCAGGCGGCCCGCGAGCAGTTGCACGGCGGTGTGGTACTGCTGCTGGACGTCGATGAGCACACCGGGGCGTTCGGCGGCGCGAAAGCGTACTTCGAGGGCCCTGACGCCCCTGACCACGTCGACGGCGTGATGATCGGCTACCCGGGCATTGCGCACGTCGTGACCGGCGGCCGGGGCGTGCTGCGGGCACGACTGCACGTGCACGGGGTGGCCAGCCACTCAGGCGGCAGGGCGAGCACGCCCAGTGCCATCGCCAAGGCCGCAACGCTCATCGGCGCCTTGGGGGACGTTGAGCTGCCGCCCACAGCCGGTGAGGACTTCCCCCTGCCGGCCAAACTCACCGTGACCGCCATCACCGGCGGTGAGGGCTACTCAACGGTGCCGGACCTGTGCACGCTCAACGTCGACGTCCGCCTCACCCCCGCCCTGGACGGCCAGGCCGCCGAGGACCTGCTGCGCAGCACCGCCATCGCCGTCGATGCTGCCTGGCCCGGCACCCAGCCGACCCACATAGAGATCACCACCCGGTGGCCCGCCTACCGGCTGGGGGAGGGGTCGGCGGTGAAGACGGCCCTGTTGCAGGCCGCCGCCGCGGCCGGGCTGAGCACCGCCGCGAAGATCGCCGGACCGTCGAATATCGGCAATTACCTGGCCGGCCTCGGCATCGAAGCCACTGCTGGGTTTGGCGTCGACTACGTCGGCCTCCACGGCACGGACGAGCGGATCCGCACCGCCTCGATCCCGATGATTCAAGCGGTCTACCACCACGCGTTGCTGACCTTGCTGTCTGCGCGTTGACCTGCGAAGACGTGACTATCTTCGACAACGCGTGAACAACACATCGACAACAGCACGCCAGCCGATGCGCTGGCCGGACCGCCTTCGCCGGGTGATGGTGCAAACACGCACACCATCACCGACCCGGGAGGCCTGGTTCCAGCATGAAGCCCCATCCCCCCGACATGACGATCGGGTTCCCTCGAGAGAGCGGAGCCGAACGCCGCACCATCTGCACGCCTGCCCTCGCCTGCGCACTGATCCAGGCCGGGTTCGACATCGTCGCCGAGCCCGGTATCGGCGAGGGCACCTTCATCGACGACGACGCCTACCTCGCGGCCAAGGTCCGCCTCGCGAGCCCTGAAGAGGTGTGGGCGGCACCGCTGGTACTGCGCTACAAGTCCCCGGACCCGGCCGACCTGAGCCGCCTGTCAGCCGGACAGCACATCGGCGCCCTGTTCCACGCCGAGGGCGACGCCGACCTGATGGCCGCCTTACAGGCGACCGGGGTGACGGCGTGGAGTTATGAGTTCTTCGCCGAGAATGACCGGTTTCCGCTGGGACGGCCCGGCGGGCAGATCGCCGGCATCCAAGCGGTACTCGCCGGCGCCCACGCCCTGCAGCACCCCGCCGGGCGCGGCGTGCTGCTCGCCCGCGTCGACGGCGCGGCCCCGGCTAATGTTGTCGTCATCGGCAGCGGCAACGTCGGCGCCGCCGCAGCCCGCACCGCCGCGGCACTCGGCACGCAGGTAGTCGTGCTCTGCGCCAGCCAAGCCTCCCAAAACGCCTACGAACAGATCGCACCCGCCGGAGTGCGGGTGATGGTCAACTCTCGGGCGAGGCTGCTGGAGTGCCTGAAAGACGCCGATCTCGTGATCGGCGCGATCCTCATTTCGACGTTCGACACCCCACCCATGATCACAGACGCGGATCTGGAGATGATGCGAACCGGCGCGGTCATCGTGGACGCCACCTGCGGGTACGGGCCCGGCTACCTGCCCACCTGCGGACCCCTTCAACAACCAGGCGACGCACCGCGCTTGGTCGGCGGCATCCTGCACGTCAAAGTCGACGTGTGGCCCGCGCTGGTGCCACTCACCGCCACGGACGCCTACACCGCCAACGCGGCCCCCTACCTGGTACGGCTCGCCCGCACAGCGCGGCTCGGCGACGACGACCCCGCCGTGCAGAGCGCACTGATCGCCCACGACGGCACCCTGACGCACCCGGTGCTCATCCAGCACGCCCAGTTCTACGGGATGCAGCCTTGAACGGCGCCTGCGGTTATGAGCAGCGGGCCGCCTCCTATGCCGCGGAGATCGCCGAGGTGGTGGCGCCGCGCCTGCTGAACGGGCTGCTGCACACCGGCATGACCGTCGCCGAGGCCCCCAGCGGCACCGGTCATTTCCTGAGCCGCTACGCCGCCGCCCAGGCCGAGGTGGTCCTTATCGACGCCAGTCCCGCCATGCTGGCCGCAGCCCGGCCCGCCGTGCCCGGGCAGAAGCTGCGTATGGTGTGCTGCCGGATCGAAGAGCTCGACCCGACCCAGACAGGGCTGGCCGACCTGGTGGTGGTGGCGAACGCGGCGCTCAACCAGCTCGCCGCCGGGCCCGGTCCGGCGGCGGTACTGGCCGCAGCGGCGCGGATCCTGGCCCCGGGCGGGCTGCTGCTGGCCCAGGTCCTCTTGGCCGACGGTGACCGGGTCGACGGCTGCGGTTTCTACGATCCGGCTCTGCCCGACGGGCAGCCGATACTCGACCGGCGGATATGCCAGGACGACGGCCGCGAGCTGGTGCGGATGCGCCGGCAGGACCGGCACGATGACCGGGTCGGCATTCACTTCACCGCCACCTGCGACGGCCGGACTGTCTATGACCACCAGGTCGAGCTGCAGCTGCTCACCGCGGCCGCCATCGAGGAAGCGGCAACAGCTGCCGATTTGAGCCTCATCCACCGGCTGGACGGCGACACCGAACAGCTCTCAGAGGTCCTCCTGGCCACCCGCACGGGCCAGGGCGCACGGTGAGCGCCCGCACGGTCGCCGACGCCGGCGACTACTGGGAGCGCTACTACAGCGACGCGTTCACACCGGGCCTGGGCACCGAGGACATCCTCGCCGCGCTGCAGACGATCTCCCCGGTGCACACGTGGGTGGACGCGGGAGCCGGCTCCGAATCACTGTTGTGGGCCATCCCCCTCACCGCGGCGCACCTGGTCGCGGCCGACATCGACACCGACCGTCTGGCGCTGTTGCGCTCCTACGCCGCCGCGCAGCAGCCCCGCCCGGCATACCGGACCGTTTTGCAGCTGTGCGGCCGCACCGAGCGGGATTTCGCCGCCCGCTGCCGCACCCTGGCCGCGACGGTGCGCGCCGACTGCCTGACCGGCCGGCCGCTGCCGATCGCTGAGGGCAGCGTCGATCTCCTCACGCAGTTCGGGCTGCTCGGCCTGACCGCCACGCCGGACGCGTTCGTGGCCTCCTGGCAGGCGCTGCACCGCGCGCTCGCACCGGGTGGCTGGTGCGCCGGCGCGAACTGGGTTAGCGCCACCACCAACAGCGACCGCGTCTCGTTGAGCGAGGAGTTGTACCGGCAGGCGATGACCGCCTGCGGCATCACCCCGCACCTGCTCACCCGGGTTCCCATCACCGGCGACCCGGACTTCACCGCCGTGTGGATCTACGTCGGGAGAACACCATGACACCGCACCCCAGCGACAACCTGATCTTCGCGCCGGTCGGGATCGCGCACCTGACCGGCGACAACGCCGACCTGCTGCGCGCCGCGGCGGCAGGCCGCTCGCAACTACGCGTCACCACTGCCGCTCAGCTCAACGGCGTCCCGCACTTCGGCACCGCCGTCACGATTCTGACGGTGTTCGCGTTCACCGCCCACGCCGCCCAGGTCCTCGACCTGCCCCCCACCATCGTGTTCGACAGCCTGGAGAACGCCCCCGCCGAGCACCTGCAGATCGACGGCCAGACCTACACGCGAACCGTCGGCGACCTCATCGAGGCCGGCTGCCTGGACGGCGCCGACCGCGTCTCCGGAGTTGAACGGCTGCTGACGTGGGCCCGTAAGCACTCCGGCGTCAGCTACGAATTCCGGCCCTACGACGTCTATCAGGGACTGCGGCCAGTCCGCGAATGCCTGCACCACATCGCTTCCCACCTGGAGCAGTTCGCGCCGATCGTCGCGCCCCATGATGGGATCGTGCGGATCCGACCTCGCTGCCCCGAGTGCCGGCTGATGCAAAAGTCCGCGCGCGACCTGCGGATCACCGCCCTGTCAGGCGCGGTCCGCCTTGACAGCCGCTGCCCCGACCACGGCCCCTACCACGAGATTGTGCACATTGACGGCGGCGGCTGGTACGACGCGAACACGCCCGTGCGCTCCATCCAGAAGGGAGCGCTGTTGTCCGCTGAGCGGCAGATCTACGACGCGTGCTCGGCGTCGGTCGACGGCGCCGACTGGGGCGGTGCATGGCACGCACATGTTCTGGCGCCCGCCCTGGCGACGCTCGGCATCCCGCCCCGCGACTGGCCGGTGTCGATCTTCACTCCGCTCATCGTGGACCACACCGGCGGCAAGCTGTCCAAGACGCTGTATGTCACCCAGGGGGCGTACAACGACCTGCCCCCGCTGTTCCTCGACCTGAACGTGCTCCTGGACTCCTACGGCGAAGACATCTTGCACATCGTATGGGCCGAGGTCACCCGATGGGCTGCCGAACCGCGGCGGTTGCACCGCTCCTACACCGTCGACTACCTGCGCGCGCTGCTGGAGACCCAGCAGCCGCGCACAGCGTGAAACGAGGCCCCGCGATGATCCACGCGATCTACGACCTGACCGGCTGCGACCTCGTCGATATATCAGGTGAGCAGATCATGACCGCGATGCGGCAATCCGCGGTCCGGCTCGGCTGCACGGTCCGCACGCAGCTCATCGACCCGTTCCAGCCACACGGCGCGACCTGCGTCCTGGTGCTGGCCGAGTCGCACCTCCTCGTTTCGACATGGCCCGAGTGCGGGCTCGCCCACATCGACGTCTTCACCTGCCGCGCGGTCATCGACCCGCGCGAGGCGGTCATCCCGCTGCTGAACCTCTTAGGCGGACAGGTCACCCAAACTCAGCACGTCCCCCGACTGGCGCCTCCCGAACAAAACGCCGCCGCCCCCTACCCGACGCAGGCCCTCATCAGCGATGCCGGGCCGTAAAGATCACGTGCAAGCGGGCAGGACCCCGCCCCGTCCTGGATGCACTCCAGCTTCGTGGATTCTTGTCCCTTTCCTCCTGACAGTTTAATGACGAATCCCAACTCACCTTGCCCCCTCACCAGGTCAGAGAAGCCTGGGCCATCTACGACGGGCACCGCGTCTGAGCCGAACTGCCGCCACCCTTCCCGACGCCCGTCCAGGAGGTCCCTCATTGTCGTACCAGGCAAAGCGAGGGCGGGGTGTGGTGCTGTGAAGGTCGCCGATGGTGAAAACCAGTGGGGTGAGCCACCTCTGTGCGGGCGTGGACGCCAGCCACGAACCGCGTGAACTCCTCCTGGCCGGCGCCACGGAGAACCGAAGGCTGCAGAGCCCCACCACAGGCGCTGGAATCGACTTCGAAGCAGCGTGGCGTCACCCTCATGGCCGCCCAGTTCACGACGTTGGGCAACAAGTCAGCCGAGCTGTTTCCATACGAGGGCGCTGGGGGATGACGCTCCGGAGCTGGGACACCGATGTGAATCTCCAGCGCCGGAGTCTCGGCTCCACGGTTAAAACTTGGCTTGCGGTGTGGTGTATGGGAATGGTTCGGGGAGGATCTGCTGCTGGGGTATGAGTCAAACTCGGCACCCGCGACCTCAACGACCTGGCCGAAGCGATCGATTAGGCCTTCCAGCGGGTGCGCGTGGACCAGCCAGGTTGCCGGGCTGTTACGGTTGGTGGCCTAGACGAGGTCAAGATCACCGATGATGGTGTCCTTACGCTGATGGCGAGCAGATTAACTGCTGAGCTGCGGAGGTTTGTTCAGGGGCGCAGGGTTTGCCACACCTCGGGTGACATCTGCTGGGCGGCGTTCATGATGAGTGCTGTGGTCAGGGCGATGGGGTGGCCGAGGGTGAGCCCGCACACGGCCCGCTTGAGGTCGCTGAGGGCATCGGGCAGGCCAAGGTGGTCGGCTGGCGAGCGGTGGCGGTGATCGATGAGGGCCTCGATCTCTCGCCCGGCGAGTTCAGGGGGAAGCGCCTGGCGGTAACTAGAGATGATCGTGTCTAGCTCGAACAGGGCGCTGTAGGTTTCGTGACGCGCAGCGGTGATGAGTAGGCGGTCGTGTCGCACTTCGTGGCCGCTCAGGTAGCTCTGGCGGGTGAAGGTGTACAACAGCAGCCCGGATCGGCCAGCTCTATAACACCACTGTCGCGCGGTCCGGCCGGTGAGCGTGAAGCGTCCGTATGGCAGCGTTCCGTTCAGGAGCGCTTTCCCTTTCCACACGGCGCTGCAGGAAATCCGTGTGCACTCCCGGGGGGTGAATGACGGCGGAAGAGGCTCAGGCCCGGGATCGGCAGTGACGTTGTCCCAGCTGAGGGGCAATGGGCGGATGGCGGTCGTCGGGCGTAGTGTGAAGGCGCTGCCAGTGGCGCCGCACGCCAGGAATCGGCGCCTCATGGGCGTGGAGGGAGCGCGTGGGTTGAGCGGGGCAGGACGATCACGATGGGGGGCAACATTAGGCTCCAAGGGGCGGCGGCCTGAGGCCGTGGTCCGGAAGGTCGCTGCGTGGGGTGAGCAGCGGAGTCAATGTGTGCAATGGATGATGTGTAGACCGAAAGGGGTACGTGCCAACTATCGTTGGCACATGTATGATTCCTGTCGGCTCCCCTCCCTGTCAACTATCGTTATCACTTGGGCTTGATCGGGGTGAATTCGATGTCACTGCCCGCGCGACTCAAACAGCTTTTCCAACAGACGATCGACCCCGAAACGGGACTGCCCTACACTCAGCGACAGGCCGCGAAGATCATCAGAGCCTCAGGGACACCGATCACAGGCGCCTACCTGAGTAAGCTGATGAAAAGCGAAAACCCCACGCCGTCGATCCAGATAGCCGTGGCCATCGCCCGATTCTTCGGGGTGACAGCGGAAAGCCTCCTCGGCCAGACCGCCCCCTTTGTACCGCCGCCGATCCACTCGCGCGGCACTTTGCCAGTGAACGCGACACCGCTACCCGGCGAAGCGGTACATCCGTTCCCCGCCCACCAGGTTCGGCAGGCCCACGCGGGGCTAGTCAACCAGGCCAGACTGCCTAACCGGATCGGAGGGCGGCTTCGCCTTCTGCGTGAGGACAAAGGTGTCTCCATCGCGGAGGCCGCGGCCACCGTGGAGTTGGACGAGGCGGTGCTAGTCGATGTCGAGACTGGGACGGTGGAACTGGAGACCGCGGATCTGAACACACTGCTGGTGCTATACGGAGTGGTCGACCCCTATGAGCGAGATCTGCTGCTGTCGGTGGCGCGCGGCGAACGCGACACGGCGTGGTGGTACTCCTACATCCATGGGATGCCGTTGTGGTTTCTGACGTATCTGGCGATGGAGGACGGGGCGTCGCTGATCCGCTCGTACTTCTCCGATGGCATCCCACCTTTGTTGCAGACGATGGACTACGTGCGGGCCGCCCGGAGGGCCACGCATCACCCCGACCCGGCGCCTGAGCACGTGGAACTCGCGGTCCGGTTGGTGGCCGAACGGCAGGCCCGGCTGATGGACACGCAGGCGGTGAAGATCTGGGCGGTGATCCAGGAGAGTGCTCTGCTCAATATGGTCGGTAACGTCGAAGTGCAGATCGGGCTGATCAATCATCTGATCGAGGCCACGCGGCAAGGCAACGTCGCGCTCCAGGTGAACAGGACAGGGGGGAGCCGGTATCTGCCGCGAGGAGGGTCGTTCAATTTGTTCCGCTTCCCGGGGCCGGCGCCGGATGTGGTGTACGTGCCGCGGCTCGTGAGCGACAATCTGGTGCACGATCCGCTGGAGGTGTCGGAGTATCTCCAGGCTCATTCCCGGTTGAGCTTGTCAGCCGAGCCGATCTCCGAGACGGAGTCGGTACTCAAGGCGATCCGTGATCGGATCATCGCGGTGGGTTGACCCTGTCCGCAGGTGCGGATAATTCGCCCATGTTGGGTCTTCGCGTCGCTGTCGTGCCCAACGGAAACTGTTCTTCTGTTTTTGGACCTTTGGGAATACGATGTCCTCTCTTTGGGATCACCGAAATCGCTCGAGGGGGACCGCATGGAAGAAAGCTGGAGGGTTGGCATTGATCCGCAAGTGGCCAACGTGGCGCGCATCTACGACTACTACCTGGGGGGGAAGGACCATTATCCTGCCGATATAGAGGCAGCCGAAAAAGTTATTTCGGTCAGCCCGTATGTCCCGTTGGCGGCAAAGGAAAACCGCTATTTCCTGCGGCGTGCTGTGGAATATTTGCGCGTCACAGGTGTGAGGCAGTTCCTCGACCTCGGTGCGGGACTCCCCACCCAGGGAAATGTGCACGAAGTCGTCCCTGGCGCCCGCGTCGTCTACGTCGACCACGACCCAGTCGTGAAGCTTCACGCCGATGCGCTGATCACCGACCAAGACAACGTCAAGACCATCACCAGCGACATTCGCGCGCCGCAAGACATTCTCAACCACCCTGTTGTGCGGGCAGCATTCGACTGGGACCAGCCGATCGCAGTCCTCCTGTTCAGCGTGCTGCACTTCGTGTCCGACGATGACGGCGCCTACGACATCGTGGCGCAGCTGTGCGACGCCCTCCCTGCAGGCAGCTGGATGGCGATCAGCCATGTCACCCGGGACGGGTTTCCGCAGGAAAAGACCGGCCCTATCGGTACGGTGTACGAACGATCCACCGCCCAGGTTCGGTTCCGGTCCAAAAAGGAGGTCACCCGGTTCTTCGAGGGCCTGCGCCTGGTCGAGCCCGGCATGGTGTATATCCCGCAGTGGCGCCCAGACGGGATCAGCGAAGGATTGCCGCCGGAGAAAGTCGGTATCTTCGGCGGCGTCGGCCAGATCCTTCGGTAATTACCGGGGCGTGACGGTCGTCGGCAAACTCGAGAATCCCCGCATATTCGGCGAGTGCACCCGTACCGGTATCCCGACTTCGTAGTTCTCGTGCACCGCGGCGACGAGTTCTTCCAGCACCACCGTGGTTTCCATACGGGCCAAGGCGGCACCGAGACAGAAGTGCGGGCCCGACCCGAACGACAGCAGGCGTGAGGTATCCCGGCCTAGATCGAATTGGTCTGGGTTCGGGAACACTCGCGGGTCCCGGTTGGCGGCAGCGGCAAGCAGCAGCACGCGGGATCCGGCAGGAATGACCTGCTCGTGCAGGATGGTGTCGGTGGTGACCAGGCGAGCGACCATCTGCCCGCTGCTGTCATAGCGGATGGTCTCCTCAACCCAAGGACGGATCCCTCCCGGTGCGAACGCCACGGCTCGCTGGTCGGGGTGGATGGCGACCTGATACCAGGCGTTGCCAAGGAGCTTGATCGTGGACTCGTTGCCCGCCACCCCCAGCAGGAGCAGGACGGCGCAAATGTCGGCGTCGGTGAGACAGTTCCCATCGATCTCGGCGGCGATGAGCGCCGACACCATGTCATCGCCCAGGTGCCGGCGCCGCTCGGCGATGAGTGCCGCGTAGTAGCCGACCAGGGCGCGGGTCGCCTGCATCGCGGCTGGTGGCATGGTGAAGTTGTGTTCTTCGTCGCGCTGCACGATGAGGTTGGACCAGGTGAGGATCTGGTCGCGGTCTTCCTTCGGCACGTCGATGAGCTCGGAAATCACGTCCACGGGGATACGCTGCACGAGGGTGGTGAAATCGAACGTTTTAGCGTCCAAAGCCTCGGCGAGGCGGGCTCGGGTGAGCTCGCGGATTCTCGGCTCCAGGGCGGCGACACGGCGTGGGCTGAAGCCGCGGGAGACCAGGGAACGGAACTGGGTATGCTCCGGCGGATCCATGCTGATGAACGACGATCGTTTTCTCGCCTCGGGGGACCACAGCTCTAGGGACACACCGTGACTGCTAGAGAACCGGGCAGGATCGCGGAACGCGTCCCACACGTCGCCATGGCGGGACAGGGCATAAAACGGCACCTCGGGCACGGTGCTGAGGTAGACGGGCGCCTCCTCGCGGAGGCGCGCGTAGGTGGGGTATGGGTCTTCGTGGAGGGCGAAGTCGAAGGGGTTGTAGTCGAGTGGCGGCAGTGCGGTCGTCGGCATGCGCCAATGATCCGGGTTCATCGCGATGGGTTCAATCCTTGCCCGGGGCAGGCTTGTAGCGATCGGTGTGGGCGCACAGCCATGTTCTCGGCCGGTGATCGGTATCCTCGCCGGGCATGCCGACCCCGAGCCGGCGCTCAGCCCCGAGCCGGATTGAAGCGTCGGCGGCTATCGCGTGGGAACTGCTCGGCGATGGGGTGAGCCGGGGCAGCATCGCACGAGGTACAGGAGTGAAACTGCCGACCGTACATCAGCGGGTGAACCGCTCCCCGCCGGCGCAGCGGTGGAGGTCTTCAGCTGTCTACGGCAGGCGCCCGCCAGCGGGCGTCGACGGACAGAACATCGCGCACGGCTGCCTCGGAGACACCGAGCCTGTCGGCGAGGCCCGCCGGCGAGCCGTGCTGAGGTTCGGCCTCGCGCAGATTGCGCAGTTGCAGGGCGATCGCCATTTCCAGTTGTGTCACCTCCAGGAGCGCTCGCTGGAGTGCCCAGCCGAGCCGCTCGTGCACGTCGCCATCGAGGCCGCGGCCGTAGCCATGCCTGTGCGGCTCTTGCATCTGCTGTGCGGTCCGCAGGCGCAGGTCGGCCAGGTAGATCTGATTGAACTCATCGATCAGGGCGAGGTCGTCGTCCAGGATCCGGACCAGCCGCAACGGGGCATCGCCGGGGTCGGGTGGTAGATAACAGGAGGGATCGTGCAAGGCCCGTACGGCGGACGCCATCTTGTCGAAGGCGTAGTACATGGCGTCATCTGCTGACAGGCGAACGGTCGCATATGGCGCCGCATCGTCGCCGTGCTCGGAGCGGACTTCGTAGACCACTGCGGTGTCGGGGTCGAGGTGCAGTTCGACCCGGTGGCCGTCGCTGCCGTCGGAGGACAGGCAGGGGAGCGGCCGGAGGCGGGGCACTAGCCCGAGCAGGTGCATCCGGGCGCCGTCGAACGTGGGAAAGGTCAGGAAGTCGGGGAGCGTCTCAGCCATCTACGTATCGTAGGAGTACCCGTACTCTCGGTAGAGGCGATGGTGGAACCTCGTCGGGAGAGCCGGGGCGCCGAAGTGGGCCAGAGCCGTTTACCGCTCGAGGCCCTGCCGCCGGGCGCCTCGCCAGGTCGACCTCTACCTGACCAGGCCCTATTAGAAGTGCCGACAGGGGTGCTGTTTTTCGGTCCATGGGCTGTCGCTGTCTTGCCGATATCGCTCATAGAAGCCCTTGGCATGTGAGTACTGGCCGGAGGTATACCAAGTCAGGCCTGGGTGGCGGATCTCCATCTGGCGAAGAGCAACGGTGCCGAGCCCGCAAAACTGCCAATCAAGCGAGAAACTGATCTTGTTGAGAAGACCGACACTGCAGAGCTCGCAGATCTCGTAGCGGACGTGCCCCAGCGGATGTTCATCGCCAGCGGCGATCGAGAATTCGTAGAACAAGGTCTGCGAGTCGGCGACCCGTCCAGGGCGGCTGGGTGTGGCAGTGGCACGTGCGATCGCTTCCGATCGGGCGCGGCTGGCTGCGGCGTACAGGCTCCAGCCCAGGTCGGTATCGAGGTCGGCGATGGCGATCTGCGACCAGCCCGATACCTCGACGGTCTCTCTGGACAGGAGAGCAGCCAGGCGGGTCTTCCATACATCGGCGAACTCGGCTGGCCTCCGATGCTCGCTGTCTTGCTCGGCCAGCGTCTGCTGATAGGCCTCACGGACGATCGCTTGTGTGGCTGCCCGGCGCATCCTCCGCTCGATGTCGTCGCGCTGAGACAGGGCGGCGGCCGTATCGCGCACCCAGGCAATCAGACCGCGCAGCCCAGCCGGCCGCTTGGGCGCCGCTGGCCACAACTCGGGCAAAGGCTCCCACAGTAACCGCATCACCATGCAAGCACCGTAACGCCAGACGGCCGAAGGAAGCCAAGACTTGGGCATCGGCGTCAGAGCGTACGGCCCAAAAGCGCAGGACCATCGACCAGCCCAAGCCGGTCTCCCGGCATCGACCTGAGTGCCCTCGCCCGCCGCTGAACCCTCTACACGCCCATGGCAGCGAACACCGCCCACGCCACGCCCGCCCCGGCCGCCGCACCCGCGACGGCTTGGGCGAGCGTGTGGTGAGAAATCCGCACCCGCGCCCACCCGATCACCGCCACCAGCACCGCACCCACCGTGAGCGTCACCGCGGCCGGCAGCACATACGCCAGCACCACAACGACCCCGGCCGCCGTACTCGTGTGAAACGAGATCTTCCATGCCAAGGTGATCGGGCCCAGCACCGCCAGCCAGCCGAGCATCACCACGACCATCGCCGTCAGCTCGACCGGCTCCCCGTCGGCCAGCAGCAACACCAGCAGCGTCACCAGCACGGCCGCCAGCGCCGCCAGCATTGGCTTGAAGCGGCTCGTCCGCTCCACGATGTGCCGTGAGTCCAACCGGCCCCGCCACACGCCGATCGCGATCATCATGGCCGGTACGCCGCCGCACACCGCCGAGATCGCCACACCCCATGCCGCACCCGCCCAACCGGCCGCCAACCCGCCGACCACCGGCGGCAGGCTCAGCATCAGGTTCTGCGGCGCGAATACCTCCGTCACCACCCATGCGAACCCATTCAGGCCGGTTCGCGGACTGGCCCCAGACGCCTCCACGCCCGCCACAGACTGATCAGCCACTGCGCCTCCTGCCCATCGTTTCCACCTTCGACCGGCACACCGGCCACCAACCCGCCCCCCGGGGCGCCGGTCTGCCTCACCGTGAGAGCCTCACGCAGCTGGAGCGCCGCAGTCTCTGCATCCACCCGACCGCTTTCGTACGTGCCTTCCGGCAGGTACGCGGCCAGCTGACGCAGCACGTCATGGCACTCCACCACCCGCCGATGCAGCCGCACCCGCCACGGCCCGTCGACCTCCAGCACCACATCCGGCTCTATCTGCGACAGCAGCCGCCACAGACCGCCCAGCCGGGTGTACAGCCACCAGGCGTACGCCGCGGTGACGCCGCGGTGCAGCGCCTGCCACGCCATCCCGACGATCAGCAGCAGCACGCTCGGGATCAGCAGGAATGTCTGGTCGAAGCCCAGATCGTAGGTGATCAGCCCGGCCAAGCCCGCCAGCGCGTACACCGGCGACAGGGCGCACCACACCGCGCCGGCCCCGAACAGGGCCAGCTGGAAGCGCAGCACGCCGCTCGTCTGTGCCGCGGCCGACGCGCAGGTCGCCGCCAGCGCGAGCACGACGAACGCCACGTACAGGTACCACAGCAGGAAATGCGCCCACCCCGCCCAGATCTCCACGCTGTCGGCTGTGAACCGGGCCGGGTCGGCGAAGAACACATTCGTCTCACCCCACCGGTCCGCGCCGGCGAAGTAGGTGATGATCAGGCAGATGATGACCGTGACCGTCGCGATGATGTGCACCCAGCCGCGGCGGCCGGCCACTCCGGACATGTACAGGGCGACGCCGACTGCGCCGATCATCGCCGTGCAGCGCTTCAGCAGCGACGACAGCGGAACCCCGCCGACGTCCACCAGGGTGGCGACCTCGGGGCGGGCCAGGGTGAAGCCGACCGCGATCCCCAGGACCATCAGCAAGAGCCCCTGATCTTGCCGGGTGGCGCGCTGGCGCAGCCGCACCGCGACGGCGGCCCACAGCGCCGCCGTTATCAGCCAGCCCGTCACTGTAGACCGTCCATGGCCTGGCGGATCCGGCCGACCCGGCCGCCTTCAGGCTCATCGGCCTGGTCGCCGGCGATAGCGAGTGTCGCGTACAACTCGGCGTGCCTCTCCTCTGCGACTTTGTACTGGGATCGCGCCATATATCGGGCCACCATCTCCGGATCCAGATCCGGAAGCAGTTCGGTGAGGGTGGACTGGGGGCCGGCGCCCAGGCCGTGACCGAAGGTTTCCGCTGGCGACGACATCAGCAGGTGCCCGACCTCGTGGCCGATGATCTGCCAGCGGTGTACACCGGTCGTGCCGCGCGGCACATGAATGTGGTCGGTTTTCCCGTCGAACCGCCACAGGCCGCACACCGTGAATGGCAGGTTGTCCTCGTGCAGGACGATCGGGTGGCCGCGGACCTCTTCCACACGTGCGAGGTAAACGCCGACGTCGAACGGGCGGGGCGCCCGGACCGCAGCCAGCGCGGCGCGAACGGGGTCAGGGACGATGAACCGGCGGGGCATTACGAGACCTTTCCGGACGTGTGCCCGAAGATTACAAAAATTTGTGATCTCTCATGCCTTATTGGGCTTTTCGCCGTGTTCCCGTTCGATCACTTGGGCGATCCGGCGGCGCGCGGAGTCGTCCAGGCTCGCCGCCCGCAGAGCGATCTGCTGGATCTGCTGGTCTTTCATGGCCGTGAGCAGAGCGAGCTGAGATTCCACCCGCTCGCGGATCTCCTCGTCGCCGATCAGGTATTCCACCGGCACGCCGAAGAGTCGCGCGATGCCGGTCACCTCGTTCAGCAACGCCCATGGCCGTTCACCGGAGACGAGCTCGGCCAGGGCCTGCTCGGTGATCGGTGTCCCGGCCGCGGCGATCGCGGATGCCGCTTCGCCTGGGGAGTAGGGCTGTCCGGTCTTCAGGTTCTCCAGGGTGGCGAACAGGTGCCTGAGACGCTCGGGGATCTGCCCGGCCCGGATAGCGCTCGCGAGCAGGACGAGCTGGGTTTCCAGGCGTGCGACGTACGCCAGCTGGGCCTCGTCGGTGCCGGCACGCAGGTATTGGACGGGCACGCCGAAGAACTGCGTGATTCCCAGCGCTTTTTCCAGCGACACCGTGGTGCGCGATCCGCTGCTAATCAGCGACAGGTAGGCGGCGGTGATCGGCTCCCCGGCGGTGGTTATCGCCGCCGCAGCCTCTCGGGTGCTGAACGGCTTCCCGTCAACGGGGTTGAGGACCTGCTGGAACAGGAAAGTGAGCCGAGCAGACAGCGACATGCCAGCCCACCCCTATGTTAACTCTGGTTGACAGATTAGACCTTAGCGGAACCAGAGCACCCCATCAAGATGTTAACTATAGTTGGAATAGAGGGATTTTAGCGCAAACATACACGAACAACGGGACGTCAACAGCCTTCACCTCGATGATCACCTGGTTCACCACCCACGAAGCCCGCCTCATCTGGGCGGCACTCGGCGCGCTCACCGGTGCGGCCGTCTCGCTGGTAGCCGCCCGCCGCTGGGCCGCTCGCACCCGCTGGTACGCCGAGACCCTTGACTGGGCTGAACGGATCGACGAAGCGCCCACCGTTCGGCTGTTCCCCCGCTTTGAGGCATGGTTCAACGCCCAAGTGCGGACCTAGCCCGGTGTCGCTCGCCTCCTGGCCCTCCCCTTTCTGCTCCTGAAAGTCGTCATCGTTTTCCGCGACGACATCCCCGGCTTCTACCAACCATGACGGCCTGACCTGTGGAAACGAGCGCAGACGCAAATATAGCGACGCTTCTAGGGTTCCTCTCCCCACGCTGGAGAGGAACCCTTCGCCTTGTGCCCGAGCAAGAACTCAGAGAGGTGTCATGTCAGGTGAGGTACTCGCGAAAGGCCTGAGCCTCGAGGGCCTGACGCAGTGACGACAAGGTGGCCCTTTCGATCTGCCGTACGCGTTGACCGGAGAGCCCGATCAGCGCGCCCGCCTCGTGCTGGCTTTTGGGTGGGCCGTCCAGTCCGTAGCGCATCGCCATCACCGTGGCCTGCTGCTTGGGCAGCCTCCTCAGCGCTGCCCGTAGGCTGCGCCGCAGCTGATCGTGGCGCATCGCGGCGAGCACGACATCCTGCCCGTTCGGCGCGTCGACGTCTTCGATGAAATCACCGAACTCGCCGTCGCTATCGACGCCGACCGGGGTGTGCAGGGAGATCGGCTCACGGTCATAGCCACGCAGTTCGATCACCTGCGCGGCGGGCATATTCGCCGCGGCCGCGAGTTCCGCGATGGTCGGATCACGATTCAGATCAGACTGTAACTTGCGCTGGAGACGAGTCAGCCGGTTGATCACCGAGACGGTATGCACCGGGATGCGAATCGTCCGCCCCTGGTCGGCCAGGGCCCGGGTGACGTGCTGGGTGATCCACAGGGTGGCGTAGGTGGACAGCTTGCAGCCTTTTCGGTAATCGAACTTCTGCACCGCGCGGATCAGTCCAAGGTTGCCTTCCTGAATCAGGTCTAAAAACATCAGGCCACGTCCCACGTGCCGTTTGGCGATCGACACGACGAGACGGAGGTTGGACTCCACCATCACGGTCATGGCGTATTGGCCGTCCTCGGCCAGCCATCGCAACTGCTGGTGCTCGGTGTCCGGCAGGTGATCACCTGCGCTGGCGAGCCGCTCAGCGGCCAGCACCCCAGCTTCGATTCGACGGGCCAGGTCAACCTCTTGTTCGGCACTCAGGAGCGGAATCGCGGCGATGTGGTTGAGATAGTCCCTGACCGTATCGACACCCGCTGCTGAGGTGGTCGAGCGGTTGGCGGTCCTGCGCTGGCTAGGGGATGGCGCGTTGTCAACAGCGGTCACAGTCCGTCTTTCCCGCCTCCCGGCGAGGCCGTGCACCGAGGCCGGCACGTGAACGGTGTCAAGGTGTGGTGGTGGGGCGCTGACCTGCACTTGCCTTGGTCGTCGTGGTGCTGATGCCCCGTCTCGGGCCGGGATCGTTCGTGAGTCGGCCGTAGCCGACGGTGAATGTCTTTGCCCATCGTGGATGTGGTGACAATCTTAGTCAAGTCTGTAAATATTTGTGTCAAGTAATTGGGGTGGCGCAACCCCGCCGCGAGCCAGCAATGAAGGAGCACCGTGAAGGCATCCTCAGATCGCATCACACCCGTTTGCGGGGCTGTGGCGCCGGCCATTCCTGAGCGGGCGGCAACACCGCAGGTCGGCAGTGCGAAAGACGTCGACGCCCACGCCGCCGAGGACTCTCGCGCCAGCTACAACCGGCCCCGCTGAGACAATGCGGCGGCGTCGGCCGCCCTGGACGCATGCCGGGCCACGCACACATGCCCTTGGGTGAGCACTGGATCGCTCGCCCTCTCGCGGATGACGTTCATCGGCTCTCTGAACGCCATCAGGGCGCTCTAACAGGCGTTATGTGCGAAGTGCAGCATCGGTCACCGACTTGACAACCACCCTTGACATCCGACTTGACTCTCTGCCGTATCTGGAGCTTCCCGTGGCCGTCTCCTCATCGACCGACCTCCTCACCCCTGAGGCCCACCCCAATGCCGTGGCCGTGCTGTGGCACGCCGTCGCGTCCGTGCACGCTGAACTTGCCGTGCACCTGCGCGCTCTCCACGAGGCCAGTGATCTCGACACCTACCGCTCCATCCTGATCATCTTGGAGGAGTTCCAACGCCCGGCAGAAGCAGCGATCTGTGCCATGGACTGGTCAGCGGTGCATTTCGACCCCCATGCCATGTGCAGAGGCGATTTTCTCCGCGCTGACCTGAGCGCTCTCGGCGTCACCAGCGCACCCGCTCCGCGCGACAGCTGCCCGCTGACGCCGATCGACTGCCTGCCCCACGCCGTCGGTCTGGCGTTCGTCCTGCTGGGCTCGACCATGGGAGGTGCGAAGATGGCTCAGCGCATCGCCATCACCCTCGGTGCCCCGACCAGCTTTTTCAGCAATCCGGGCCAGGTCAACTGGCAGGCGTTCGGCGCCATGGTCGAGCGGGCCCTTCCCGATGCCACCAGCCAGCAGCAGGCCGCAGATGCGGCCGTCGACACCATGCGCCGCCTTGTCGCCTGGACCATGACTCGGCTGGCGCGCTAATGACAAAACCACAGGTCACGGTGTGGCCGACATTTACCCTTTCGCCGCCCGCCTTTCCTCGCCACCCCAGCAGCATGCCGCAAGACCTGGTGCACGCGATACGCCACATCTGCGCCGCCGTGGCCGGAGGCGACGCCGTGGTGTATGCCGAACCCGGCGCGATCGGCATTCAGGTCCGAACCGGATCACCGCCGCAGGAACTGCGCCGGATATTGATGCGGATCGGCTGGCACGTCGAGCAAGGCCGCGGGGGGCTGCTCACCGTGCTGGGCTGGAGTCGGTCCAACCTGCTGCGTCGTGTCCGAATCCTCACCCTGGCCTGCGCCGATCTACGGGAGGGCTACAGCCACACCGTGCACGCGGCCATCGCCACGGCCGAGCAGCATCTGCCCTCCCAGACCGGCGCGAACGAGAGCCACGCCGAAGCCGAGATTGTGGCGTTGGCCGAAGGTAGCGCCGATCGCGCCCTCACCTGGGGCAGCCTCCTGGACGAGGTGCATGCCCTGGCGCGTCGTAGTAGCGATCCCCAGATCACCGCGGTGTTGAACACAGTGCTCGATCTCGAAGCCGAGCTCGCGGCCCTGCGCGCCGAACACCTACGGGCCGCCCGCCGCGCGGCCCAGGTGGTGTGGCGCTGCACCCATGCGTGCCTCAGCCCGCTCACCGTGCGCACCGCGGCGTGGCAGGAGTCGATGCGCACCACCACCCCTCCCACCTCCAGCGCGCCGGGCATCCTCGCCGACGCCTGACCCTTCCCCAGGCGTACCGGCCCCGCCTGCTCAGTGACAGGAATCATCACCATGACCGTCGTTCCCACCCGCGCTGCCTTACCCGACCGCGCCGCCCCAGCGATATGGTCCCGACGCCGCACCATCCTGCTGATCACGGTGACCTGCGGAGCCTCAGCCCTGATCATGGGGGATGTCATCGCCGCCACCCTCATCCTGCCCATCATGGGCCGAACCCTGATCGGGGCGGGAGCCAGCACCGCCGACCTGCAGTGGGTGGTCGGCGCCGCCATGATCCCCTACGCGGCACTCCTGACCACCTGCGGCCAGCTGGCCGATGCCCTCGGCCGGGCCCGCATGCTGGTGGCAGGGCTGATCCTGTTCACCGCCGCGGCCTTGGCCGCCACCGCGGCCCCGACCCTGCCCCTGCTGCTGGCGGCCCGAGCACTGCAAGGAGCCGCCGCCGCGGCGATCATCCCCGCCTCACTCGGCCTGCTCCTGGCCCACATCACCCTCACCCGGCGAGCCGCCGCCATCGGCGCCTGGTCGGCGGCCGCAGGCCTGGGCGGAGTCTTCATGCACAGCACCGGCGGATGGCTCGCCGACCAACTCGGCTGGCGCGCCCTGCTCGCCCCCTCGGTACTCATCAGCCTGGCACTGGTGTGCGCGGCGCTGGCCCTGCCGAGCGCGCCGTCCGCCACCGGACCTCTGCCGGATCTGCTGGGCAGCACACTGCTGCTGGCGGGCATCGCCGCACTGGTGATGGCGGTGAGCAAAGGCCAGCACTGGGGGTGGCGCGCGCCGCTGACCATCGGCTGTATCGGCGGGGGAGCGGCACTGGTCATGGCCGCGCTGTGGCGCTCGGCCCGCCATGCGAGACCTGCGCTGGACTTGCAACTGTGGCGTCAGCCCACCTTCGCTCTCGGCGGGAGCATCTCCCTGCTGTACGGCGCCGTCTCCTTCACCCTGCTCGCGCTCGCGCCGCTGCTGCTGCACCAGGTCTGGGGGATCGGCATCGCCTTCGTCGGGCTGGCGATCGCCCCCATCTCCGCCGGAGTCGTGGTGACGGCACTGTTAGCCGGCCGGGTGATCCGTCGCCACGGGCCACGCCCCGTGACCTACGCTGGTGTGCTCGTGGCCGGCGCAGCAACCCTCTGGGTCCTGGCCGCGGCCATGAGCGATCAGCCGCGCCTGCAGGTATGGATTCCGGCGAGCGCGCTGATCGGCTGCGGGCTGGGAGCCATCAGCACCGGCGCCTCGGCCGCCGCCGCACTGAGCGCCGGAGCCCACCGGTATGCCTCCGCCGTCGGCGCGAGCATGACCGCCCGCCAGGTCGGTGGCGCACTCGGCGTGGCCGCGGCCACGGCGATACTGCAGCAGCCGCCCCTGACCGGGCCACTGCCCGGCTACAGCGCCGTGATCGTCGCACTGATCGTGCTCACCGCGGTCACCGGAGTGCTGGCCCTATTCATCGCCCCGCCTGCACCCAGCACGACCGGCGCCAGCACCCCTAGCCCGTCACTGGTGACAGCTACGCCGGACCTCTCGCCTCTACTCACCGCCGCTGCACCTTTTCAGCAGCAGCACCTGCCGCGCCCGGACCTGTACGCGATCGCCGGCGCGCTCGTGAACGCCACCGGTGTGCTGCTCGCCCACCACCGCACCGGCACCCTTGCAGCGCACCCGCCCCTTCACCGCGGTGGCCATCCGACCGGCTTGCCAACCCCTGGATCCGCAGACACCGCACGATGACGGCCCCGAAGCTCATCACCGTCGGTCTGAACAAGGTTCCCCGAAAAGAGACGCGCCGGTGCGGGGAGCGGCCAGGTGGGGTCTCGAAAACCTGGCCGCTCCCCGCACCGGCGCGCGAGTACTACCGGATACCGCTGCCCACCCTGCCATCCTCCAGCGTCACCAACTCGCCGAACGCTATCGGCCCCCGCGCTCGCGATCGACCGACCAACGGGGGAAAAACACGCATCACCCGAGCGAGTTCGTCCAGGTCGCCGTCGACCAGCGCCTGGGGGCCGTCGCAGAGGGCCTGGTCGGGGCGCGGGTGGACATCGATGATCACGCCGTCGGCACCGGCCGCGATGGCGGCGCGGGTGAGCGGCAGGACCAGGTCGCGGTGGCCGCCGGAGTGGGACGGGTCGACGATGACCGGCAGGTGCGACAGCCGCTGGGCGAGCGGCACCGCGGAGACGTCCAGGGTGTTGCGGGTGGCGGTCTCGAAGGTGCGGATGCCGCGCTCGCAGAGCACGACGTCGAGGTTGCCGCGCTGGGCGATGTACTCGGCGGCCATCAGCCACTCCTCGATGGTGGCGTTCATCCCGCGCTTGAGCATCACCGGCTTGCCGGCGGCGCCGACGGCCTGGAGCAGCGCGAAGTTCTGCGCGTTGCGGGTGCCGACCTGGAGCATGTCGGCGTAGGAGGCCACCAGTGCCACGTCGCTCGCGTCGACGACCTCGGTGACGACCGGAAGCCCGGTCTGCTCGCGCACGTCGGCGAGGATGCGCAGGCCGGCCTCGCCGAGCCCCTGGAAGGCGTACGGGGAGGTGCGGGGCTTGTAGGCGCCGCCGCGCAGCAGGGTGGCCCCGGCCGCGGCGGCCATCCGGGCGGCCTGAAGGGTCTGGTCGGGGGTCTCCACCGCGCACGGGCCGGCGATCAGGGTCACCGTGCCGGGACCGATCGGCACACCGGCGACCGACACCGTCGAGCGCCGCAGGTGATGATCACGGCTCACGAGCCGATAAGGGGCCGTGACCCTCACCACGTCGGCCACCCCGGGCATACCTCGCAGGTCGAGGGTGGTGAATTGAGCGACGTCACCGGTCAGACCGATGATCGTGCGGCTCTCCCCTCGACTGACCGACACCTCACAGCCGGCTTCGATCGCCGCGTCGGCGATCGTGTCAATGTCGGCGGCGGTGCAGGTCGGCGCCATCACGATCACCACCTAAGACACCCGCCGCACATCGCCGATGCCGCCATGCGCCCCTTCCGGGGCCGAGCGGTCTTTACGGACGGACGCCATGAAGGTCACAGCCCCTTGGCGGATCTGCTCCAGGCTGCGTGCTCCCTCGACAGTGATCTCAGGAGTGAAGCCTTCCTTCAACAGGAGCGCCACGTCCTGCAAGAGCTGATGCACTGACCAGTACACCACGGTGGGTGTCTGATCGATGTCGGCCAGCGCCGAGCGTCCCGTCGGCTGCCGCGGCTCATCCGGGTCCCAGGAAAGGGCGATGTCTCCGGTGCGCTCGCCTGGCAACTCCGGATGATGTGCCGACTGGCGGCGCACCAGTAGCTGATCAGCGGCGCTGGCCGCTGGGAGGATCGGCGGCTCCGGAGGCCACGGCCACTCGGGATCCGTGGCGGCAACCTGAGCATCGCTTTGGCGGACGTGCTCGCCATCGCGGTGGCGACCACGCCGCCTGCCTGCAGGGGGCGCGGTGCGGTTGGAGTCGGCGCTGGGCGTTGGCGACGTTGACGCAGCAGACGATGTGCCGAGCACGAAGGGGGGCCGCTGCGACTGGGTGGAGGTCTCGGGGTAGGGGGAGCGGCGGCTGGCCGCTGCTGGCCCATCCCCAGGCGGAGCAGGTGAGGGGTAGTTGAGGAGCCGGTCAGGTGGGGTCATCGGAAAGACTCCGCTCGTCATCGTGCTGGTAGGGGGAGGAGAAGGAAGGGTGTCATCGACAGCGTCAGGTGTTTCTCATCGGGATCACGCCGACGGGCCCGGTCACGCTGATGCGCGGCCGGGCCCGCCCCCGTCATGATCGGCGCTCACCGGACAAGAGCGTGATCAGCACGCGCCAATCACCTCGGTGGTCATCCAGGAGGGGACGTTCGGCGCCCGGTAGTAGGACGAGTAGCGCGGAAGGGAGCGAACCGTGCTCCTGTAGCCGCACAGGTTGGTACTGATCGCGCCGCCGTCTCGGAAGTACAGCCAGATCTTCCGCTGCATCGAGCAGGTGTTCTTGATGGTGATCTGCCCGTCGGCGGTGGAGGTGGCCGGGCGGTAGTTGCTCCAGGACGCGCACGCCGCGCTGGCGTTCGCGGCCGACGCCGGTGCCGACGGAGCCAGGGCCAAGCCGAGTGCGGCCGTAGCGGTAGCGGCCAGGATGCGGATACTGCGAGCCATCATCGGAATACTCCGGAATTTTGGGTGGCGGGCTTCTTACGGCTCCGGAGCGTAGATTTGGGCAGGTAGATAGCACAGCGCACGTTATTTACAAGTAACCTTGACTGTCTGTTAAGTCTCCTTTGCTCCAATATGAGGCGTTTTGTGATCTTGCACTAAAAATTTAGGTCGTCTTAAACAAAGATATTGACGTGTCTGATCGAGGATCCGGTGTGGGGATGGAAGTTCCGTACGTTCCTGCACGGGCGTGGACGGCCGTGCCAACTGCCACGAGAGTGGGCTCTGGCGGCAGTTGGCACGTGGACGGCCGCGGAGGGGCCGGTGGCACTGTTCAACCAGGCGGTGGGCGCTCGGTGCCATCGGGTGCTGCTGCTGGAGGTCTCGGTGTTGGCCCGGCAGATGGCTGAGGTGCAGGCGGTCGCGGAGAAGCGGCTGTAGGCCACGGTGACGAAGGCTGCGCGGCAGACGTGTCGCTGCCGGCGAACTTGGTGGCGCTACTGGAGGTGCTCGAGGGGCGGCGGGTCTCGGAGCTGGAGCGGCTGCGCCGGCCGCTGACGTGGACCATGGGCACGGGCACGGGCATGGCGAAGGCTCCGAAGCGGGTGGATGAGATCACCGCGTTTCGGCTGGCCCGGGTACGGATCGACAAGATTCAGCCGAACTGGCCGGCGGCGCTGGCCCGTACAGGGCTGGGACCGAAGGCGCCGAACCTTCAACCCATGCCGGAGCCGAAGCGCACCGCGCTGCTGACATCGGTGGTGCAGCATCTGGAGGCGTCGGCGATCGACGACGCGCTGGATCTGTTCTCGCTGCTGATGCAGGCGCAGCTGATCAGCGCCGTGCGACGGGCGACGGACCGGGACTGGATCTCGGCCCGGGGCAGGGTCTCTATGCTGACGCGCATGGAACAGGAACCGGAGATTCCGTTGACCGGGGGCCGGATCACGAAGGGAGTCGTCCGTGTCGGGGACACGGTGCGGCGGCCGGTCGGGCCGCACTCGCCGTTCGTGCACCTGCTGCTCCGGCATCTGGAGGACGTCGGCTCCGACGCAGCGCCGAGGCTGCTCGGAACCGATGCCAAGGGCCGCGAGATCCTCAGCTTTCAGCACGGTGAGGTCACGACCGCCTTCCGGGCCCGTGACTGGTCGACCGCCCAGATCACCGCCGCGGCGCAACTGATGCGCCGACTGCACGACGCGACCGCCGGCACGCCGATCGCGAGTGGCGAGGAGACGGTGTGCCACAACGACTTCTCCCCGCTCAACGTCGCCTTCGTCGACGGCCTCCCTGTCTCCGCCTTCGACTTCGACCAGGCCGCTCCCGGCCCCCGCACGCGTGACCTCGCCTACGCCGCCTGGCTGTGGCTGCTCGGCGCCGACATCGCCCGCCCTCTCGATCGCCAACTGGCCCTCTTGCGTACCTTCCTCGACGTGTACGGGTTCGAGGACGAGTACCGTCGGGGCTTCGGCGGGCGCATCGTTGCCCGGGTCGAGGCCGAGCGCGACATGCACGATCGTGCCGGACGCGTCACCAGCCCCGGGTCCTGGCTGCATCTTGAGATCGCCTGGCTGGGCGAACACGCCGATGCCATCGACCGGGGCTTGGAAAGCAGCAGCTGACGGGATGACCAAAGCGGCCCTCAGAGCATGGATACCGCTTGCCAAGGCTGCGGTTTCTCACAGCGCAAGGTGGTCGAGCCAGTTCTCCAGGGGACGTCGGCGTGCTGGACTTCGCACGGACCGTCATGGACCGTGGAGAGCCGCACCGCCACCAGGCAGGAGGGGCCTCCCGGCAGGTGCACCAGCTCGGACACGAAGGCGTTCGGTGGCGCGGGCGTTGGCCAACGACTGAAGACCCAGGCCGCGCAGAACAGGGCGCCACAGTCGGCGAGGTAGGCGACGTGCTCATGTTGGCAGTGCAACGCGTCGGCGGTGGCGGCCGCGCCGTGCAGGTCCGGGATCTGGTCGAGCAAGGGTGCGAAGCGGGTGATTTCGTTGGTGTTGCCGTTGACGTCGGTGCTGGCCGGCACGACACCGGTGGCCCGGCCTGCGGCGGCCAGGACATGTCGGGCACTCGTGTCGCCGGTACGGGACCCGCGGATCGTCTTGCCATCCAAGGCGATCGCCTTGCTCGGCCTCACCGAGGCTACGAGATTGCGTCCTGCCGGTCAGGTCCCGATCACCACGGCGAGCACCTCGGGGCCCAGGGCCTGCAGCAGCTGGCGAATCATGGTCTTGGACGGTCGGCGTCGATCCCGAGCAGGACCGCAGTATCGGCGGGCAGGTCAGCGACCCACTCCCCGGTCGCTGGAAGCGGTAACCAGCCACGACCGCGCAGACCGCCGCAGCGACCACGGTCACCAGTCGGTGTCGTACTCCACGGCGGATGTGAGGACCGGGCAGATCCACCAACGCCGTGAGCAGCCCACCAGCACCATCCTCGACGGAGGTCCCGGCCAGTACGGTCGACAATGATGAGATCAGCCACGGTGGCAACGCGGGCATGACTCACTTCGGATAGATCAACAGGCCTTGAGAACCTCGATGATTTTCCGGAGCGGTCATGACCCGCCCTACTGTTCACACCCAGGGCATATCTGCACCAAACACCTCAAGCCGAATACCCCTCGCGACTTTGCCGGAGCCCTGCCCTCTGGGGAACAGGATGTTTTGTTCCTACAACCCCACACAATCCAAGGCCCTTTGATAGGCGTCGCAACTACGCGTGTGCTCACCAAGCTTTTCCAGCAGATGCGCGGCTGTCATCCATATCTGAGCAGTCAGGCGCGAGGCCCTTACCTCTTGCAGAACCCTCACCATAATATCCAACTCCTTCAGCGCCTCCTGGTCTTCCCCTAACTCATGCTGGATCTGCGCGACGATAAGATGAACCTCGGCTCGCAAAACCGGAGGCAGTGGTGTGACAGCGGTAAGCAACATCCTCCCGTGTCGACCTGCCTGCTCAAAACGGCCTAGCAGCACTTCGGCGCGCGCCAGGTTCATAGCGCGTCGCACCCCCACCGCCCCTACTGGAGGACCGGTAAACTCGCTCAATAACTGCGCCTCTAAGTCTCGAACGCGCCTGACGTCTCCGCCCGAAAAAGCCAGGAAGAGATGGTCTCGATCAGTGAGGAGCTGTCGTAGCCGAATCGGATCATCACTGTCCATCTGCGCATCAACGGCCTGGTCGATATGACTGAGCGCCTCGGCTCCCCGGCCGACCTCGGCCTCCAAGAACGCGACCTCCCGATGTGCAACACTGAGCGCAAAAGCTGTTCCAACCAGGTCAGCACCTGCAAGTAGCTCACAGGAAAACCGTCGGGCGTAAAGCAGGTCACCTCTTCGAATATACGTAGCCATCAATCCGGCAGCTAACGTAACAAGCCCTTCGTTCCATTCTGATCCGGTCACCCCGTTTAACAATTCCTCAGCGACCGACACCGCCCGGCATAAATCACCATTCTCCAAATAGCATCGTGATAGCACGCAAGCCACTTCGACGTAGTGCTCCATCGATATAATCGTCGTGTCACGATGCCGCAGATTCAGTAGAACTTCAATCGCTTCGCCCGGCTCACCGCAAGCCTGCAGCGCATACGCCAGGCCCAGTTCAGCCTCCAGGCGCAATTCCGCCATGCCATCGAGGAGGCCATTGGCTATTATTGCCATGTAGCGAGTCCGCGCCTGACTGACCTGACCTGACTCCAGCTCCCTGTGAGCCCGTTGCATTTCGGATTTGGCTTGTTTGGACTGCTCAGCAGTCACGCCGGTGAGTAAATAGGTCAGAGGACAATCAAGTTTTTCAGCTAGCAACTCTAGGATGGCGAGCGATGCTGGTCTTTTGCCGCTCTCGATGAGTGAGACATAGCTGTCAGATAGTTCAGGACGTCCAAGAGCACCCTGTGATAGACCACGTTGGCGGCGGACGGCCTTGATCCGCGCTCCTACCGTCTTCCCATCAACCGAAGCGTCTTCCGCCAGCTCTGGATCACCTACTCCTACCTGCGAGGGCAACCTCCTCAGCCTCCTTTGACCGCGCATCGTAGCGTCTTGGTCACAGACATCATTGGCTGCTCGAGCCATGCTATGACTCTGACAGGGATCTTTGCTGAGCATCATGATCTCTCTGCATCATGGCGCCTTCATCCCACCAAAGGTCAGTACGGCGTCCACCAGCTCGGATGGATATACCTGGATGAGATCGCCCCAGGGAGACTCCGTCCAGCAGTTGTGATGTCAACGCGCACCACCCTGGCATCCCTTGAACTACTCCTCACCCTTTAAGACAACGGCATTACCGAAACTCTCGGCAGGCTCAAACTGCGGCGATCTTGTTGTGCTCTGCAGTGAGCTGGGTCATTTCCTGTATCAGATCCCCGACAGCGGCGGCGAATCCCTCATCGTCGTCTTCCTGTACCGCGTCCAACACCAGTCGCATGCCAGCCGCGATCCGCTGCATCGAGGTTAGGTCGCCGCGGGTGCCTGCGGGGATCTTCTCCAACGTACCGCGCAGGCCTTCCAGCCAGTAGGCGACCTCTTCGCCAGCAGCCTCATGCGTGGCCACGAAGCGACGGGCTCCAGTGAGCAGGAGTTCACCGTACTGAGTGAACCAGTCGATCTCTTGTGCGTCTTGGAGTTGGGCTGCGCGTTCGTGTGACTCGTGCCGTCCCCGGCCACGTCGCGCACTGGCCTCCCGCTTCAGCCACACCTCTACACCCTGCCTGGTCAGCTTCAGCGGCACCGACAACTGCCGGTAGGTGAGCCCCATATCAAGTCCGAGACGGGCCAGGCGCTCGGCCAGCCGATCGATCTCACCCGGTAGCGTCGGAACGCGGGCGCGCGCGTAGAACACGATGCGCAATCCAAGCAGGATGTCGTCCTGAAGGACGTCCCGCGGGACTCGTTGATGGGCCAGCACATAGGAGACGAGCTCTAGCGGGTGATCGGACAGACGGTCCCGACCTGGGTCATTGATAGTGATGCGCCGGTCGATGATCTGCTGAATTGCCGCTAGACCCTCTGCCTCGGAGACCGTTGGATATCTGCGCGCCGCCATAGCCGACCAGGGTACTAACCGCTGAGGCGTGCGGTGGCGACGGCGCAGATGGTGATTGATCCTGTCCGGGAGACGTCGAAGGCCGGCGCGGGTGCGGGCCCGGCCGCGCGGTGCTCGCGACAGCCGACCGCGTGCCCGCGGCGCGCGCGACGCACTTCACCACGATCGCGTCCAGTGTGCTCAGGAGATGGTGCAGGCCGCGGCCACCGATAACAGCGAGCCGACGGCCGCCGATGTCGCGGCAGAGCTGGTGGTAAGCAAACCCCACGGCTGGCGGCTACTCAACATCGCCCGCCAGCAGTAGCCAGGTGCCATCGAACCTCTGCGGTGAGCAGCGCCGACCGATCCGTACTCATCTGGTATGACTTCTGAGGCACAGCCCTTCTTCTTCTGCCCCCCTATCAGATCAGCTTGGCAGCGGACGACCGCCTGACCACCGCTTTGAGGGCGGAGATCCCGGCTCTGATCCCCGTCGTGAGCTTCGGCACTCCCAACTGCACGAGTACATCGACCCCAGCGGCCGCCATGCCAGGGAACGTATGTGCCGAATCATGGTGATTGCCACCGCCGTGGGGGCTCACCTGCGGTTCCGAGTTGGTGAGGCACGGTAGTTGTCACCGGATCGGCGCACTACTTGTCACCAAGGACCGAGTCGCAGGGTTGTTGTCACCGGAGAATCCGTGTTCTCGGCGGGCTGGCCTGGCGTGCACGTGGACAGGTTCCGAAGGAGGCTCACCGCCGATCTTGGTGACAGCCGACAACTGCCGTGCTTCGGCTCAGTACCCCTTCCTCGCCCACGGAACGGATCCCGCTCACTCTAAATATCGCTAAGTGCGCTAATATTTTCAATGTAATCAAAGCGGTGGTGCTCCTCATGGAACTCACCACATCTACGCACCCACTCCTTCACCGTCCCTGCCGCCTCCAGCGACATACAACTTCGAGCCCCACCCATCGGCTGGAGCCGTTGGCAACCGATCTCGATAGAGGAACACCATGAACCACTCCCCGAACCAACTACCTTGTCTCGTCCCGTGCGAGGACACCTCATCAGCAGAGGGCTGCTACGTAATCATCAACCGCGAAGGGCAGGAGGTCGGGTTGCCCGGTTGGTCTGCCTCGCATTCTTCGTCTGTCGCCGTAGCCCGGCAGGATCTCCTCGAGCTCCTTATGGAGGAGGCCCACGCCGACGGACGCTCGCAGGACTGCTTAACCTCCGAGGAGGAAGAAAAGCTGTTCGGGAAAATCCTTCGCCAGGAGACGCCCTATCGGATCATGCGTCGCGTGGAGTCGTGCACCGTCCCCAAGTGCGCCTCATGCGAGAAGCCGTTCAACCCGGGCAACTGGGTATGGCATTTCGACTCCCAGGAGAACGCGAGAGAGGTTGTCGTGCAGCACAGCTGGACGCTGGGGCAGCCACACGGCTGGTACTGCCCTTCATGCAGTGCCAAGGAAACCAGCTGAGGCCTGCTCCCTACGGGTGAGACGCGCAATCAGCGGGCGAGCCCACGGCGGGAATGACGCAGCCTCGACAGGGCCCGGCTCTTATCGAGCCGGGCCCTTGCCAATTCGGGCATGGATCAATCCTCATCGGGACGAAAAGCTGTTTGAAGGTCAGACCGAGTCCTTGGCCCAGGCGCAGGAGTCGGATCTCCAGCTTGTCGACCTCGTCGGGTAGCGCCCGCACTCGCGGACACGTAGGCAAGGATGCGCAAACACAGCAGGGCATGCCCACCCGCGACCTTGGGCGAAACCCGATGACACGCCAGCACGTAGTGGATCAGTCCCAGCGGGGCGTCGAAGATGCGCCCCGCTCTAGGTCTTGGTCATGCTCACGTCGGTCGATGATCCATACGATCGCGGTGACGGACTCCCGCTCACCAACCATGGGATATCAGCGCCGGGCCCTGCCCTTGAGGATAACGACGCGCCAGGCGCACTGACCGTCACGTATCACGCGAAGGCCGGCGGATGATCTCCGAAGAGATCGCGGGCAGCCCCTTGTCGGCGGGCCTTTTACGAAAACCGGCAGCCGAACAGGAAACCCGATATCGAGGTAACCAGCGCAGGGGCGCCACCGCATATATAAATTGCCTCCTCCGGAATCAGTTCGATCGATAAGTGCGCTAATATTTCTTATGTAACCGACTGGGGGTGGCAACTCGGCCGGAGGCATCTCACCGCACATCGACAAGGACTCACAATGGCGAACCAGAAAACAAAACCTGAAGAGCGATTCGATCAGGTCCTCTTCTCGATGCAGACCAAGCGCCTGGAAATCATCGGGGCGCTCACTTGTCTGCACCCCGCATCGGGATGCCTTCCACTTCCCACCTTCGAGGTACCGAAGACATCACAGGATTTCGAAAAGGTCAGGCGAGACATTTACGACAACCTCTTTACCAAGGCGGGGAATAGAGTTGACGCGTGGTGCGAGGCCTTCGATCGCGACGGCGGTTGCATCCACCTCTCAGAAAACCAGGTCCGGCTTGCCTGGGAGATCATCTGGAACTGGTATCTCCTGATTAACGTGGGTGAGAGGTATACGGAGATCGCCCGCCGACGCCTCGAATTCCGCGAGCAGGAAAAGCGAGTCTCCCGCTGGACATACAAGGTATACGACGGGCCCGACGTCCAGGTGTAGCGATATAGCGCAATCACTTTCTCTGCCGGACAGGAGCGCATGCTCTGCCGAAAGGACTGAACCCGTCCACAGGTACCTGCCGGTGTAATCCGCGAAGGGGTATCGAGCGAATGCCATCTCACTAGCAGCAAGGCACGATACCCCTTCGCGTACACCCCATGGTGACGCTGCAGAACACGACCTCCTCGGCCCCGAATACACGGCAGGCCTGGATTCTCCATCCCGTTCCTCATCGCGACCTGCTGAGTCGCACGAACATGTTCGCGGCCTTCCACACGCCCAATCGGGATGGCAGCCCGTGGAGGCCCATCCCGCCAGAAACCGAGAGAAGAATCGAATTGGCACACAGCGAAGCAGCACGAGAGCAGCGATTCGCCATGGTCGTTGATGCGTTGCAGCGGAAGCGCATCGAACTCACCAAAGCGATCAACTCCATGCACGCCGATGCGGGCGACTGCCTGCCGCTGCCCGTATTCGATATTCCGGATACTCCAGAAGCACTCCCCGCGCTAAGCCGGACGATCCGCGAAAACCTCTATGACGACACCGGAAATTGGGCCCGCCCGTGGCTCATCGCGATCGATCGCACCATCGGATGCCCGCACCTCTCTGAGAAGCAAGTCGGCCTCGCCAATTATTTGGTGTGCCATTGGTACTACCTCATCAATGATGGACGGCGCGAGGTTGACCCCATTCCCGGCGAGTACTGTAGAGACTTCCAGCAAACGCAGGAGTTCGCTACTTATTGGGCGTCAAAAGCCTACGCGGGGCCTGATTTCCCATGGTTCACATCGGTGAGGTGAACGATGTCTCTCGCGTGAAGGGTGCCCCTGCCAGGCACGGGAAGAGCGCTTGGCCGGGCTAGGAGACTTCTCCGAACAGAAGAACCGCCATTGCCTGCCGGGTGCTGATGCATTCGGCAGGCGATGGCTTTTCGTGCTTTCGGCGCCGGACTGTCCGAGGACGTGCCCGCGAGGAGAAGACAAGGAGCCGACGGGTCCGCTCGTGAGCGGGTGGCGACCGTCGGCTCCGTCTTGTCACTCACCGCACAGCGAGGACAAGGCACCAGGGTAAGGCGTATCCCGGTACTCCGAGAACGAGGACTTCGTCCTTGTTTCCTCGCGGCATCACCTGGTCATCGTCTTCCCACTCCACCCGTCCGGAACCGCCCAGGGGTGAAGGCGATCACCGCGGACCGTATCCTGCATCTACCGGCGCCGCCGGCCGTCAGCAGGGGAGGGGGTGGCCTACATGATCCGGGCAGGCCACAGCGCGGTCGACGCCGAAGGCCTGGCGCGACTGCACGGCTTCGACAGCGTCGTCACCGCCCGTGCGAAAGGCCTCTACCGCGACCTCACCCTCCCGGCCCCCATCAGCGCGACCCGAAAAAAGCTCTGGGACCGCGATCAAGCCGTAGCGCACGCGGCCGGCAAACCCATCCCTGCGCTGCCCGCCGAGGACAATCCGAACGATCTGCTGGAAGCGCAGGAAGCCGCCGCACTGTGGGGGATAACGCCCAAGCGGTGGCTGAAAAACGTGGCCGAGGACTACGCGCCGCCGGCGACCACCGACGTGTGCGACATCCCGCACTGGACACGCGCCACGGTCACCGACTACCAGAGGCCGGGCGCCCGTGCGGGTGCGGGCCGGCCGCGCGGTGCCCGCGACAGTCGGCCGCGCGCCCGCAGCATTCGAGACGAACGCCACCAAGAGCGGATCCGACACGTTCGAGAGATGGTGCAGGCCGCAGCCACCGAAAGTCGCGAGCTGACGGGCCCCGACGTCGCCAGGGAGTTGGGGATCAGCAGGACCCACGGCTGGCGCTTGCTCAACATCGCCCTTGGTCTGCAGTCAAAAGACGCCGCGACGCAACGTTGATCAGCGCCGAGTGACTCGAGCTCATCAGCGCTGAACCCTTTTGCCTCTATCTGCTGGCGGGCGTCGGCTGAGCGGCCGCACCCGCGAAGTGAGGCCTTTCGGCGCACCTCAGCCGGACCAAGGGCAGAAGTAGCGCCGGGAGCCTGAAACGCTTCGAGCAGCAGTGACAGGTCCACCCGGTTCCGCCGGTCTCTTCCCCCGCACGACGGCACCGCCGTGACTCGGGATCAAACTCCCATGGCGTTGCTGCCTGCCCTAGGGGTCTGCCGCCAGTTGGTGGTGCTCAAAGCATCGGTGTGCCGTGGAAGGACCTCGCTGCTGGTAGCCACAGGCGGCGCATCAAGCCAAGCCCGCGCCCCCGGCGGAGAGTACACCCGCAGGGGGCGGCGCGGTTGGGGACGTTCCTTCCCATCCGCCTATATCGATAACTACGCTAGTATTTTCTATGTAACCGAGAGGGGTGGCATCTCTCGGCGAACTCACCGCACTCAAAGGACCAGTGACGATGATCACCGATCGCACCCGAAGCATGAAGCGAAAAGACCTCGCCCGCGAACTTCGTCGACGGGGTGACATCACCCTGTCGCACTTCCTGAACGAGACCGGCCTGGAACTGGAGGACCTTTACCGGCACCGGGAGGGCTGGACGGCCCTGCGCCGTGAAGCCGGTCTTGAAGGACCGGCAGCCGATGCGGCAGCCGACAAGCAACTCGGTCGAGCCTTCGGCCGCATGCTCCACCTCGATGACATCGAACGCCTGGATTTCCTGCACATGGCCCTGAACGGCGGTCACCCGGTCTCCCCCCGGCACTACCGACTGCTGGCCATGGTTGAGGCCTCCCTCTGGGGCAGCGTCAACTCCTCCGCCGACATCGCGGCCCGGCTGGCTCGGCTCAATGGAGCACGAGCCGCTGAACTCGCGGAATTGGCCGGGATCCTCCGGACCGCAGCTCTGGACCCGGCTCCGGCCCTGGACCCAATGGTCCCGCTTCGGCTGCACGCCCGCTACAGCAAGAACGAGACCTTGGCCGCTTTCGGCCTGGACAGGTTCGCGCATATGCGTCAAGGCGTCATATACGTTGCCGCCCACAAGGCGGACGTGTTCTTCGTTACCGTCGACAAGGCCGAGAACCAGTACTCAAAGAGCACGCGCTACAACGATTACGCCATCGCCGAGGACCGGTTCCACTGGGAGTCACAGAGCACCCTGCAAGCCGCCGCACCCACCGCTCACCGCTACATCGGTGGGCACTCCACCGTGCATCTGCTGATCCGCCAGTCCAAGTGGGATACGGGTCTGGGAGCTCCGCCGTATGTGTACGCGGGCCCCATGAGCTACATCAGCCATGAGGGTGAGCGGCCTATCCGCTTCAAGTGGCGGCTGGCTCATCCTCTACCTCCCGAGGTCTTCCAGTACGCCCAAGCTGCGGAATAACGCGCACAGGCCAAGTGCCACGGATGCTTGTCGACCGGCTGGCCGCCACCCGATGGTGGCCAGCTCCGTCTCGTTCATCGGGCGGTCGAAGACGGCGCCTCGACACCGCTGGCACAGGCGGTGGATCAAGCTCAAGTGACCATCGAACCGGATGTGTATCCACGCGGCGGCAAGGGATGCGCGCCGCACATCCCAGCCCCGCATATCGATATTTGCGCTAGAATTATCTATGTAATCGAGAGAGGTGGCATCCCTCGGTGAACTCACCGCATTTACCAATGGAGGACACACATGTCATTCCCCACGACCTCGGCCCAGCGCGCTGAGGTGCTCACGGCGATCCTCAGTGGCGCGACCGAGGAAGACCTGACCGCCTACATCGGCGCGATTCAGGAACGCCGCGCCATCCTGGCGAGGCTGGCCGCCGCCGCCGTGACCACGGGTATCAACGTCCGAATCATCAACATCAAGCCGCGCTACCTCGACGGTATGACCGGTACCGTCACCGAGGTGGTTCCCGCGCCGCGACGAGGTGGCACGCAGTGCGTGACGGTCCTGCTGGATGAGGAATCCACCGAGATCTACAAGACGCACCGCGCGTCCGGCTTGCCCGACAAGCAGGTCAAGGTCGAGGGCATCCCCATCACCTGCTGCCGACCGCTGACCGGCTCGGGCGAATCGCTCTGACCAACAGCGCAGTCCGCACACCACGGACTACGCCCTGACTAGCGGGCCGGGCACACGATGCCCGGCCCGCTCTTTTGCCCTCAGCCGCAGAAAGCGCCCGTGATCACTACCCCTCGGGCCGTGCTCACCGCCGCCCCTTCTCAGGCCAGCGCGCTGATCGCCCACCCGAGCCGATGCCGTCGAAAATGCGAGTGTCAGCCATCAGCCGGACCGGCGGGTGCAGGGCGGGTTCGACCGCCACGGCGAAGCGCTCATTGCACGCCTGCTTCCGCGCGTCCAAGACCAGCCGAACGCACCGAAGCAGGCGCCGTACCAACGCCACGTCGACGTGATCCTTCGGGGACATCGCTTCGGCCGTCTCGCGCAACTCCTCCAACCATCCGGGGCCTCCCTGCTGGCTGTTTCCTCGACCAGCAGGTGGCTGATCCCCGACCGGAGCAGCCTGCCTTCCCGCGAGCGCCCGCCCCTCTCAAGAACCTCGGCCCGACAGGTCGCATGCTCCACATCACCTCACCTCGAGCATGGGCCCGCCGCTCTCTGGCATGGCATAAGCAGGAACTGCTCGACTCCCTGCGGGCTCACCCCTGCCAGCACGACAAGCCCTCGGCAGGGCGGCCCGCGATTCTTACCCGATCGCAGCAGCTGCGCCTCGAACGCCTTGATCCCACCAGGTAACGCCTGACCCGCGGACGTGCGCAGGTACGAATGCGCAGGCACAGCAGGATGTTCCGACAGACGATCGATCTCGGGCTCCACCCAGTGGCAGATCAGCACGTAGCCAGCCAGCTCCACCAGATGCGCTCCAGACCGGAATCGCGCCGGTCGATGATCTGCGCGGCCGCCGCGGCGTCCTCCTGCTCACCGGCCACGGAATATCTGCACCGTGCCATGCCCTGCAGCGGGTGAGGCACCGGAGTGGAGGTTCTTCGGGCGGCAAGGGCAAAGACCGGCGGATGATCTCCGAGGAGATCGCGGAATGGCACTCCTGTCCGCCGGCCTTCTCTCCGATCCGAAAGGAAAGCCGCGCTCCCCTCCCGAAGCAACCATGGTACGCCCTGGGCGAAGCATCCTGACGCGCACAGGATAAACACCTCAAACAGCTATAAAAGCTATAAATGCCATAAAACGGTAAAATCAGCTCGTGTCGTGTGGAGGCACCCACCGGCATCAGCCCGTCTTCTTCCGATCCGAAAACCAAAAGGACATTCGCAATGCCTCATCCAGCGCCGCGGCGCGCATCCGCATCGCCGTCCTCCAGCACCGAGCAGCTCCTACTCTTCGCCACCGAGCCTCCTGCGGGTTCCCTGGCATCGAACTGCACCCCGGCCTGGGGCCGCCACGGCTCCAACCCTCCCCGCTACGGCTGGCTCGGCCGGGCCTATGCCGCGCTCGTCGACGACCCCGAGGTCTTCACCCGCAACGACAGCACCGTCCAACTATCCGCCGGCAACAGGAACCGCGTCCTGTCCATCCGGTTTTGGATGCGGGCCTTCACCCTGACCGTCGAAGACGATCCGGCGCCCGGCCAGGCCCCCACCGTCGTGCTCACCGAGCGCGCACACTGGCTGCTGAACCCCGACACCGGCGTCGACCCCTACCTGGAGGATCCGGCCAGTCTCTGGTTGCTGCACTGGTGGCTGCTCTCGCTTTCTCCGTGCCGCGTACCCACCTGGTATGGGGCCTTCAACTACCAGCCCACCGTCTTCTCCAAGGACAGCTTGCACCAGCGGCTCGGCGAGCTGGTGACCGAGGCCAGATGGAAGCACCCCGGCGCGAAAGTCATCGGCGACGACATCTCCTGCCTAGTGCGCATGTACAGCCACGACCCCAGCTGGGCCGACGAACCGCGGGCCCGCGTCGAGGACATCATCGACTGGCCGTTCGCCACCCTCAGACTGCTGACGATCCCCAAGGCCGGTCGGCTACGCCTGTCGAACCCTTGTGTCATGCCTGCGGAGGTGGTCGCCTACGCCTGCCTGGAGTACAGCCGCGCCGCTGACCCCGCGGCCCGGGCGATCTCCATCGCCCGCCTGGCCACCGACGTGGGCGGCCCGGGCCGAACGTTTCGGCTGTACTCCCGTCAGCTGGCCGAGTACCTGCAGCGGGTGGCTGAGACCCACTCCGGCATCCGGCTCGCCGAATCACTCGGCGAGCCGGTCCTGATGTTTGACGAGCCCGCCATGCCGATGGGCGGGCACCTGCTGCGCGCCTTGTACTCCGGCTCCGGCTGCGAGGCCCTGCCCTTCCCCGCACACTGATCCTTTGAGTGTCGACCGGTCGGGGAGAGGATCCGAAGCGTTGACGGGTCCGCCCCCGACCGGCGCATCACCACCGATACCGCTCAGGCATATCAGCCGCATCCCCGCCACCGATTCGGCAGGCCCGGCTATCGCTCCTCTGCCGCACACGGTCGAAACCGCTCTCGCCCATTTCTCGAAACACCACACCGGGACCGTGACCTCACTCCAGGGAAAACACCAATTCAAAGGAGTCGAGAAAGCGTAAAGCAATGACTTTCCCTTAAGGAACGAATTGGCTATATCCTTATTGAAGGATGATCGGGATGGCACCCCGGTCATGGCCTCTTTCGACCCCGAAAGGAAAATAAAGCGTGAAACCCATTTCCGCTCTGCCGTCCAAAAAACAGCTGGAACGGCTACGCGACATCGCCAGCACCCGGAATCTGGTCCTTGGCTCGCTCGGCGCCGGAGTCCAGTCCAGTACGCTTCTCCTCATGTCGGCGCTCGGTCTCGCTTCCCGCGAGGTACCGAGATACGACGCGATGATATTCGCAGACACGCAGTTCGAGCCGCAAGCCGTCTACAACCATCTCACCGTCCTCGAAGAGATCGCCCGCGCCGCAGACATTCCTCTGATCAAGGTGACCGCGGGAAGCATTCGCCATGATGCGCTCAAACCATCCGGACACTATGCGACCATGCCGCTCCATATCCTGGGCGACGACGGCAAACACGGAATGCTCAGGCGCCAATGCACCGAAGAATACAAGGTCAAATTAATAAAGCGCGTGGTCCGTGCAGCGCTCGGGGCACCCATCGGCGAAGACGGCAAGGTGGGCAAAGTGCCCGCCGGCCGCTACGCCTACCAGGACATCGGCTTTTCAGCCGATGAGAGGCGACGCGTCAAGGACGACGAAGCGCCAGGCCCCCATAGCGAACTCACCTATCCATTGATCCAGCTCAACATGACACGCGAAGACTGCGTGGATCTCCTCGCCGAAAACGGCATGAAAGATACCCCAAAATCAGCCTGCATAGCGTGCCCCTTTTCGGGTAACGCCAGGTGGAGAACGATGCGCGACACTCAGCCCGACGACTGGGCGGCCGCAGTGGAATTCGACGAGAAAATTCGCCATGGGCATCCCTCCGCAGGCACTCCTTTGAGGGGCCAAGCGTTCGTCCATCGATCCCGAGTGCCTTTGGCCGAGGCGAATATCGGCCGGATCACCCCCCGAGAATGGCGCGATCGGCAAAGCTCGATCAGCCTCGCCGACTATGAGGAAGACCCGCCCGGCTGCTCCCCTTACGGCTGCCGCCGAACCGAGATCCCGCGAGAAGCCGCGATCGAAGCCGGAGCCTGACCGAGAGAAAAGGGGGTGGCCCGAATTCCCGGGCCGCCCCCATCCCGGCACGCTTTCCGCAGTGCCCGCAACCGGCCTCCCCTGGCCGTAACCCCCTTAAGGCCTTCCTCGCCTCCTGATAAGCCGTCTTCCGGAGATATTCGCCCGCTGGCGCGACTGCCCCACATATCAGGAAATTCTGATTCAATGAACATGATGGTCTTTATGGCACAAAGACCATCACGCAATTCATCGATCCGACAGGAAATCCAATGACAGATACCCGTGAACTTCCCGGTCAGTTCCTCTTCCTGCCCCCCGAGGCGGTGCAGGCCGGAGACGTCCTCATGGAGACGATCGTTTTCGGCCCCGTGGCCACCAGCCCGCACCTCGACGTCGACGGCATGGTTCTGCTCACGATCGACGGCCAGGTACCTGTCTCGGTACCGGGCACCAACAAAGTGCGGCTCTTCCGGCCGGACGACCCGGCCGCCGCCAGCACCTGCGCCTGCGGCGCCGAGCCGGGCGAGAGGCACGACGCCATCGACTGCCCTCTGTTCGACGACCTCCGGCATGCCGCCCGCACCATATGGCATCACCTGGACGAGCAGGAGCGCCCGGTTGGGTGGGAGCTGCCCGGGGTCTTTCAGCGGCTCCCTTACCGCGAATTGACGAGCAGCGACATCGTCCTGGAATCGGGCAGGCGCGGCATCTTCGTCGACCGGTTCCAGGGCCCCGTGCTGATCAGCTCCAACGGCAGCCCTCACCGGGAACCGGCCGAGGACGTACGAGTCCGCATTTTCCGGCCCGCCGATCCCGAGCACGCCGCCGCGTGCATGGACCCCGAACGCATGCCCGGCGGCTATGGCCCACCGTGCTGGGAGAGCCACTCCACGGACTTCTGCCTGTCGCTGATCACCCTGCTCGACATCGCCTTTCAGCTGTGGCCCGGACTGCAGAATGAGCGCGAGCGGGCGCACGAGCAGCGCGTCGCCCTGGCCCAGCAGCGCGACGCGGCGTTTTCGGCGGTCGTGCGGGCATCCGCCATCCGCTTGGAGACGGAGATGAAGGCCATCGCTGGCGACATCGCCGCCACCATCAGCACACGTGACCAGCGGGTGCAGGTGGCGTGGCGGGACGGATCGGTCTACTCCATCGACAGCGCCCTATGCCCGGCCGACGATCACGACGCCCCCCACGAAGACTCACCTGCCGCCATGTTCATCAGCCGTCAACGTCCCGAGGGCAAGAGCGTCACCCACAACCGCATCGCCGCGATTCCGTTCCCACCCCGGTACGCGCACGACGCCAGAATCCACGCCGAATTCGCCCTAGCGGCCATCACCCATGACCGAGACCTGCTGGCCAGGCAAGCACCACGCCAGGCGTAGGCAGCGCTCACCGGCGCAGTCGGTCTGCCTCCCCTGCCCCGGGGAGCAAGCCGTCGGCGCCGATGCCGCACCAGGCACCGGTCAACCGCTCCCTGAGGAGGCGCCTCGTCGGCCCGTCCAGCACCGCGCATGCGGCTCTCGTGCTTCGCCCACCCGTCACAATGGTCAGATGCAGGTCGATCTCACCCAGGCGCGCCGCATCGCCCAGGCGCACGCCGGCCGCCGCCTCATCAGCGAAGACGAGATCACCACGACCGGCATCGCGGCCCTGACCGGCTGGCACTCCACCACCATCACGCGCCGGGCCGCCGACCCCACCAGCGACTTCCCGCCCCGCCTGCGCCCCGGCGTGTTCCGCCTGGAAGACGTGGTGGCCTACCTGCGCAGGCAAGAGGCTCCCGCCGACGACACCTTGCTCCGGCTCGCCGAGTTCGCGGCCCTGGAAGAGGTCGCCGCCCCTGTGGTCAACCAGTACGCCGATCACCCGTACCTGGCCCAGCGCAAGGACTCCGCCAACGCCGACAGCAAGGGACGCCCGCGCTGGCGCTACCGCGACCTGATCACCTTCTGGTACGAGGTCAGACCGGGCAAAGGCCGCCAGCCTCGCGGCCGCCCCGACACGCTGTTACCGAAGGTGCGCGCCATGCGCGACGCGGCGTTGGCCGCAGAACGCATCCTGGACGAAGCGACCATCGTCGAGGAGTTGGGCGTGAAAGCACCGCGGGCACGGCGCCTGCTGGCCGCGGCCGCCCGCCCACAACTCCTCGACGATGATCAGCGAACAGCGTTGCGCCCCCGTGTGGAGCAGATCCTGGGCGAGGCCGCCGCCCGCGGAACCCGCGTGACGGGGCCCGCACTCGCCGAGCAGCTGACCATCCGTGTACACGACGCCCGCGCTCTGCTCGCCGAGGCCCGCGAGACGCTCCGGACACAACCCCCGCCACCAGCTCCGGCGCAGCGCACGATCAGCCCCAGCCTGGCCACAGCGGTGCAGTTGCTCCGCGACGCACGCGCCGCCGGAAAAACCCTGACCGGCTACCAGGTTGCCGCGCACGTTGGCGTGAAGGAACGGCAGGGATTTCGCCTGCTGGCCCAGGCCAACGAGTACTTGGCAGCCGAGCAGTAGGAGCCGCGCGGCGCCGATGGTCGGTGTCCTGCAGGCACGACCACCAACAAAGCATGCATAAATGAATTAAAGTGGACCTTGCGCGATCGGGATGGCACCCAGGTTCGCCACCACCCCCTCTCCTCCGATCCGAAGGTCCCCCCATGTCACCGACTGCCCTAGGCAGCGCTGCGCCCGCCCTTGAGGCCACCGCGCCCGCACCGCCGTTGCTGCCCCACCCCATCTGGTACGGCATCGTCCCCGCCGCCGAGGTGGACACCGTCCTGCGCACCGGACTGTGGCCCACCTCGCAATACGACTACCCCGACCTGACCAGCCGCGCACCCGGCCACGTCTACCTCATCACCGCCGAGGTCCTGGTGTGGGGCGAGGCATGGACCAACACCCCGATCCCGCAGCAGGGCCACGCGATCATCGCGGTCAACCTGACCGGCATCAATCCCGCCCTGCTCTGCCTGGACGGCTTCGACGCTCCCGATCACCACACCACCGCCACCGCAGTACCCTCTGTGGCCGACGCGGCGGCGGTAAGCCACCGCGACGGCATCGCGGTGCGGGGCCGTATCGCTCCTGAGCGCCTGGTCGTGGTACCCGCCGACCGCCAGCACCGGCTGGTCGAGTGGGAAGCCCTCATGCGCTCCTTCCTGGACGGCACCGGATGGGCCCTGCCGCCCGTGGTCTCGGCACCCACCGCACCGGCGCTCCCGCCGCTGATCGCCACCGCCCGTCCGGCGTCGCCGCCCACAGCAGTCTCGGATTCCGGCCCGGCGCCACCGGGATCGCCCGCACGGCCCCGCCTATACGTTGGCGCTCCGGACCCCTCCTGGCTGGGTCGCTTCGACTTCCCGATGCTCGTCTCCCGGGCCCGCTTGGCCCGCCTGGTCCGTAGGTTCCCCATCGCCCTCGCCCCGTGGGTGCTGGACTCCGGCGGATACAACCACCTCCGCAAGAACCGCCGATGGCTGATCACCCCCGAGCAGTACGCCGAGGAAGTCCAGTTCTGGATGCAGGCGATCGGCCGTATGGTCGCGGCCGCCCCTCAAGATTGGATGTGCGAAGAGGACGCTCTGGCCCAGACCGGCAAGTCCATACCCGAGCACCAGGAACTGACCACCGCCAACCTCCTGCGACTGCGGGAACTGGCTCCCACCGTCCCCTGGATGCCCGTCCTCCAAGGGTGGCGGCGCGGCGACTACCTACGCCACGTCGAGATGTACGCCGCCGCCGGCATCGACCTGACCCGCGAACCCTGCGTGGGCGTCGGCTCGATCTGCAGCCGCCAAAACTCCATCACCATAGCTCTCCTGATCGAGCAACTGGCCGCGCTCGGGCTACGCCTGCACGGCTTCGGCGTGAAAATCAAAGGCCTTGAACTGTGCGGCGAGAAGCTGATGTCGGTCGACTCGGCCGCCTGGTCCGACCACGCCCGCTACCAGCACGACAAACTGCCCAGCTGCACACACGCCGACTGCCGCAACTGCCCGGAGTACGCCGCAGCATGGAGAGCCGACCTCATCGAACGCGAGCTAGTCCGATAAAGCCCATCACAACAAGCACCATGATCAAACCGCGAACAATTCACAGCCAGCCACGGCGCGCACCCATAAAAGCACCACCCGCCCTCCTCTTGAAAAAGGGGCGGACAGCAGAACCAAAGAGCCCAGCATCCCAGATGTGACGCGAAGTCTGCCGCGAAACAAATAGCGTGAATACCGATAAAATGAAACTGTATTTTCCGAGAGGCACCTCGGAAAGCCGCCTGACATTCGATCCGGAAGAAACGAAAAGGAACCCGAAGGTGACCGACCCCCACATCCGCACCCCGCAATGGGTGCTGCGCCTCGACAGTGGCCGAGGCGACACCGAACTTGCCTTCCCTGCCCAAGGCGACGCCCTTAGCGCTCTCGCCGCCGAGGCTCGCGCCGACTGGAGCCGGGTTACCGGTCTCCGCGACTCGCAGGCGCCCGCTGAGCCTCCGGCCGATGACGCCGAGGCCATCGCGGTCTATTTCACCGCGACCAGGGAGACCTACTCCCTCACCGAGGAACATGATCCCGCGATCCTGGCTGGCATCGAGGCCGCGATCCTTCCCCGAGAGGGGATCGCATGATGCTCCCGCCGGATCTCGCCCCGAACCAGGTACGCGCGCGAGCACGGGCTTTCGCCATGCGCATGATGCGCACCAGCCAGACCCCAGCTGAGACCCTCCGCGCCCTGGAGAGCGCGACCGTGCTCCGGCGGACCTACGCACCTGCGCTCAACACGACTCCGGCGGAGCTCGCGGCCGAGCTGGTCGGCTGGCTTGCCTGCCACTACGGACCCCTCATCAGAGACCGGGAGACGTACATCGAGGCCGCCGCCAGTGCCCAGCTGTGCAACGTCTTGCTCGTCCCTGTCCCTCCCGAAATACGGCAAGCGCGGGACGAAGCGCTCACCCGTCTGGCCGAGCTGACCGGCGTTCCCGAACAGTGGCTTGGCGAGAAGCTATGGAATCTCCAAGGCGAAAGATTCGTGCAGATGCGCGAGGAGTTCCTGGCTACCGCGGACGAGACGACACTTCGAGCGGTGATCGACCCCAAGAACATCAGACGATAACCCTTCTGGCCAGCCCCTCATCGGCTGACGTTTTCACCGCCTGGCCGTCCCACCCAGCGGCCAGGCTTCTTTCTCCCCCGAAGGACACCGCATCGCATGCGTACTCACCTCATGGTTGACCCGGACACCGGCCTCATCGTCCAGGAGGGTCGGCCGTACAGCGTTATCCGCCACGACCAGACGGGCCTGACCCACGGCAATTGCAGCCGCTGCTCAAGGGCGATGGCGTTCACGATCGTGGAGACCTACACGCCGCAGCGCCCCGTCTCCTACCAGAACCGGCCGGTACGGGCGCGGTTTGACCAGGCGCCGGTCTGCGCCGAGCACGCCCAGGCGCACGTCGAGCAGGACGAGGCTTACGCCTACGCGGTCTACGACCAGCGCACCCTCTGGCTGGCAGAGCCGCAGGGCGACGGCTGCTCCGACGAACCACCCTTCTAACTCCTGCGCCTGGCCGGCTCACCCACCGGCCAGGCCCCACCCCTCGCGATAAGGGCCACGCCCCCTAGGGGGATCACCCATGACGAATACCCCTTCAAGGGCCCGGTCGGTCGGACTAGGCCGCCGAGGCACGGCGCATGCCAGCGGTCACCACCGCCACAATGACGCCCTGCATCGCTTCGAACACGTCGCCGCGCGACATTTAGCACGTGCTCGCTTTGGCCGCCGGGATGGTGGCGGCCACTGACCAGCCGCGAGCGACCGGCGCACTGCGTGAGCCTGATCTAGCGAGGCGTGGGTATTGCCTTCCGGTGATACCCGAAGACGCGCCTTCGGCATCGTTAAAAATCACTCAGCCATCGGACTCCGAAAACAGCGACCAGGACGCGAACGCCTAAACGTCGTGGCCGTTGGCGTATCTTCTATGCAGGCAAGCGCCGAAACCGAAAGGGCGGCAAGCGTAAGACCGTTGCGATAGGTGATATCTCTCTTTCGATTTGCAAACCAAACCCTCTAAAAGAATCGGTGATAAATTAATAGCACCTCGAACGGGATGGCACCCCAGTCGAGGAAAGAAACAAATCTTCGATTCGAAGGAATCTCATGCAAAACGCTGTTACTTCCACAAAAGGCAGGGATCGACTTTCCGTCGTCCCTAATTCTGATTCACTGTTGCTGGGCCTGCTTCGGCGCCGCAAGGCTCTTGGTCTCAAGCCGGACTACGTCGCCGAACGTATGGGCATCGCCCGACATGGCGTGTACGAGCTGGAACGCAAGATCCGCAACGGCGAGAACATCCTGTTCACGACGGTCATCAACTACGCCCGCGCAGTCGGTGCCCTGCTCATCGCAGCAGACGACCCCGACTTCACGCCCCCGCCCGCACCGCAGCTGCCCATCTGCAAGAACAAGGACTGCGGTGACACCATCCGCAAAGGCACCGGCAGGAAAGGCCTGTGCGGCGCCTGCCACAACCGCTGGCGCAAGGCAGGGCGGCCCAAGCAGGTCCCGCCGTCGTCCGGCTGTCCCGCGATCGCGGCCATGGCCGAACAGCGCCAGGCGATGGCCGCCACCAGGATGGCTGAAGCACGCCGTCGCTTCACCACCCTTGGCCAGGACGAGGAGACAATCGCCAATGCCCTTGAGGTCACCGTCACCACGGTCAAGAGCTATCTGGCCGACCTGCCCGCACCGAGCGACACCACCGCTCCCGCCGTCACCTGATCAATGACGGCGACATGCCCAGGGGTGGTACCGAGACGGCACCCCTGGGCATGCGATAAGCGCGGAAAACAGCCCCTGAGCTGAAAACCGCGCACCCCTTCCCACTGCGTGGTGCGCGGCCTCCCAACCGCGAACGCTTCGCGCCGACGAGGCCGCGCACCACCAGCTCGCATCAACAGCCCCTGGCAGCCCCGTAGAGCGCTGTCCTGAGCCATCAGCGGCGCGGCCCCCGCCCTCTTCCGGCACCTGTGTGCGCACCCCGGGTCGCGCGGCCCCGGCACGCGACATCAAGACACCACGACAGGACACACCCATGGACGATCTCGCATCCACCTACCAAAACGACCTTGACGCTTTTCGTGCGGCCGGCCTCACCGCCACCGTCACCTCCAACCGGTACATCGAGCTGAAGGCCCCCGACGGCTACGCGGCCTGGATCGCCTGCGGTGACCAGCCCTTGCCCGATGACCGAAGGCAGGTCACCTGCTGGACGCTGCGCCTTATGCGCCTGTCCGACGGTGCCCTGTTCCGCTTCAACGACTCCGAATCCCACACGGCATGCTTCGCCGACGCGGTCTGTGACCTGCTGGACCGGCTCCCCGATCTCACCTTCCGGCCCGCATGCCAGCAACCGCGCTGGACGCCCGGAGCCGTCTTGCGCCTGCCCAAGAGCGTGGCCGAGCAGTTCAACCGGGCCGCCCGCTTCTACCCCCAGCTCGACAACGACACCCTGCCCTGCATCGAAGTCGCGGGCATCCAGTCCTACCTCTACGTCCACCCGGCTACGGGCGGTGTGCGCATGGCTCTCCATCTGGAGGAGGCCGACGCCGCCATCCTCGACGAGGCGGGGAACGTACGGCTGGCGATAACCGTCAGCGACGCCATCGTGCTGGACACCACACCTCCGACCGACGCCGAGGGACTGGCCGCCAACCCGGCCCAGGCCGTCGGCGCGATCCACCAGCTCTACAACCAGATCCTCGACATCCACATGCAGCGCGATGGCGACTGGAACGGTGGCGACATTGTCTCCCTGGTGGATGCCTGGTTCGGGGAGATGGGGCTGACCTTCCCCACCGAGCACCTCTACGACGACTCCGACGAAGCCCCTGACATCCCGCGCTGACCCGCGCAGCACGGCAGGTTCCCCGCGCCGGGGCGCGGGGAACCTGCCGCACCCGGTGCCGCCGTGGTCACCATCTCGGCGGCAGCACCGCACCCCGGCGCTTCCACACCGCTTCCTCCGTCGCGTCGCGCAGGCACGCGCACCGACGGCCCGATCCGAAAAAGGACCACCATGCCCACCCTCACCTTCGACGGTGTCATCGACCCCCAGCCCCGCCGTCTGGACATCACCACTCTGGACCTCCAGGGCTTCCTGGACGTCTCCTACGCGGACCTGTTGGCCGCGTTCGGCCCGCCGTCCATCGACGCCGTCCCGGGCGGCGCCGGAGCGGTCTGGCACATCGTCACGCCCGCCGGACCGGTGGAGTTGTTCGACTACGACAATCCCGGCTGCCCGCAGGAGTACCCGTCGCGGCTCGGCGACTGGCGTCTGGCTGCCGACAGCCTCAGCACCCTGCCATGGATCTACCAGCACGTCATGGGCAGTACCGAGGCCTTCCCCCGGCTCGCCCTGACCAGTGACGTGGTGGCCATCACGGAGGCCTACATCCTCTATCTGTCGCACCAGGCCTCCGGCTGGAAGGCGAAGGGGCGTACGGGGGAGCTGAACTGGTTGCAGGTCAACTCCCTGTTCATTCCCTTGCACCGCAGCCGCACGCTGCTGCTTGACGTGCTGCTGAATGACGAGTGGGCGGCGGCCGACGAGGCGCAACGGCAGGCGTGGCGGGCTGAGCTCCAGCCCCGGCTGATGCATCGGCTCGGCGATCCGGAATACCTGAGCTATCTGCGCGCCCGGCACCGTTGGGTGGTGCTGAACGACCAGCGCGGTCCCGGTGTCGAGCCGGCCGAACTCGCCACCGGCCTGGCGGCGCTCGCCGATCGTCTCGCCGAGCGCCGCCAGATCCCCGTCGGCCGCGCGTACTACGAGATCTATCGCCGCACCGTCGCGGCGCTGGCGGAGCGGGCGGCCCAGCCGGACCGCATCGGCTGATCTCTCGGCCGGGCTACTGGCCACAGCGGTCCCGCACCGGTTGAACGGTGCGGGACCGCCACATATCGGCCACCCGAAACAAAGCATGCATAAACGGATTAAATGGATTCACCGGGCGGGGATGGCACCCCCGCTTCCGGCCAGCAATCCATCCGATCCAAAGGACCCGTCTTCATGCATGCCTTTTTCCGGCACGACCCCGGCCCGGTCGCCGCGCCGAGCGCGCCTGACCGCCCGCCCCTGACGAAGCAGACCTCCGACGCTGACGTCCTCCGCCCGGCAGGGGAGCGGCGCTGATGCTCGCCTCCCCCTACAGCCTGTGGGCGGCCGACTGGCAGCCCGCCCAGCCCAATGGCCTGACCTTCATTGACATCTTCTGCGGTGCCGGAGGTTCAGCCATCGGCCTGACCGCTGCTGGCTACTCCCTGCGCCTCGCGGCCAACCACTGGAAGCGGGCCATCGCCACCCACGCGGCGAACTTCACCTCCGCCGACCACCTGTGCGCCGACGTCAACAACTACGACATGCGGCGCCTGCCCCGCGCACACGTGCTGTGGGCCTCCCCGATCTGCTGGGAGGCCTCCCCCGCGGGCGGCAACCAAAAGCCGAAGCTGCCCAGCGGCATCGCAGGCCAAGGCGACCTGTTCACCGAGGACGACGACGAGCCCACCAGCGACGATCGCTGGGAGCGCACCCGCGCCACCGCCTACGACGTCCTGCGCGCCACCGAGGTCTGGCGCTATGAGGCGATCCTGATCGAGAACGTGGTCGAGTTCGCCACCCTGTGGCCTCTGTTCTGGTGGTGGCTGGAGGCATTCGTCACCCTCGGCTACCACTACAAGATCGTGTGCGTCAACAGCGCGCACATCGGCGGCGACGGCATCCCGTACGCGCCGCAGTGGCGCAACCGTATGTACATCGTCCTGCTACCCAAGGGCGTGCCCATGCCGGATCTGGAGCCGCGCCCGCTGGCGTTCTGCTTCGACTGCGGCGAGAACGTCCGGGCCCGTCAGACGTGGAAGAGGACTGATCAGGCCAAGCTCCGCATCGGCAAGTTCCGCGAACAGTACGTCTACACCTGCCCCAACACCCGCCGCTCGCACGCCAACCCGGCCGTGGAGCCCTACGTGCTGCCCGCGGCCGCCGCGCTCGACCTGAACGACCCCGGCAAGCGCATCGGCGAGCGCCGCAGGCCTCTGGCCGCCTCCACCATGAAGAAGATCCGCGTCGGACTGGAGATGATCAGCGCCGGGCCGACCGCCATCCAGGTCAACCACGGCGGCCACGACGGGCGCCACTACCCCGTCTGGCACAACCCGCTGGCCACCCGCACCCAGAAGGGGGGAGACGGGGCCGCTGCCCCGCCCATGCTCGTCCAGGTCGGCGGCAACAAGTCCGACCCCCACTCCGCCGAGCTGCCGCTGCGCACCCGCATGATCCGCGACACCGACGCCCTGGTCACTCCACCCGACGTCGAGTTCATCGACGCGCTTCCGCCCTACCTGGTCGAGGCGCGCGGCGGGGGATCCACTGCCCGCCCCGGCGACCACCCTCTGGCCACCGTGACCGCGAAGGGGAACCACCTGTTCCTGACCACCCCCGACGATCGCATCACCTGGGACGGCGGCCACGGCCTGGTGATCCCGTACCGGCGCGGCGACGCCAAGACCACCGCCACCCCCCTGCACACCGTGGCGTGCAAGAGCTCGGCCGCCCTTGTCCACCCCCGCGAGCACCGGCCGATCGAGGAGTTCCACTTCCGGATGCTCAAGGCGCGCGAGCACCTGCGCGCCCAGTGCTTCCCCGATCACTACATCGTCACCGGAGGCCACACCGACCAGACCGCGCAAGCCGGAAACGCCGTCAGCGCCAACGTCGCCCAATGGCTCGCTTGGCTCGTCGCCCAAGCCCTGGGCTGCTGACCCCGAGGCGACCACCGCCGCGCGGTGACTGATCCTCCACCGGTTCGGGCCGGAACACCTCTTCCGGCCCGAACCGCACCCCTTCTGCTCGCGCATCGGATTCCCGCCATGTCGCGCGCGGCACCAGGGGAAACACCCACCCAACAAAGCATGCAAAAACTGATTTAATTTAAGTGCTGGATCAGTGATGGCACTTCTGATCCGGCGTCACATCCGATCCGACAGGAAGCCCACTCATGACACCTACAGCAGTCGACAGCTACTTCATGGTCGTCCGCAACGACCAGCTGCGCCCCGGCGACGTCGTCCTGGAGCCGCTCGCGTGCGGCTACGTGACCGCCCCGCCCACCGCCGCCGACGCATACGGCGAGCACGTCTTCATCACCCTCGACGGCGGCCAGCCCTACCCGGACACCGCCGAGGGCGAGATCCGGATCTACCGGCCCAGCATCGCCGAGACCCCCGCCCCGTGCCTCTGCGCGGCCGCCGGACTCGGCCAACTCCACGACGCCACGTGCCCGCGCCTGCACGAGCTCATCGAGACCGCCGCGCTGCTGTGGCCCGACCTCGGCCGCGACTGACCCCCAACCGATCACGAGCCCCGCACCGGCGGGTGCGGGGCTCACCCCTCACGCTCACCCCTCACACGGAGAACATCACATGACGCACGAGATCGGCATCACCGGAACCGTCCTGTTCAGCAGCGAGTACGCCATGGGCCGCTACGTCTTCCTCTCGCCGGGAGCGCACACGATCCCGGAGATCCAAATCCCGTTCCTGGCCGACTATGCCGCTCACTGTCAGGGCATCGGCCAGAAGGTCAGCCCTGCCAGCTACAGCGCCTACACCGCCACCCGAGCCGACGAGGCGATCGGTCAAGAGATCGAGGCCCCCGACGACGGCCCGCTGTCGCACCTCAAGCAGCCCGGCGAGCACTACCTGTACCGCATCACACCCACCGACCTCACCGGCGAGGAAGGTCCGGCCGACCTGCTGCACCTGACCGTACGCGGAGTCGACCCGGAATTCGGCTGGCTGGAGATCGGCGCCTACTTCACTTCCACCGATCTCTACCGGACGGCTGTCCAGCTCCTGCGCGCCCGCGCCACAATGCGCACCTGGCGGTTGCGTAACCACTGGGGAGTGCTCGCGCAGACGATGTCCCCCCTCATCACGGACCTGCTCCAGCGCGCCGACCACTTGGCCACCCTGATCCCCCCGCCACGCTGCACCCCGCAGGGCTGACCGGCCGACTGATTCCCGGCACGCGGGCCCGCGCGCGACAGCGCACGGGCCCGCCATCCAGCAGCGCACCACCCTCCCCACAAAGCATGCAAAAAATGATTAAATGAATTTAGGCGGTTCCGGATGGCACCCGGGCCGCGCCTCTCCAATCCGAAAGGAAAGCACCACATGATCTGCATCCAGCACAACCTGCCCGCCGGTACCCGCGCGATTGAGGCCAGCCCGCTCGACAGCATTGGCCTGATGCTGTCCAGCGCCGGATTCGAGTGGGACGCCCACACCCGTATGTGGATCCAGCCCGATACCGCCTACCTTCCGGCCGACACCACGGCCATCGCGGACGTGGTGCGCCTGCTCAACAAGGCCGGATTCGACACCACTGTCGACATCGCCAACTGGATCGACCCGGCTCAGGAAGCCGAGACGGCTGCCGCCCGCCACGTCGGCCCCACCGGCCTTGACGGTCACTACCGGGTGACCGACATGCGCCCCGGCGACCTGGTCCGCTACCGCGAGCAGCTCAGCACCCAGACCAAGTGGGCTCGGGTAGGCCGCATCAACCGGCGCACCGTCGATGTCTACCCCCACAGCGTGCAGTGGTCGCGCGCCCGCATCAGCCCGACCGCCGTGCAGGAGATTCGCCGTACGGCCAACCCGATGCAGCTCGCCACCCTCGCCCTCCACACCCGCATCCGCTTCAGCGAACAGGTCTCCGCGTAGAGATGCCCGCCGCCCCCGGCCCGCACCGGGGGCGGCGCCCCGACCCATCGGCATTCCTTCAACAAAGGACCTTTCGTGAGCAAGCTGCCCCACTTCCACCTCCGCCGCCTGGTTGCCGGAGCCGCCATCGCCCGCCAGGAAGCTAGCCGAGACGCGGCGCGTCTGGCCGCCGTTCCCCGCTGGAGACTGCTGCGCCGCCGCCCCCTCCGCCAGCAGGCACACAGCTCCGCCATCGCGGCCGCCACCGCGCACCACATGCTGACCATGGCCCTCGTGGGTGACTGCTTCGACGAGCAGAGCGCTGCGGACGACGCCACCCGCATGATCGACAAGTACATCGAGTGGGACGCGATGCAGGAGAGCCGCACCTACCTCATGTTCGCCCTCCACCGCTCCTGATCCGCACCACCGCCGCGCGGCCGCCGGAGCGCCTTACACCCGGCGGCCGCCCATCCGGATTGATCACGCGCCCACTCGAACAAGAAGGACCTTGATCATGAGCGACACCGCATCGTGGAACACCGCCGGAGGATTCCGCCACACGCTACGGCTCATGCCTCCCGACCTACTGATCACCCTGGCCCTTGATCCCCAAGGCAACGGGTATGCCCCACTCAGTCACCACACCGACGACCACCTCTACACCCCCGAAGCCGCACAGCACGAAACCCTTCCCACCGACGCCCCGGACGCCGTCCCATGCGCGGTGCTGTGGCCCCGCCCCGTCCTCCCCGGCCAACAGCCCTTAGGACTCACCGTTCACCAACTCCACGGCCGTCTGCTCTGGACCCACCCGGGCAAACTGATCGTGCTGGCCCGCGACCCTGAGGGCAACGCCTACGGCGCCCTGCGCAGCTACAGCTACGGCCGCCTGTACTACAACCCGGCAGCCGACGCCGCCCACACACTGTCCTCCAACCCTCAGACCGGCCCCGAGTGCGCTGTCTTCTGGCCGCAATAACCACATCAGCGCGTACCCCTCTGCCGTGCTGGCCGAACGCACCGTTCGGCCAGCACGGCAACCCCTCCTCGACCACCGGTGGAAAGGAAGACCATGCACACCGCCCTGACCGTACTGACCGTCGCAGCGTTACGTGCGATCCTCGCCGCGCTTCCGGAGCAGGCGTTGATCGCGATGACCGCCGACGCTGCGGGAAACGGCTTCAGCCCCATGATTGACCCGATGGTCGACACCATGTCTTTCACAACCGGCTATTTCCATCTCCACCAGACGCACGCCGGACCGACAAGAGACCGTGTCAGCCGCGAAGGCATCGCACTGCGACCGGATCCAGACCGCGCCACCGGCGACCCCGAATGCTGGGCCATGGCCGGGGCTTTGTGGCGTGTGCTCGCCCATCGACTCAGCCGCCGGCCTGACACCATGCCCGTTCTCCTGGCCTATGACGCCCCCGACCCCCGCCTCTGTACCTACGTCCCCGCAGTCGACTACCACATCGAAGGCTCCTACATACGCGCGGCGCTCCGTCGAGGCATCGAAGTCCCACGCAGCCCCGTCCATGACGACCTGTGCCTTGTCCTAATCCCAGGTTGATCCACGCTCAGCCCGGTTCCTGACCGCCCGCTGGCCGCCGCCCCGAGCCCCAAGCCGATGATCGGCTTGGGGCTCTTACGTTGCTCAGACACTGGCGGAGGGAAGGCCCAGGGGCTTGTCCGTCGTTCTGGCTTCCTCATGAGCGGTATCGGTCCGCCGGGCCGAGCGTCGCCGAGGGCGACGTTCCTCGGCAGGGCGGCCGGCGATCTCCTGTACAGCCGCTTCCACTTTTGCTCCGTCTGCGGTTCGCTCGGCCGTCTCGATGGCCTTTACCCCAAGCCCATACTCCTCACCAGCCTTTGGGCCCAGGGTTTCGCTGAGCATCTCGTAAGCCTGCGCGGCCCCGTCGAGAAGACGCGCGGCTACAGCCAAAGCAACCCGTTCGGCCATCACCGCCTCCTTCTGCTCCGTATCGGCGGCGCAGCGGCGAATGATAGCAGCCTGCGCGCCCATGATGGCCAGCTCCTGCTGACGGGCCCTCAGGAGCGCCTGTTCTTGCAGAACCCTACGTAACTCGCGCCTTGACGGCTGGTTAGTCGATGTAGTCATAGAAGCCATTTCAAACCAAGATCACTATAAGAGCAAGATCAAGAAGAACATCGTTAGAAGATCACAGGATCAGGCAAGCAGGGTCAGAGAAGCAGAAAAGCAAAAAAGACAAGAGATCACATGGAACAGGTATTTACAGAAGGGATGACAAAGATCAAACTTACAGTGCTAAGGCATCGTCACTTCGTGACGATGCGTCGGGACTTCCATACGGTGCGTAGGAGGTGACGGGTCGCCATGTCATGGGTCACCGTCATCGGCCCCTCTGACGCCCAGGTGGAGTACCGGCTGGCCGGATTGCACGGCTGCGCGGGCGGCAAAACAGGTCAGCTGGCGGCTGCCCCGCTGGTCCAAGCGGTGCGTGACAAGGCCGCCGCGCTGGGTGTGGAGGCGGCCCAACTGCTGGAAACCGACCGCCAGCGGCACGTGTTCGCCGACGCCGCAGCCCGCCTCCAACGTGACGGAGCCGACGCCGAGATGAACGCCGGCGCGGTGATCCAGATCGCCGCGGCGACTGGCGTCGACCTGCATCAGCTGTATCCGCCGTCGGTCCTGGCCGCGTTTGCTGCGCTTGACGAGCAGCTCACTTACCGGATGAGCGACACCGAACGGCCGCTGCGGTGGATCGGCCGGGGATGTGCGGAGGTGGGGATCGAGGCCGGCGCGGAGCTGACGGATGAGCAGTTCGACGACGCCCGGGCGGTGATGAAGGGCCTCGATCCGCGCACGGGCGAGCAATTGGTGGAGCCGAAGCTGGCGGTGCATCCGGGGTCGAAACTGCTGGCCGCTCCGCTGCTGGAGGCCATCCGGGACCGCGCGGCCGCGCTCGGTTGCGACCCGCTTGACCTGCTGCGCTCGCAGCGGCAGAAGACCAGTTTCGAGCGGATGAGCCGTCAGGTACGCCGCTACGGCGACACCTACAGAGTGAAGGTGGCGGCGCTGCTGACGCTGGCCGATGCCGCCGGAGTCGATGCCTTGGCAGTGTATGGGCGGCCCGCGCTGGAGGAAGCGCTGGAGCGGGAGCATGACCGGGTGGTGGTCGGCAACCGGGGTTATGACCTGACCATCAACCTGCCCAAGGCCTTCAGCGTGCTGTACGCCTTCGCCCGCGGAGACCTGGCCGATGAGGTCGAGCAGGTCTTCCTCGACTGCCTGGAAGAGGCGATCGCGGCAGCGGAGAAATGGACGTGCTACGGCAGGCGCGGCCACGACGGCGACGGTGTCCAGGCCGAGCGCGTCGACGGCAGCGGATTCATCGGCTGGGTGAATCTGCACCGGGCCGCCCGGCCGGTCGACGGGGCGCCGGTGGGGGATCCGCATCTGCACGCCCACGTCACGATCGCCAACATGTGTAAGGGCGCCGACGGCAAGTGGTCAACGATCGCGGCTGGCGGCCGGGACCTGTTTCGGCACATCCTGGCCGTCGATGCGCTGATGCAGGCGCGGATCCGGCAGGTCACCCACGAACGGTGGGGCATGGTCTGGGAGCGCAACGCCCACACCGGGGTGTGGCAGATCGTCGGCGTTCCCGAGGAGACGATCCGGCTGTTCTCCAAGCGCAACACCGAGATTCTCGCCTTGTTCAGGCAGTGGGGGATCGACATCACCACCTGCACCGCGACTCAGCAGCACACCGCGGCCGAGGTGCTGAAGAACGCCAAAACCCAGGAAGCGACCTCGACGCCGACCGCAGGATTGCGTGCCTACTGGCGGGCCGAGGCCCGCGCGACAGGCCAGGACCCGGATGCGATCATGGCTGACATGATGGCCCCGCACCGGCTGATCGGCCGTCGGGCGGTAGCCGGAGCAGCCGGTCCGGGAGATCTGGACGGGTTGTGCCGGTGGCTGTTTCGCCCTGATGATGGCCTGACCGGGCACCGCAAAGACTTCACCAGCGCTCAGGCGCTGGCCGCGGTGGCAGACGCGATCCAAGGCGGAGCTGCCTCCTGCGCCGAGGCCGAAGAGCTCACCGCCCTGGTCCTCAAGCACGGCGGATACGCAGTCCAGTTGGCCTCCACCGGGCCCCGGTACCTGTCCCACAGTGACCGCTACACCACCGCCGACATCATCGCGGCTGAGCGCGCGATCATCGCCTCGGTCCGCCAGCGCTACCGCAGCGGGTGCGCGGTGCTGTCACCGTCGACACTGCAGTTGGCCATCGCCACCTACGAGGCCGCCCACCAGCTGACTCTCAGCACCGAACAACGCGCCGTGCTGGAGCGCCTGACGCTGGCCGGACACGGTGTGGATGCGGTCATCGGCGTGGCCGGAGCGGGTAAGACCACGCTGATGGAAGTGGCGCGCATCGCTTGGGAGGCCGAGGGCAAGGTCGTCGCGGGCACCTCCACCGCCGCGGTGGCATGCGCGAATCTACGACTGGAAACCGGTATCCCGGCCTTCACCATCGCCAAATGGCTTGACCGGATCGAGCGCGGGCCGGGCCTGGCCGGAGTGGATGTACTCATCGTCGATGAGTCCGCGATGGTCGATGACCGGCAACTGGCGGTCCTGCTCGCGCACGCTGCCGAGGTCGGCACCAAAGTCATCGGCATCGGTGACCCGGCGCAGCTGCAATCGCCTGGGGTGGGTGGCAGCTTCAACGCGGTGCACACCCTGATCGGCGGACTGACACTGTCGACGAACTACCGTCAGCAAGACGCTGTGGAGCGCCGGGCGTTGGAGATCTGGCGCGCCGGTGAGCGGCGCGAGGCGCTGCGCACCTGGGCCGAGCACGGCCGGGTGCACACCACCACCACCCGCGAGCAGGCCTTGGCGCAAATGCTCATGCTGTGGGATGAGCGCCGCCGCCTGTATCCAGACCTTCATGAGGCGATCGCGGAAGTGCTGATGCTGGCAGGTAAGAACGCCGACGTGGAGGAGCTGAACCTGGCGGCGCGCGCGATCCGCCGGGCCGGCGGCGAGCTCACCGGCCTCGACACGGCGTTCGCGCTGGCCGACGGCGGCACCCTGGCGCTGACGGTCGGCGACATCGTGCTGATCCGCAAGAACCAGTACCGCGAATGGCGCAGCAAGGGTCAGCACGCCGACGTGCTCAACGGCTTTCGCGGCATCGTCACCGCGGTCGACCGTCAGCGCGGTGTGCAGGTGCAGTGGCGCCACACCGACGCCGACGGACAGATCCAGCTGACCCGCGAATGGGTCAGCCCCGCCTACATCGCTGAGGGCGGCCTGTCGTACGGCATGGCGATGACCGTGCACAAGACCCAAGGGCTCGGCGCGCACTACGCCTTCACCTACGGGCCCGGGTTGCACGCCAACGCCACCTACACCGCGTTGTCACGCGACATCCGCGAGGCACACCTGTTCTTGGCGCGCACCGAGTTGGAGGATGAGGACCGCCAAGCCACCTTGGGCATGCCGCGCAGCCCGGCCGAGGAACTCGACCGGGCACTGAATGCCTTCGTCGACTCCCTCGAACATGACCGCGGCGAAGGGCTCATCATCACCGAGCTGGGTGAGAAGATCGAGCCGATCAACCCGCCGGATCCGGCCGGAGCGGAGCTCGCACAGCATGCGGGTGGCCGCCTCGATCAGCCCGATCCATTGGCTGAGGCGGTACGGTGCGCGCTCGGACCGTGGGCCGCGGTCGTCACCGTCGATGCACAATGGCCGCTCCTGGCGCGAGTCCTGGCGCGGGTAGCCGAGGCCGGTCATGACCTGGAGGCGGTGATCAGCGCCGCGGCGGCCGAGCGGCCGCTGACCGGAGTGCGCTCACTGCCGCGGGCTCTGGCCTGGCGCATCCAGCAGCAACTCGATGGAGAAACGGGCCCGCCACGGCGCGCGCAGCCCGGCGCGTTCGCGTTGCCGGTCCTGGACGCCTCTGCTCGCGCGGCGCTGGCTCATCTGCCGGGCGTCGTCGTCGGACAGCTGCACCCCGATGCCGTCGAAGCCCTGGACGAGCTCGAGCGTGCCCTGCCGCCGCTGCTGCAAGCGCCCGAGTCGGCGGTGACAGCGTGGCAGGAGCGGCTGTTTGGACCACTCATCGACGCTGAGCTGCGCAAGCAGATCGACGACATCACCGCCGGACTGCCCGCCCTATGTAAGGCCGCCGCCCAGGCGGAGGTGCTGGCAAGAACTCTGAGTGACAGCGCCGCCTCCGGTGGCGGGCCTGCGGTCAGCGCGGTGCTGCGCGCGCGCGATACCTTGCGTGTGCACGTGGCCGCGATTGATGAGCTCGCCGAGGTCGAAGGCGAGTTGCAGGCGCAGCTTGCCGCCGAGCGGCAGCTTCGCGAACGGCTGAGCCAGGTCACCCGGGCAGGCGCGGCGGGTGAGGCGGCGTGGCTCAAGGAGCAGATCAACGCCAGCGGGCAGCGCGTCGCCCAGCTCACCTCCCGGCGCACCAGTGTGCGCCGCACCGCCGGGCCGGCCTCGCGGTTCGACACGGTACGGCGCCGCCTGGAGGCACGTAATCAGCAGCAGGAGACGCTGTTGGCTCGTGCGCGCACCACCGATGCTGATGATGTCGCGCGTACCGCTGAGCAAGCACGGCAACTGCAGCAGCAAGCGCAGGAGTTGACGCTACGACTGCGGCATCTGTGCGCCGAAGCCGCACTGCGAGAGAGCCTCGATGCCGACTATGAGGCGCACGAAGCGGTGGAGCGCCTCATGGCACGCGTCACCGGCGCCTCCGCTGGCGCGGTTGTGCCCGAGGGCCGCGACGTGGCCGCAATATCTGCGGTGGTGGACTCATCGGCTGCACCGGATGCGGGGGCGGGACTGGACGACGCACCCGCGCAACGGCTGTAACGACCGCGGCGCCCCGGGCTGAGACGGTGCGCACCTGTCGCCGTACAGCAGCGTCAGCCGCAGGCTGTTCGCGGCGGTGAGCCCGGTCAGCGAACCAGCCGTCAGTGCACCGGCGGTGATGACCGTACCTGGTGAATGCGCCCATTTTGGAATGCGACGCGGTTATCGGCCGCTCACCTTGGCGTCGTCACTCATGTCACGTTAGAAACTTCATCCCGTGTGTCCCGCTTGAGCTTGGCACAGAGGGGGGCGCGCGCCCCCGGTGGGGCGCGCCGGTTAGTAGCGGTAGTAGGACTGGATCCGCTGGCCTTGGCCGGCCGGGGCCATCGCGCTCATGGCCACCTTGAACATCAGCCACACCACGATGAAGGCGAAGCCGAGGACGACAACGAAGACCTTCAGGAACACTTCCAGGACTTTCAGGGCGGTGTTCATCGCCCCCTCCTCGTGTCCGTAAAAATAGGTATCCGTCAGTGTGAAGGGTGCGATCATCGAACGCAACTGAATCACAGGCCGGCACGCCTGTGACTCCATCCGCCTCAGGGCCGTCATCGTCTGTGGCATGTACGGTACGGCTGCATCCGTGTACTGCACGCCGCCGAAGGCGCCGGGCGCATGACCGCGGGCCTACGGCGTGGGGGAGCATTGCACGAATGGCAGATTGCCGGTTATCTGCCGATCCGGCCATTGCTGCTTGTCGGCGTCGCCGAACATGCACGCCAAGTCGCACCGGTCACTGCGCCGTGGCAAGTCCGCAATGGGGCCGATGACCTGGATGCGCTGTTCGGGTGGGGTAGCCAACAGTGTGCGGCCCCACCGAATGCCCAAGATGGCGCCAGCACGTCGCTGATGAGGGTGCGGTAGTTCTCTCGATGGTCTGATTGTGTCTCATGCGTTTGGCTGAGGTCGGAAGCCTGGCTCGCCAGATCCTCCGGGCAGGCCGGCCGGGTGTTCACCGGACGACTACGCCTTTAAAAGTCAGCTGACAAGGATCTGATGTCTGGCTGCCGATAGATCGTGGCGAAGGCGGGGGTGCCCTCACCTACGTAAGCACCGGTGACGTTAAAGTCGATGAACTCACGTGCTTCCTCTTCGTCCATGCCCTCGCGCATGAGGATCTGGACACAGCGCTCGACGTCATAGAGGGCGACGAGAGTATGGACATTGCCAGCGAACCAGCCTTCGACCACACCGATAAGTGCGTCATCGAAACCGTCAGCCAACAGGAATCCCTCGTCGGGATCGAACGACTCAATCAGCTCCCGAGCAGTGGTCATCTCACACCAGGCCTTCCGCGAACTCGCGCGCCCTTACCCGACCATGGAAACGGTCCCGGCGGGTCTCATGAATCCACCGCCGACCTCTCCAGCGAAAACTCAGATCGCTAGCGCACATGGGAGCCCCAGCGACTTCTGGGGTCTCATGAGACCCCAGAAATCTGGAGAACATCCGTTTGACGCTCTGCGGCAAGAGGTCATCGGCTGCCCGCAGATGGACGATCGTGCGGGGGGCGACCAGAGCGAGAAACAGGCGCTCACGAGCACGCCTTGTCGAGGCCGGGGCCGCGAGGAACTCCCACAATTGGGCGGTGATCGAGCTGAGCTGGCGGGCGGCGCCGATGGCGGCCACGGCCGTGCCGGTCGGCAGATGGTGATGGTTGAGATAACTGGCGACCGTCATGTGCCTCTGGGCGACGGCGAAGAAGTCTCCCGAGGTGGCGTTCATGGGACGTCTACTGCCAGCACGCGATGGGCTCCGGCGATGCTTGCCGCAGCGGCCGACAGCAGCTGCTCCCCGGAATCGTCTGGCTCACCTACCAGGCTTAGTAAAGCCTGCCGAAGAAAAGTGAGCAGGGCCAGGAGCGCGGCCGCTCCGGAAGTGAACTCCTCAGCGGTTAACACCGTCGCCTCGTCGGACGTTGGCTCACCCAGGGGGCGCAGTGCAGTGGTGAACTCCTCAGCGGTCGATACCATCGCGTCGTCGGGTGCCAGCTCGCCCAGGGTGCGTAGCGCAGTGGTGATCGCTTCGTCGACGGAGATGAACGTCGGCCACTCGTGAGCCGGTGCCGCGGTGCGCAACGTTGTGCTTGCGACCGCCGCCACGACAAGTGCGGTCACCGTAGCCTCCAGGCGGATCGCTGGATCGGTGTGCTGCAGTCGCTCGTGCAGCGCGGGGTCGGTTAGCGCGGACAAGGTCATCGTCAGGGGGTTCCTTCCGGGAAAAGAGATGAACGGTTGCCCGATCGATCATCAGTGCGGGATCGGTTTCCTGTGATGTGTCGAACATGTTCTTGTGGATAACCCTTCGGAGATTGGCCTGGGGTGGGCTGGTCACATGCTCATCCCGATGCCGGGTGCGGCTGATGGATCAGCTGCTGGTGGCTGGTAGGCAGTGCTGGGTGTCGTGGTGGAGGCAGGGCGCGTCGGGGCCGCCGTATCGGGTATCAAGGCCTGGGCGGTGAGAGCGGCGAACGAGGCCGCGGTCTTCGGCGGCTCGACCGGCCTTTGCTCGTCACCGCGATGTTGCAGCCATGCTCCGTCGGTGTTCACGCTGAAGTACGCCTGCACATCCGGAGGTACGGCATCTGCCACGACGAACATCTCCTGGCGTGCGTACACCATGTATGAACGCTGCTGGGACTGGGCGGCCTTGGTCGCCAGCAACATGGCGGCCAGGGGCGAGAGGCAAGCTGTGAGAAGGAACGGTTGACCGGTCGCGATCTTCTGGTCCAGGTCGGTGTGTACCGTGTGGACAACCACGGCGGGACGGTTGCGGCTGGTATCGAAATCACTGTCGGCGACAGAGAGTGTGGCGATCGATGAACCGCTCAGGCTTACCCAGATGCCGTTCGCCGTCACCATCCAGTAACCGGTATCGGCCGGTGGCGCATCGCTGATGCGCGCATTGGTTTCACCTTGATAGCCGTAGACGTAGTACGGCCGGGTGTTGTCGCGGGCACGGTCGGCGGCATGGGTAAGTGCGACTTCAACCGGTCCTTCCCACTGGTAGACGCGCGTCGGCGCCGGAAGCGTAGCGGCGTAATCGGCGGTCAGTCTGACGGCGGCGACCTCGGCCAGGTGCAGTGCATGGGGGAGCGCGGTTGCGGGCTGCTGCCCGCTGGTGAGCGCGTGCATGACGGCCTTGAGTTGGTCGACGTCGTGCGCCATCGGGCTGCGTGCGGCGCCCGCCTCGATGGCAACGCGATCGGCGTCGATGAACTCGCCCCGCTCGTGCAATCGCAGCACCGCCGCGTACAGCTGGCCGAGTTCGGGGTTGGTAAAGTCCTCGGGGTCGTCCAAGACCTGGCGGACCTCGGCGATCTGGGTGGGGTCGAGGAACAAGCTGGCCAGCAGGTGCACCTCGTGATGGTGCACGGTGTCCGGTGGGTTCTCTGTGCTCGGCGGGAGGGCCAGGGCGGACAGGTCACCAGAGGAGTCAGCAGGCGGGGCGGAGGTTGTGAGCTGATCATGCGTATCGAGAGCGTCGACGTCGGCGAAGGAGAGGGCGGCAGCGTCGACGTCGAGGTGGCTGTCGGTGCTCCATACCGCCGCGGCCAGGTCCGCCGGAGCCGAAGCCGCGGGCGCGGGGATGCGATAGACGATGTCTTCGGCAGTGACGACCATAGCGTCGAAAACCCGTGTGGTGCCTTGCGAGCCGTCCTCCGCTTCCCAGGTGGTGCCGCCCGGCTGCAGGTGGATGCCCCAGCAATCGGACTCTTGAAGCACGTCCGCGACGGTCCCGCGCACAGTGATGGCGCCGCTTTCCGGTGGCGGGCTGCCGTGCAGGAAGTCTCGGAAGTTCTCCTGCACGAGCCTGCGATAGGCGATGAGGTCGCCCAGCTGAACGGTAGGGCCGCTGGCCGGAACGGCACCCATCGCGGCCGCCTGGTCGAACAACTCCTGCAGGCGGCCGGCATCGACCTTGCGCTGGATGTGGCTGACGTCGCCAGCCACCCGCAAGGTCACCTTGCGCGGAGCGCCGGTATCGGGGTGCGTGCCCACGAGCTGAATGTCGCCCTTGCGGCGGGCGGTGCTGGCGTAGACGATCGGGGCGCCCCAGATGCCGTACCGGTTCAGGGCGCGCAGCACATCTCCAGGGCGGGCATCGAGCAGGTGGATGTGCTCATATTCGGGAAGCTCATGGGCCGCTGCCTCGGCCGGCATCGCCTGCTCGGGGCCGGTCGCGCCGATGCCCAAGGACGCGAACGCGTTGTCCGCCGATTCCGGCGTCCGGTTCCAGGTGTTCCGGGTGATGGTGCCCTGGCCACCGGTCGTGGTGTCGACGGTGACCCGGAACACCGATCCGTCACCCCACACATGCACCGCGACGTGGAAGCCACGCTCGGCGAGCTGAGGAGCGACCGTGTGCGCGCGCTTCTGGAGGGCCTCGGTGCTGTGGCCGGGCGGGAAGGGGTGGAAGGTAGCGAAGTGGTGCAATGGTTCGCGACTGCGCCGCAGGGTCCGGATGCTGAATTCCCGGTGGTCGAATCCGGCGGCGAGTAAGGCCTCGCGCACCTGGTCCGCGCCGCGGTCGACGCGGGCCGCTTGGTCGGGCGTACCGGAGGTGGCGGGTTCGAGGGCGCGGCTACTTGCTTCCTGCGCGACAGGTGCGGCCGGCGCGGGGGAAAGGAGCAGGTCGGTGTCCGGCGGCGGATCTGCCGGTGGCAGTACAGGCGGCGCGGGTGTCGCCTCGGTATGCGCCTCCACCGGTGCCGAGGCAGGCGCGTGCTCGGGTGGGGACGGGGCGGCCGCGATGGGTTGCGCTACCTCCGGGGAGAACACGCCCAGCACGGGAGTGCGATCGTTCTCGGTCTCCGCTGCGGGCTCATCGACGTGAGCCACCAGCCGTTGCCGAGCCTGCTCCATCCGGTTTCGGGCCGTCTCGCCCTCAGGGCCTTGCACGTTCGTCAAGGCCCTGCCGTGGTGCGTGAGGTAGTCGGCGGCTCCTTCGCGGGTCCGCACGGAAGTACCGGTGAGCGCCTGCTCGTCGCCGTCCATGAGCCGTCGCGCGAGGCCGCGTCCGGCCATGTATTCGGTGTCGAGGTTCCGGTCGGTGGAAGCACGTCCTAGTGCCGCGAGCAGCGTGGCCAGGCTCGGCCCGATGGCACCCTCCTGGTGCAGCGGGGCCGTGTCCGCCAGCGCGTGCGCGGCCATGGCGCCCTGGTGGAAGAACTCAGGGCCTTCGCTTTCAAGGTGCTGGTTGAACGTGGCGGCGTTGATGGAGACCCGCCCTGGCACCTGCTTGTTGCCTGCCACCGCTTCATCGGCCATCGCCGGGGGCAGACCGAGGCGTTCGGCCCCGTGTCGGAGGTTCCCCTCGGTGATCTCGCTGGTTCCATCCCAGGCCCTCAGCTCCTGCCGTGCTTGCTGTTCGGCATGGATCACAGCACGGTCGGCCTCCATCTCCGCCCGTTCCCGCTCGCGAATGGGCTCCAGCAGGGCAGCGCGGTGGGCTTGGGCGTCTTCGGGAAGGTAGCGAAGGGCGGTGGCGCCGGTGGGCACGCGAGCGTGGACGAGCTTGCCGTCTGCGCGCCGAACCTCGATCTCCGTCATCGACGTGGGCTGCTTGGCACGCGGGTTGGTGAGACCGCCATCACGGATGGCTTCAACGCTTCCCCCGTAGATGTCCCATGAGGGCAGGTCGATCACGTCACGTGCACGCAGCGGCCCGTCGCCATTGGCGCTGTTGTCCAAGCGCGCCGTGCCGCGCTCAGGCGGGTTAGCCTCGTACTCCCGGAACCGGTCGAGCGCCGCCTGCGCCTCCTCAGGGGTGGGGAAGTTCACTCTGGAGCGGCGGCCGTTGTCCTCCCAGGCGTGCCCCCACCGCCTGCCAGGCACCACGCGGCCGTCCGCGCGTGCTGAAGTTCCTTCACCCCTGGCAGCACTGTCATCGGCAGCTGCCCCGTTGTCGGCCTGCGCGGACGGCTCTGTTTCGCGGGCGGTGACCAGGTCGGTGCCCATATCGGCCGGAGCCTCTTGGGCGGTATCGAACTCGGCCAGCGCGGCGATCGCGCTGTCGATTTTGGCGGCTCGCTTTTGCCGCTCGGCGGCCGCGGCCGGTTCCACAGCGGAGTCATCGTCGACGGGAGGCGGCAGCTTGTCGAGCTCGGCAGTAGCATCGACGATCGCTTCGAGCAGGTGCACGCGGGATCGGGCGTGCTCGATGCGGGCGGTGTAGTCGACCTGGCGGCTGACAGCGTCGGTCAGGTCGGCGATCTCACGCTCCAGCCCGGGCAGCCGGTCGATATCGGCCTGCTGCAGGTCGGGTGCTGATTCCAGGGCGCGGCGCAACCCGCGAACGAGTTTGCCGCCGCTGGCGTCGGCCTTGAGGTCGTCGGTGGTCAGCTCCATGGCGCTGCTGGGCAGGTCCGGGAAGAAGATGCGGGCGCAGAAGACCTCGCCGCTGCTGTCGGTCTGCACGGCCAACTCCAGGCCGGCGAACGCCCCGACGGTCTGTACGGGGCCAGGGCCGCTGCGGGTGTGCGCGGTCATCGCGTCGATGACCAGGCGCCGCAGCGCCGCCCCGGCCGGGCCGACCTGGTCGTAGAGGGCACCGTTGAGCATCAGGGCGAAGTCGGGCCCGGTAGTGGGCTGGATACGGGGCAGGGCGGCCGCGCGGCGCGGGATGTCGCTGCGGACCTGGGTGGCCTCGGCCTGCTTGGCCGCCAGCAGGTCGACGTCTCCAGCGCGTTGCGCGGCCGCGATCCGCTGGTCGGACTCCAGCGCGCTGAGCTGGGCCCGCATCTGGAAAAGATCACGCAGGTGGGGATTGCCGGACAACTCGGCCTGCATGGTGCCGAAGTCGGCCTCGACCTCGTCGACCTCCAGCAGCTGCAGGGCGTGGATGTCGCGGGTCATGACCGTACGCGATCCACTGACTTTGGAGGTCAGCAGCCCGTACATGAAGGCGTCCAGGCTGTTTTTCGTCCCGAGCAGATGGATGCGGACCTCGGCGTTCTGGTTGCCTTGGCGGTGTCCGCGACCGTTGCGTTGTTCGATGATCGACGGTTTGGGCGGGGGATCCATGTGGATCACGTCGGTGACACGGTTTTGCGGGTTGATGGATTCCCCCATCATGGCGGAGGAGCCGAGCAGCACCCGGATGCGCCCGTCCCAGGCCCGGGCGATCAGATCGGCGAGGTCTTCGGGGCCGTGGGCGTCATGGATGAAGGCGATGTGCTCCTGTGCGACGCCCAGGGCGATGATCTCCTCTTTGACCGCCTCGTACACGTTGAACAGATCAGGCGTGCCGCTGGGGGTGCCCAAGTCACAAAAGACCAGGATCAGCCCGCCGGGCCGCGGGTGCGGGCGCGGATCACCCTTGGCGTAGGTGTAGGCGATATCGGCGGTGGCGTGGTAGCGCTCGGCGATCAACCGCGCCGTGTAGGGGATCTTCGAGCCGGGGGCAGACGCGGCGTCCAGCAGCCGCGGGTCCAGCGCCATCTTCCGGCCATCGGTCATGATCGACAACATGATGTCGGGCTTGGGCATGCCCGCTCGTCCCCCGGGGCGGTCGGCGTCCTCCCATGCCTGCAGCTCCTGCAGCCAGTTTGCGGTGGCCTGGCCGGAGTGGATCGCCGCGCCCCGGGCGATGAGCTGGGCACCGATGGCGCGTTGAGCGGGCGTTGCCTCCACCAGATGCAGCTCGGGTGCCCCGCCGCGGATGGCGGGCCGCTTGATTCCCGCGTTATCGGCCGTCTGCACGTCCGCGACGCTCAGCCACATCGTCAGCAGTGCCTGCAGGTCTACGAAGCGGGAGAAGCGTTCGACCAAGCGGATCCCGGATCCGTCGGGGGCTTGTTCGATGCGTTCGACGGCTTCACCGAACGTCATGCCCCAGTCGTCGAAGCGCAGCACGTTGAAGGCTTCCAGCACGTCCGGGTCGGCCAAGCGCAGCATGTTGTGCATCTCGGCGATGGTGTTGGTCATCGGCGTGCCCGTCAGCAGCGCGGCCGTCGGCTCCTCGCCGCGGACGGCGTGCAGCACGGTCAGCTTCTGATGCAGGTCGATGCCGCGCAGCGAATCCTCGGGTGCGTTGTGCAGCAGGCCCGACTTGATCGCGATGCCCTTGTAGCGGTGGACCTCGTCGACCACCGCGTAGTCGAAACGCAGTTCGTCGAAGTACACCTCCTTGGGGGTGCGGATGGGCGCCTTGGCCTTGCGGATCTCTTGTCGGCGCCGCTCCAGCCGCTCTTCTAGGACTTTGACCTTCAGGTCTTTGCCCAGGCGGGTTTTTTCAGTGCGGATCTGCTGCTCCAGCAGGCGGATCTCGTGTTCTTCGTAGACTTCCTGGGCCTCGGGGCTGGCCTTGACCGACTGGAACGCCTCCTCCTGCCAGATCACCAGGTCGTAGACGTGGTTGCGCAGGTATTCCAGCGTCGGACGTCGTTTGGCGCCGGCCAGGTCCTCGGTGCGGATGACGGTGATGTCGGCGTTGGGGTATAGGAAGCGGGCCTCGCGCTCCCACACGCCCACCGCCTTCTTCGGCACCACGACGAATGGCTTGGAGATCCGTCCGGCCTGCTTGAGCCCCATGACGCCGACCAGCGCCGTGGTGGTCTTGCCCAGCCCGACCTCATGCCCGACGATCACCGCTTTGGAGTGCAGCTTTCGGGCGGCGGCCGCGTTTTGGTGCGGGTGCAGCGTGCGGTCGCGGGTCATCCCGCCGATCGGTGGTGTGCGGCCCTCCCAGGTGGTCAGGACATGAGCGTTCATCCGCTCGTTGTAGGCGGTGGTCGCCGCGTGCAGCCGGGCGTCGTCGGCCAGTACCCAGGTCTCAAAGCCCGAGCGCATCGCTTCGACCTTCTGCCGGAAGGCCCGGGAGGCGTCCTCGTCGACGACCTCGAGGGTGCGGGTGCGGCCGCCCTTCAGTTGCACCACTTCGGTGGTCTTGACCTGGGTGGTGCCGCCGTTGAGGGCTTTCATGGCGACTTCGGTCGCCCGCCGCCGCGGTGTGCCGTAGCGCCGGTTGCGGGCGTCGGAGACCGAGGTGGCGTGCACTGACCAGCCCACCCTGCTGTGCGCCACCACCAGGGTCGGATCGTCGAGGATCTCACGCAGGTACTGTTGCACCAGCTCCTCGGGCACCCACGCGGCGCCCAGCTTCGCCTTGAACTGACCGATCTTTCGTGGCGGCGGCAGCGCCGCTTCCAGCGCGGCGGCGTTGACGTTGAACGCCGGATCCAGGCGCGCCGCCGTACGGGCCTGCTGGAGCTTGTCACGGACCGCGCCGGTGAGGTACTTCCAGGCGGGCACCAGCTGGCCGCTAACGGGATCGTCGAAGACCTCGGTGCCGAGCGCCGCTCGTGCCTGACCTTCGTCGACGTCCAGGAGCCGGGCGATCTCGGCCAGGTCGACGCGGCCACTGCGGCCCACCACGATGGCCAGCGCCGTCGCCGGATCCGCGGTGCGCTGGGGCGGTTCGGCGATGGTCTCGGCCCGTCGCTCCAGGATCGTGGCCAGCACCGGCTCACCGCGCTCTTTGTCCCACCGTTCCAGGCCGAGCACGGTCGCGGCCTGGGGATCCATCAGGAACCAGCCCCATGCGGTGGGCCGCCGCTCCGCGCTTGAGGTGGTCTCGCCAGCCTGCCGGGCGGCCGGGGCGCGCGCAGTGGTTTGCCCTGGTTTGGACAACGGCCCCCACCGTTGGGCGTAGGCGGTGTGGGCAGCCTTGAGACGGGCTCGCAGATGGTCGGCCTCGGCGCGGTCCCCGGAGGGCGCGGCATCCAGCGCACGCAGTTCCACGGCCAGATCACGCATGCCGATCAGGTGGCGCAGGCGGTCGGTGTCACCGTCGGCGCAGACCGCTTCGATCGGCGCTAGCCCGGTGTTGTGCTGCCAGATGCGTTCGTTGTCGTCGATCTGCAGACGGCCGGAGAAGTCGTTGGCGTGCTTGATCCGAGCTTCTTGCACCGTCAGGACTGGCCGGTTGGGCCACTGCGGGTGCTGCTCGTAGGTCAGGCCGTCGGCGGTGGCTTGCTGGGCAATCGCGGAGAAGGCGGCCTGCAGGTCTGATCCGGCCGTCGTGGGGGCACCAGTGACGGTCAGCTTCGGCCCGTACTGGCTGGTGATCATGGCGAGCGTGCCGAGGACATACTCGGGGTGGGCCTGGAAGTAGTCGTTGACGTCCGGGGTGTGGGAGCCGATCGTCATCGGGCTTGAGCGCAGCCACGTCGTATCGCCCGTTGTCTCGCTGGGCATGCGGCGGCGCAAGATGAGCACATCGGCCACCACGTCGGTGCCGGCCGAGCGGGCGAACGTTCCGGCGGGCAGTCGTACGGCGCCGACCAGGTCGCCGTAGTGGGCCAGCTCTTCGCGGGCGCGTGATTGCCGGGCGTCCAAGGTGTAGCGGGAGGTGATGGTCACCATCATCCCGCCGGGCCGGGTCAGCTTCAGCGCCTTGACGGCGAAGTAGTCGTGCAGCGACAACCCGTCCAGGCGTGGATCGGCGTCGGCCACCGGGACGCGCGCGAACGGGAAGTTGCCAATGACCGCATCGAACGTGCCCTCAGGGATGTCGGTCTCGGCGAACGACTCGTTCAAGACGGTGGCCTGGAGATAGCACAGCCGGCAGATCTCCGCAGTGGTCCGGTCGACCTCCACTCCCGTCAGACGCACGTTGAGGGGAGCGGTTCCGAAGAACATCCCGCCCCCGGACCCCGGCTCCAGCACCTCGCCGCCATCGAAACCGAACAACGACAATCCGTGCCACATCGCATGGGAGACCTCGGGCGGGGTGTAGTGCGCCGAGACGGTGGAGGCCGACGCCGCCCGCCATTCGGTCGGCGACAGCAGCCGCTCCAGCTCACCGCGGGCGGTTGCGAACTCCTGCCATCGGGTCAGCGCCGCTTCGAATCCGCCTTCACGTTCCCCACCGGGCCCGTAGACCGGGCTGTCTTTGTGCGGTCGCTCGGCGAACAGCAACGGCACCGACCCCCATCCGGACCAATGCATCAGACGCCCGAGTTCCTTACGCGTGAGCGCGCGCGGCATCTCCTGGAGCTCTTTGAGGATCTTGACAGCCGCCACGTTCGCCGCCGCCTTGGCCACCGGTCCGGTCGGTGCCTGCGCTTCTTGGGCGCGCCACCATTCGGCTGTCAGCTCGGATCGCTCAGCAAGGGCTCCTCCGGCCCGATGAACACCATCTCGGCCAGCACCCGTTCCTCCGCCATCGTCCGGGCCTGATTGTGCTGGCCGATCCGTTCCGGGTAGATGTCCGTCGTCGACATCGTCGCGCTGATCTCCTGCATCAACTCGCCGATCCGTATCTGCACGCGCATCCCCAGGTTCGTGAAAAACGTCTCCGGGTCCTGCATCGCCGCCAGCTCGCGGGGCCGTTCCGTCTGCCAGTACTCCTTGGCCATCTGCCCGTACTTGTCCATCCGCCTTCTCCTCCTCCAGCGCATCCCTGGTCGTGGCCAGTTCGGCGAGCTGCCGATCGATTTCCTGCCGGGACAGGACCTTACGATCATCGTTCCATCCCTTGGCTCGGACTTCGGTGCGCTGTTTTTCGATCTCCCGTAGCACCTCAGCCGCGGCCGTCACCTGCCGCTTGGCTCGATCCCGGTCGTAGCGATCCCGGCTGCGGTTGAGCTGGATCGCTTGCCGGTCGGCCACCAGGGCGTGGGTTTGGCGTTCCAGTTCAACCAGCAAACCGGCCGGAACCTTGATTTTCTCTGTCCGATGGTTAAAGGTTTCTCGCTGACGGAACAACTCGGCAAGGTAACGCAGCTCGGGGGCGGCATCTTTGTCCTGGTGGGACCGATGCACCTCCTTGTAAGCGATAACGAACGCCGGAGGGATCGCTACATACATGTACGGGCCCCACGTGCGGGCGCCCTCCATTTCCGGGTCCTCATCGAATGCGGCCACCATGGAGGCCAATGCCGCAGCCCGCGACCGGCCATAATATCTTTCGGGATTTTTTCCTTGCCTTGTAGATCCCTCGGCCATGTAAAGCTCTGGGTGCTGGAAGACGGATTTCAGTGCGCCATAATACTGGCCGTCTATATGGATAATGTCATTTTTTACGCCCTCCAGCGTGACCCGGGACATGGCCTGCTGGTGTTTAGCAGTGTCGCGAAGCTCTGCTTGTTCGGTCAGTGCGTTGATGCGGGTCGCATAAGCGGCTTTGTACTCCTCGGTCACTTCCTTAATGGAGGGATTTTCCGTGAGAAGTTTTCTGCGTTCCCGATCAAGCGCAGAGTCATCCAAGCTGGCTGGGTCCGGCAGCGCTCTCAGGCGGGCTATTTCACGCTGCGACCACTCCGCAGCAAGAGCTATGATCCGTGCTTGGATGACTCGGCGGTCATCGCTGCCAACTTCGTAGTCCGACTTGATGCCTTGGAGTCGGGACTCCTCGAGGACCAAGTGCACGGTTTCGAGCCCACCGGGGGACGGCCGTGCGGCGACCTCCACTGCCGCGCGATGTTTGACCTCCCTGTCGATTGCCTGAATGCGGTCTCCGACGGCGCTCTTGGCGTCAGTCATCGCATATCGGGGCTGTATGTCTTTCAGGGCCTGAAGCTCGGCTTTCAGTGCAGCGGTGTCTTCTACCTTTTCAGGGGCCGGCCGGGTCTCCAAATCCGCCAGCATACGGCGCGACAGCTCTGCCCGCAGCTCGTCTCGTTCCGCGTAGGCGGCGGAAACTCCATACGGAACTCTTCCGTCGCCGAAACTACGGTTGCTCCACGAGGAGATTTTTCCTTGTACTTTGTCGAATGCCTCGACGAGTTGCTCATCAGCTAATTCGCTTACACTGAGAGCAGCCGGTTGACCTGCTCCGTCTGACGCGGCCGCGGAGGCTTTGGTGCTGGTGCGGTCCTCGATAAGAACGAACCAGTTTTGATCGGCGAATGTGGCCAGCAACGCAGCGAAATTTTCATCGCGCGTTTGAGCTTTCCACTGCCGTCCGCTTACCCGCGCATCATTCACAGGCGACCACAGGAATTTTCCGGCGTTCTTCGCCGCCTGGTCATAGGCATCGTCCTTTTGGCACCCATGCAGCAGGATGACAAGGCCAGACTTGGCGCTGAGGTCCGCCACGATCTCGATCCAGACCTTCTCTCGCTGATCTGCGGGCATGGCCAAGGTCCGATGCTGGCGGGCGGCATGGCGCGCGAATGAGGCGCTATCGAGGCCGGCCACCCGCCGCTCATCGACCTTGCCGACCGACAGATAGCGCGACCACCGCTCCGACGCGGGTGCTTGGCTGATGAGAGCGTGATCGGGGCCGTAGACGACGACGTCGCCTTCGATGATCGCGTAGTGGTAGCCTTCCTCTCCTTCCACGGGTTGCGTGCGCGCCGGCAACGCCGCAGTGCCGTCGACGGTATCGCCACCAGCTCCGCTCAGGGAGCGGCCGACCGCCTCCAGTGCTGCTTGCTTCTCGACCTGCTCAGCCTGATTCTCGGCCTGTTTAGCACGGTCGCGGAGCTCACGAAGGGCATCGACGGTGGCCAGCGCCCGATGGGCGTCCCAACCGGTGAGCTGCGCCAAACGCCGCAGCTCACCACCGGCGCCGGTCTCCTCACCGAGGAAAACCGACCCGCTTCCTTCCCCCAGCTGCTGCGACGCGGCCATCGCGGCCCGATACACCGCCAGGTGCGCCCCGATCCGGAGGCTTACGTTGGGACTGCCGTACTTGGGGATGCGACTGGCCCAGGCCTCATCCAGCGCCTTGCTGGCAGCACGGCCAGCGCGCGAGCCGCTCAGCGTCGCGCGCGCCGAGGACGCCTCCCAGGCGGTCCACGCCTCCTGCACCTGGAGCCGGGCCTGCTTCATCCGTTCACGTGCTAGAGCGGACCCGTCATCGGTGGACACATCGGCGTACGGTCCCGGGCTGGAGTCTGCGGCCAGTCGCCGGGCGTCGGCTTGCTGTTCTTGCCACAGCAGGCGGTCGGCGGCCCATTGCGCCTGTTCCTGAGTGGGGTAGACCTCGGGGTCAGCGATCTGGCCGTCCGGCATGCGGTAGACCCGCACCTTTTGGCTGTGCTTACTCGATTTGCCGGTGGCGTACCGGCCTCCTGGCGCAAGCTTGGAGTACTCCGGCAGTCGGACACCCGCTTTACGGGCCAGGGCCAGTGTGGCGAACGCAGGACGGTCAGGCAGCTCGGCCAGTGGCGCCGTCAGTGGGTCGAAGGTGTCACCGAGGGTGTCGACCGGGTGCGAAGTAGTGCCATCCAGGTCCGGGCCGGGGACAGCCGATTGATCATCGTGTGCCGCCGCCGGTTTCGCGGCGACAGCCGCGATCCCCACTTCCGGATCACGGATGAGGAGGGCCGTGTCCTGATCTGCTGATTGGCCCGAGACGGCCTGGCCGGCAACGTGACCGGCGTCCACAAGGCCGGATGGCGCGTCACCAGCTGGTAGATGCACAGCCCCAGGTGACTCATCGGTGGTGTGTCCGAGGGAAGAAAGCTCACTGGCCGGAGCGATGAAAGCACTCGCTGAGGGATCTGTGGTGATCGTTGCAATACGGCTCCCAATAGTCAGGTTGGCAGGCTCCCAAACCTTTTCCTGCTGATTAAGAGAGACCCAGATATGGTCCGCAACCTGGCGCCAGCGCTGCAAGCTGTGCGCGCCATCACCGGTTCGCGGATAAGTATCATGGACATCCCATCGTCCTTCAGCGTAATGTGCCGCACCAATAAGCGTCTGAGGGTTTATCCCGGCGATCTCCGACACGAATTGATCTGCGCTCATGGGCTGCAGTGCGAGAGCCAAAGCCACTCCCTGCCGATAGGCCTGTCCTGGCAGAGAGCGCCGCTCAGGGGCAGATGCTTTCAGCTCATTGAGGAGATCATTCCAGGCGAGCAGTTCGTATAGCGCGCGGAGAACACCTATGTCGTAACCGACTATGGAAAACTCGGGATTCGCGGTGAGGTGGTCGATCAACGCATGTAACACGTTAATCTCTTCATGAAGATCAGCGTCGGAAAGAGTGCGCATACGATAGATGGAACTGGCGATCCCCGCGTCAACGGCGATGCGGTCGTTTTCGCTCAAAGGTGTGATATCAGAAACAGGCAGCGGAGGAAGACCAAGTAGGGCCGTCATGCGTTCGACGAGGGCGAAGTCGACAGATGCCACCTCGGCGGAGACAGACGAGAACTCATGCACATCTTCGGGCCCGGAGTCCGTCGGTACGGCGTCGCGCGAAACTTCCGGCCCCAGGTCTGACAGTGCCCACTGTGCATACGGTCCGCCAGCAAGGACTACCGCGTCGGCGGGAGTGCAGTCAGGCCGCTCCTGCCAGATCACCACCATCCGTCGATGCTGTATATAAAGGCGCCCGAACTCTGGGTCGTCGAGGCGGCGCTGGCCCTGCCACAACCGCTGCAGGTTCCGCTCCAACTCCTTTAGACGAGCCTCCAACTCGGTGGTGAGCAGCTCATCCAGCTTCAGATCCGCCAGCCGCGGATCATCGGGAGCGACAACGCCGATGAACTCCTCGCTGTCGAGGTAGAGGATGCTGTGGCCGGCGGAGTTGGTGATTTCGAAGTCACCGTCGCTGCCAGGGGCCAGCAGCCCCACCAGCTGACCGTCGTGATCGTTGTAGGCCACCCGCTGACCCACAAGCGCCTCGGACGGATGCTGGGCCTCCAGCAGCAGGTGCGCGGTGCCACGGTACGGGCGTGCGGCATTGGCGTCCCAGCCGTGCTCGTGCAGCACCTGTTCGATGCCTTTGCGGATGTCGCGCTGGCTGACCGGGGTGTCGACGTAGGCCTGCAGAAGCTCAGCGTCGGACATAGCGGCCCAAGAAGCACGTTGGCGGCGCAGCTGTGGGCTGGGCGCCTCATACCCTTCCCTCTCTAGCAAGGCGACGACCTCGGCATGCAGCGCGCCCGCGCCCTCAACGCCGCGCTGGTCGGCATCGCTGAGGTAGTCGGAGACGACCGCCCAGGAGTCGGGTACCTCCAGAGCGTCTTCGGCCTTGATGGAGACCAACAGTTCGGTCATGCGTCGCCTGGCCGCCTGCTGAGCACCGGTCGGATCCGGCAGCGCGGCGATGCGATCGGCCAACGCCCGGGCGCGCTCGTCGGCCTGCTGCTGATGCTGACGACGAAGCTGTTCTTGTTCGTGGGTGCGGTCGACCGCGGTGAACACCCCGCCCAGCTCGTGCCACTGCCGCAGCTCGGCGTCCATCGCAGTGGTACGGGTCAGGAAGTCACCGAGAGCGTGGATGCGACCGTGAGTGTAGGCACGTGCTCCGGCATACTCCTTCGACGTTAGATTCTGCAGATCATCGGGCCAGCGCTGGGTTCCGGCCCATTCGATGACCGTTTCCCACCCATCAAGGTGATCGCGTGGTGGTGCCGGCGGTAGGCCGCGCCGACTGCGTTCAGCGTGCACTGCGAGCAGCTGCAAGGCCAGGTAGCCGACCATGCTGCCGTCTTGGGCGGGGTCGCCCAGTCGGTCGTGGGTTTCGGCCACGTCGAAGCAGGCCCGAATCGCGGCGGTGACCGCGTCCAGGTCGGCGTCGCTGCGGCGCATGTGCTCGGCGGCCGTATTGCGCGCTTGCTGGCTGCCCCACCGCAGCGGTTCCTGTTGCTGTTCCGTTAGATACGTGCGAACGGCAGCCACCCCGGCGGGAGCGACCTTGAGCGCTTCAGCCTGCTGCACGCACACCTGGACGGCTTGCGCGCTGATGGTGATCTGCTGCAGGTGCGCAACCCGGCGCACCAGGATCTCGGAGTCTGGGTAGGTCCAGGGTTCACCGCGGCGGTCGATGTAGCTGTGTAGATTTTCAAGGAGAGGACCTTCGCGTCCGTCGGCGTGCCGCCAGCGGCCAGTCCCGGTGACGAACTCCACCAGCTTGGTCTTGGAATTGGGTTGGCGCCGCAACGTGCCGGTGATCGTCACCTGATTGGCGCGGCCTGGCCGGTTGTCTCCGCCGAGCCGTTTGACGTCTGCGCTGTCCAGCACGACCGTGAACTCGATCTCGTCACCGGTGATCAACTCGGTGGCGGTGGCCAGGAAGCGACCGGTCGCCGCAGCGTGCTCGCGCAAGGCGGCCTGGCGCTGGGCATGTTCGGCGCGCGCCTGCTGCGCCGCGATGATGCGGTCATGGGCTCGGGTCGCCGCCGTTGCACTTCGACCTCGGGCGCGGTCGAAGTCCGCGCGGATCGCGATGACCGCATCGCGCAGGTCCAAGCCGTCCGTCGAGCGCCAGGTGGAGACGATCGACGGAAGATTGACCGCTCGCCAGGGCAGAGGCTGCCCGTCGGCTCCTTTCAGATGCTTTTCCAGCTGCACTGCCAGGTGCGCGGCTTCTTTGACACGGACGGTCATGCCCACTGGCAGCAGAAAGAGCGTTGAGCCGACCGCGCCTATCTGGCAGGAGCGTCCGTCCCGAAACCAGTACAGGTTGCCAGAAGCCGACACCGCTAAGGTCGGGTCCTCAATGAGGCGTCCCAGTTCAGCGGTGACGCTGTCGCGGTTATCGGCGGAGACATCGGCCAGGATAGCGGCCTGGTGTTCGCGCCAGTAGGCCCGCAGCTGCTCCAAGGTCAAAGGGCCCGTGGGAGCCAGCACGACTGTGGTGTCAGCGGGTTGCGAGGCCGTGCCGTCGGCGTGGTCAGTGCGTGGCGCGGGTGAGGACGCCAAGGATGCCACAGGAGCAGCGGCATGATTGTCGAGGCCGGGGCGTGAATGTTCGGCGCTGTCGGCTACCACCGGCGCTTCAGAGAGAGCAACACGAGGGCGACGCTGCGAGGAATCAGCAGTGGCCGGGGAAGTGTCGTGCAGCTGTGCTGATTGATCGGCCGTGGGAGCCTGCTGCTGTGCCGCCTGCGGAATGACCGGCATCGGCCGGTCGAGGCTGCGGCCCGCGGGCAGCGTGGCCCTGACCTTGGCTACGAGCTCATCGTCGAGGATCCACCCCAGCGACCCCAGGTCCACGCTGTGCCGTGCCCGGGTGACCGTCACATAGGCCAGCCGGAGATCTTCCGCCGAGAGCATGACGATCGGACCGTCGGCCTGGTTGAAGTTGGGCATCCGGAAGTCATTGGCGATCTTGACGTGGTCCCATTCGCGCCCCTTGGCCTTGTGCGCGGTGGAAACCACCAACTGCGGTGCCAACTGCTCATCGGCGACGTTCTCGTCGACCAGCTGATCGAGCGTCCGGATCAGCGACTCGGCGCCGTAGCGCTCCACCAGGTTCACGAACACTTTCAAGGACTGGTTGTCATCATCGTTACGCACGTGCTTGCGCACGGCATCCCAGGTGGGAAAGCCTGCCAGCTCCGGGTGCTTGGTACGGCGGCCTCTCTTCAAGTCCCGGGCCGCGCGGGCGATGTCCTTGAGCGCTTCGCCGCCGCCAACCATGGCCACGCGCTTGCCTGCTTCCAGGTTCTCCACAACGATCGCGATCGCGCCGGCGTTGGTCCGGCACAGCACCGCATCCGGTTCGGGCACCTCGCCGATGCGGGTGTCCAGTGCGGGGTTGCCCTCCAGCAGGAACGGCGACTCAAGCAAGGTCAGGAACCGGTTTCCGACCGCGGCGACGGCGGGGCCGAACCGCCAGCTTTGCGTCAGCGGCAGCGTCACATCGGCGGGCCAGCCTTCCAGGGCGTTGATGGCCCCGCGGAAGCCGTAGATGCTCTGGTTGGAGTCGCCCACCACGATGGTCTGCACCGGCTGGGCCCTGATGACCTTCATCAGGACGCCGTTGATGTCCTGCGCCTCGTCGAAGAAGATCATGCCGTAGGGGAGGAGCGGTTGACCCAGGGCCCAAATCTTGAAGTAGTCGTCGTGATCGAACAGCAGCTTCCCGGCCGGGTCGGTGATGTCGCCCCAGGCCGCGTGCGCATATCCCAGCACCGCGGCCGCCAGCTGCGATGCCTGGAGTAGGTCATGCGGCAGGTGCTTGGCGCTAAGTTGCTCGTCTCCGCTTTCGCGGTAGCGTCGTACCGTTGCCATTGCCAACCGGGCGGCCTCCTCCCCGGTGACCTCCTGACCGTCGGCGATAGAGATCATGGGGATCCCCAGCAAAGCGGCCTGCTCGGCGGGCAGGCGTACCCCCTTGCCCACGTTCTTGATCTTCTTTTTGTAAATGCCGTCGATTAGCCCGGCCCGGGCGAAGGAGTGTGCGGTGTTGGCGGTGACGTTGTCGGGGAAGACACCTTGCGCTTCATCGGCGATGGAGCGGTTGAACGCAAAGTAGACGATCTTCTTGGTCGGGTCGGCCTCGGCCATCGCGTGAGCGACCAACCGCAGTGTGGAGGTCTTACCGGTACCGGCCAGGGCCGGGACGACGGCATTCAGCCCTTGCACACAGGCGTCGATGATGGCCTGCTGCTGGGCGGTTGGTGGATAGGACGGTTTGGCCTTGGCCGCCTCGGCCTTGGCCTTGGCCGCCTCGACGTTGCGGGCATGCTGGCGGTCCAACTCGGTGATGGCCGCGCGCAGTTCGGCCAGATGACGACCGGCATCATCCAGTGGGCCTTTATAGATCCATGCACGACGTTCTTTCTTCCACTCGAACCCGTTGTCTTTGAGGGCTTGACGCAGCGCCGGTGGATCACGTTTGAAGTCGGTGCCCGATACCGTCGGTGGGACGTTGGTGTCGCCGATGACGAGTCGCTGTGCCAGGGGGCCGGGCTGCGCGGGAACGTCATCGGAGTCGGCCGCAAGCGGGGCCGCCGGTGGCAGGACTGGGCTGCTGGCCGATTCTGCCGTCCCCGGCGCCGATGCAGGGGAGGTTGGCGGTGCCGAAGGGAGAGAGGCCGTAGAGGATGAGGGGGTGGAATTCAGGCCGGCGTGCTGGATCAACAACCTGCGGAAGCAGGCGGCGACATCGTCGACGGGGGTGGCGCTGGTCAGACGGATCCCGGCACTGGCCCACTGATCGCCGTACATGATCGGGAAGATGCCGCCGCCGTCGGCCTTGACGTACACCGTCCAACGGCGTCTGCGCCGGTCAGGGCGCCAGCTGACACCGAACCCCTGCACCTGGTTATCCCAGATCACCTCGTGGTGGCCGTTGGAGACACCGTGCTGTCCGAGCGCATCGTTGATCTTCAGCGCGTGTTGCAGATCCGCTAGACGGTCCTCAGCTAAAGAACCGGCCCGGCAGGCATCCGGTGTGCAGTCGTAGATGTGCTGATGAGCGCGGTGCCAGGCCTGCTGAAGTTCCTTCGCCGAGCGTACTTGCTCAGGCGTGACAGGGGCGTCGGCTCCGTTGGGGGCGGCAGGCTCGGCAGGGGTTCCTTCGGCTGCGGCAGCACTCGTCGGTGTGGCTGCGGCCTGTTCCGCGCCGGGATCAATTGCGGCCGGTGGGCGGGAAGCCGCTGCGGCGCTGTTGGCCAGCTCGGTCAGGGCCTTCCAGTCGGGTGCCCCAGGCGCCGGTTCGGCCGTGCTGTTGACGACGCGGGCCCATACGCCCTTGTCAATCGAGTAATGCGGTCGGTCGGTGGGTTCGGTGTCGGCAACGAACACGTTGTCGCGCCGATAGACGCGGTAGGTCAGATGCTGATCGTCAGAGTGGCGGAGGGCGTGCCGGACTGCGTCGATCGGTAGGGCAAAAGCCTGGTGCATCCAGCGGGGGCCGGTGTGTGAGGTGTCATCCGGGTAGGGGCGGCGGACCCGACCGATGTGATCGTAGTTGTGGCGGGGGGAGGCGCCTGCTTGATTGTCAGCGGTGATCGACAGGGTGTTGAGCCGCCGGACGCGGTGCCATACGCCATCGACTTCGATGAAGTCGTCGATCTTTAGATCGTCACGGCTGAAACCGATCGCATTTGCTAGCGGCAGTACAGGTTCAGCTGCTTCGGCCTGCTCGGCGATCGTGCCGGGAGCCGTTGGCTGGCCTGGTGGATCAGCGTCGGCGCTGCGACGGGGCAAGAAGGCGGGTAATGCCTCGACGGACGCGGTTGGGATCGGCACCTCAGCCGATGACGGCGGCGAGGAAACAGGATCGGTGGCCGTAAGCGGGCCATCGGGGCCGGGTGTGCGATCAGCGACGGTGCCCGCAGGAGGCGCGGTGCGTTCGGCGTCGTTGGCCACCTCGCCCGGTAGAGCGGCGCCGAAACCGTAGGGAAGGAAGTCCGGTGGTTCCTGGTCGGCGTAGGCTGCGCGAAGCGTCGGGAGGAGCTCTTGGTGGCCTTCTGGTGTCAGCCCGACAAGGGCAGAGTCGATCATCAGCTTGACGTACGCCGCCGTAATCGCTGGGGCGAGTGTCGTGAGCTGGGCGCCTGCATCGGCGGCGTCCCAGGTGAAGGGGCGATCGTCGGCATCGGGTAGCTGTTTGATCGTGTTGGCGAAGGCAGCAGCCTGCTCGGCGGTGCCGAAGTCGTAGTTGCCCAGCAGCAGGCCGCTGCCGGTGTGGGCGATGCGCCAGCTGCCGTCATCAGGGTTGCTGAGCACCAGGAAGGAGCCTTCGGCGGCCAGTTGCACATCTTGCAGTTGCGCCAGCTGCTGGGCTCCGGCTGTGGCCGCAGGGAAGGGGCGGTCACCGCCGGAGCGCAGATGCTCTGCGGCCTGCTCCATCCGGTGGAAGCGAACCCCGGGCACCGAGCCGTCCAGCAGGCGTCCGGTGGCCGCGTGCAAAAGACGATCTAGTGCGTCGCGCCAGCTGTGGAATTCCAGGTCGGCAGCTTCGACGTCTTCCTGCTTGAAGCGCCATCCGAAGGGAAAACGCCGGATGGCGCCCAGCGGCTCATCTCCCTGCCGCAGACGATATTCCGCACCATCGTCGACGCGCTCCAGATGTACGCCGGTGGTGTGGAGTTGGTGGTCGGGCAGCTCCGGTGGCCGCCGGTAGGTCACCCTGTCGGTGGGGTGAACCCGCAGAGCGGTCAGTGGCCGTCCCAGCTCGTCGGTGTGCTGACTGCCCAGCGGCAGCAGCGCCCCCATCGGGGCGCCGAGACTGTCGAGGGCCTGCCAGCGGGCGTCCAGTAACTCCAGCTCGCTGAAGGCGCCTTCCTGCGTCCGGCTGCCAGGGGCGACACGGCCGGTGATGCGGATTTTTGGCAGGTGGACCGCTGGGGTGTTCTCGAACGCCTCGGGGTTGTCCTGCGCGAACGCAGTGGTGATCATCGCGATGTCATCGCCCGGCCGGAGCCGGTAGGAGAACGCTTCTTCCTGGGGCCAGCCCTCCAGCAGCGGCAGGTCGAGGGTGGCTGTGGCGGCGGGCAGCGTCGGCCGTTGCGGTTGCGGGGCATCGAGCAGCGTCACCACCGGTGTCGGCACCCACCGGGTATACCGGGCCCGGTAGAGGTCATCGACGTCCAGTTCCGTGCCGTCCGCGCGGTGGAAGGTCATGTCCTGCAGCGGGCTGCCCTGGACGCAGTCGAAACGCTGTCCGGCGATGCGTGCCCGCACCAGCAGATCCTGGCCGCGTTCCAGACCTGCCACTGTCCGCAGCCGTGGGTCATAGTCGATGAACTCCACGCTGTCGCCGGCATCGAGCCGATAGTTCGTGACTTTCTGCCCGTATCGCCTCCCGTCGTGATCGCGCACGATCGGCTCGTCCGGGTCACGCGCCAGCAGGTCATTGCGCAGCACCGTGGTGGCGGTGCCGTCGCGAAGAACGAGTCGGAAGGCCCCCGGGCGCAACTCGGCCATCTGGGTGACTTCCTCGAGCACATGCTTGTTCTCCCAGTCGGCTCCGACGCGGACGCGGATCCGGTCGCCGGGCTGGATCTGGTCGCCGTAGACGTGCCCGGGACCGGGCCGCGCCCGATCCGGGCGGATGGTGGTGCCCTGCTCGTAGGCGGTGACCTTCTCGGCGTCCTTGGTCGCATATCCATGGTCGCGGTCGTGCTCGCCCTTGATGCGGGTGAGCGCCTCTGCGAGGGGCTCGTCGCGGTCGGAGCGCCATGTCTGATCACCGTGGAGCTCGCTGGTCCAGGTGTAGGGGGCTTCGTTGGCGCTGATCAGTTTCTGTTCGTAAGCCGAGGCGAGGGACAGTGCGCCCTTGCGGCCCTGGTGCTGGGATTGGAGGGCTTCTGGTAGTGGATACCCATTGGCGCTGGCGACGATGAGATAGGAGTACTTGCCTTTGGAACCGGACCGCTGCACAGCCAGACGCCGACCAGGGGTGAGGGTGAACGTGGCGCGGTTTTCGCTCGTCGACTCAGCGAGACCACGCAGGGACAGCCGGTATCGGCCGGGCATGGAAATGGAGTCATCAGCCGCCAGTTCGCCCCAGCGGCGGAGCATCTCGGCGACATCGGCAGGCGGCTCGATCGTGACCGGATCGCTCCCCGGTGCAGCTGCGGTGACGCCGGTGCCGGGGAGGGGGGATGCTTCCGGTTCTGCTCCTGGAGGAGAGGGCGGTGGCGGTGTTTCGGCGCCAGGTGCGTCATCGTGCACTTGGGGTACGGGCAGCGCCCCGGTGGAGTCCGGCAGAGGCTGCGAGGCGGCGGCAGCGTCGTAATGGATACCGGTGGATGTGGAGGCCGGTGCGGTGGGGCGCTGGAGTCCGGCGCGGCTGATCAACAATGCGTGGAAGCGTGCGGCGACCTCGTCGGCGGGTACCTGGCTGGTCAGCTTCAGCCCAGTACCAACCCAGTCCTGTCCGTGAAAGATGACGAAAAAACCTGGGCGGGTGTGGGGGTAGATACTCCAGGCGCGGTTGCCTCGGGTGGGGCGCCAGCTGACCGCGAAGGCTCGCATCGTGGCATCCCAGGTGACCTCGTGATGGCCGTTGGGAATGCCGAGCCGGCCCAGGGCGGTGTTGATGTTCAAGGCGTGCTGCAGGTCGGCTAGACGGTCATCGCCGAGCGGCCCGAGCACGCAGTCGTCGAAAGCACAGTCATGAGTGCGGTGCCAGGCCTGCTGGAGCTCCTCACCTGAGCGCTGCTGTTCGCCCGCAGGGGGCTCCTGCTGCGCCTGTGCCAGATCCGCGGCGGGGGCCTTTGGCGGGGAATCGGCTTGTGAGTGTGAGGAGAGCGGCGCAGGAGCGGTGGGCAACGCCCACAGGTCGCCGAGCCGAATCAGGCCATCGGCCGAGGTGAGAGTAAGCGTGAGGGAATGACCGTTATCTGTGATGTCGATCTCGGTGCCGCGCGCGCCGAGCTGACGCACCGCGTCGACCACGACTTCACTCTCGTCGAAGTTCCAGCCGCGGCTGCGATGGCGGATGATACGCAACCGGTCGCCGACGCGGATGTTGTGACGGTCGATCGGCCCGCGGGGGCGGCCTTGGCGGGTGTGGTGTTCGGTCCAGATGCGTTCGTTGTCGCGGGTGAGGGCCACAGAATCACTGCGGCCATGATCGCGGTCGTAGCGGGCGGTCAGGTGGATGACGTCGGTCCGCAGGCTGAGACCGCGCGCCGATTCCCAGTCGGCGTGCGCGCGCTGGTCGGTCACCTGCCAGGTGAACGGCCGCTCCTGCCGGTCGCGCAGCTGGGTCTCCAGCATGGTGGCCAGCTCGGCCACTTCCTGGAGGGGACGGCCTCTCAGGAGCGTGGCCGGTGCGATCTCCAGGCCGGCGAAGGCGGTCACGATCCGTAGGTCCACATCGTCGCCGACAACCAGCAGGTGCCCGTGCGGGGTGGGGATCAGGTGCGCGCTGGTGGCGATCGTCGTCAGCTGCCGGCGAGCCTGGGCCAGACGGTTGGCGAAGGCTTCGGCGCTTTCTTCGGGCCCGTGGGGTCCTGCGAGGTAGCGAGTAGGAAGCGCATCGGTGGGGTGGGAGGCCAGCCGGGCACGGATCTGCTCGCCGAGATCGGCACTGCCAGGACCGGTAGCTTCCGGCGCACTCACCGGGTTGGTGCTGCGGCGGGGCAGTCCGGCGGTGTTGATCAGGAAGGTATGGAAAGCGCGGGCGGCCTCTTGGGCAGGTGTCGCTGCCGAGATGGCCAATGACGCGGTGAGCAGCCACTGATTTCCCCGGTAGACCTGTACGTTTCCGGGGCTGTCGTCCACGGGGAAACTCCACGGCGGCTCTTGTCCCGGGGGCTGCCAGCATACGCGGAGGGTGCGGGTGTCGGCGTCCCATGCCACGGCGTGAGTGCCCGCGTGGATACCGAGTTCGGTGAGATGGCCAATGATGTCCGCAGCACGGCGCAGGTGCTCGGCGCGAGCGTCGTCCAGGTCGCCGAGGGAGCAGTTGGCCGGCTCGCACCCGTGCAGGTCGTGCCAGGTGCGCTGGAGTTCGGCATCCACCTCGGGCTCGTAGGGGTGGATGTTGGGGATCGGGCCCTCACCGTACAGCGCCTCAAGATCGGGCTCGTGTTCGGCCATGAGGCCGGCGTGGATGCGGATCTGGTCGCCGAGGTGGCGCCAACGGTGATGCTCGCTTTGCCACCGCGGGGTGTCGGGGACGGGCTGGGCGTCCCAACGAGCCTGAGCGTAGTCGGCGGCGCCGCGCAGCGTCTCGGCGGGCAGCTGCTCGATCTGCGCCACGATGGCCGGGCCGTCCAGCCGCTGGGCATACAGGTGCTTGGCCAGCGCGATCCCGTCCAGGTAGGCGCGCTCAGGCAGCGGGCTGCGCCCATCGGTGGCGGCGCTGCGAGCGGTGGCGATGTCCCAGGCGGGGAAGTTCACCAGCAGCTCACGACACAGGTGGGCTCGTTTGTCGGCGGTGGGGATCTCCTGCCAGCGGCTCAGATGCTCAACGGCTGCTTGGAGGCGCAATGCCTCGTAGTGCAATTCATCGTCGCCGAGCGCGAGGTCGCGGGCCCGGGGCAGGACCTCGGAGGCTGCGGCGGCGTGTTCGGCCGCGGTGAAGAAGGCCAGAATCTCCGTCGGAGACTCCGGCATACCGATACTGCGGGCGATCCGCTGAAGCCTGTCGATATCCATGCTGGTGCGCCGTTGGTCGCAGATCAGCGAAAGACGATCGCGCAGCAGATCCCAGGCAGGCATCTCCGCGGTCTGGGACGCGGGGTGAAGGGCGGCGCGGGCGGCGCAGTAGTCCACGGCGGCGCGCAATGTCTCCGGCTCGGCGCGCCATGCCGCATTCATGTCCTGGGTGGTGTGTAGGCGTACGGCCAGGCCCGCACCGGCGAGATAGGCAGAGGTGGGCGGCTGGTGTTGCACTACGGTCAGGGCAGCCAGTGCGACTTCGTCGACAGCGGTACCGGTGTCCAGGCGGGCCCGCAACTCCATCGCTTTGGCGTCACGCTGGTGGGGTGTCAAGCCCGCCATGGAACTGACCTGTGCTCGGGCCGAGTTCAAGGGCACGGGGGCTTGCAGCTGTTGCTGGGCGAGGCGTTCGGCTTCCTCGAGGCTTGCTCCGTTGGCAAGGGCGACGTGCCGGACGATTGCGGCGCCGACGTCCAGGCCCGCTTGGCGGGCCTCTTCCATAAGCCAGTGGTATTGGTCCTCTTGCTGTTGGGGCTTTAGTTCTAGTGTGACCTCCAGCGTGCTCACCGCTTCACGGACGGCGGTGGACACATCACCGTACGTGCTGTCGATCCGTGCTGGATTGCGGCTATCCAATGCCTCCTGGTACCTGAACATGGCGGCTTCTGCCCGCTCACGGATCGCCCCAGTGAACATCTGCGGGATGAGGGGGAGAGCTGGAACGACTGTCCTGGTGAACTGGCCAGAAGCAGCAGGGCCGGCCTCGAGGTCGAGGAGGTCTGCCGGAGCGGACTCAGGGGCGAGCTCGGGGGAAGACAAAGCGTCACGGGGAGCGGGCACGGGGTTGGCAGGTTCGGCAGAAAAGGTGGCTTGGGGCTTGCGGATAGAGGTGGTGGCAGGACTGTCTGGGACGGAGGGAAACAACGGCGCTAGGGAACGCGGTAGCACCAGGATGTCTACGGTGCGCTCGGTGCCTGCCGCATCGCCGACTTTGGACCAGCGCCGGGTGATGGGCTCGCCGTTGATTAACTCACCGATGAGCTCGATGTCCTCGCCGTGGTCGACGGGGGGCGCGGTGATGCGGCACGGCATCCCGCCAGGACCTCGGTGCGAGTAGAAGCTGCCAGGCTGTACCTGGCTGATCGGCGTGGGGTCATACCAGCGCTTAGGTAAGGCTCCAGCGAGCTGATACAGGCGTTGCACACGCGCGGCGTCAGGTTCCTCCGGCGTTGGAGTTTGCTGGTCCAGGTCGAACAGTGTGGCCGCGGGTTCGGAGGTTGTTTGAGCGCCGCGGGGCGTGGTTGGTGCTGGCGTGGACATACCCGTTTGGTGGGCGCGCAGCGCTCGGTTGAAGATGGTGTCGGTCAGGTCCTCAAGGAGCGTCTCGATCTCGTGTCGTGCGAGGCGGCGCAAGTCGGATTCCCCGATGGCGGCAAAGGCCGCTGAGGCTGAGATATAGCCGGTTTCCGCCGCAGAAGCTACCAAGAACGCCTGTTGTAGGTGCGGATCCAACCCGGCGGTGATCCACGTATGCAGGCGCTTCCATGACATCGTGCCCCTGCGGGTGCCCTCTGGAGCACGAGCTTCGATCTCCATGCCGTTGCGCCGTAGCGCCACCCCCCGGGCCGGGCGGGGGTCGGGCCCATCAGAGCGGGGGTCAGCAAACGAGCGATGGCCGGAGATTATCTCGTTGAGGGCGGTGCGGTCGTCGCTGCTGCGGATGAGCGCGGACAGGAACCTAGTACCAGGCCGGCGCAGCGCATACGCGATATCGGAGTCGATCAGCGCGGCCGGTTCGGCCGGGCCGGCAACGGCGGGGGCTTGTGCTGCCAATGCGGGAAAGGCCGCGAGGTGTTCAGCTGGGGCGGCGGGCTGTGGCGCACGATCGGAGGCGATGGGCGTGCCGTCTGAGACGGAGGGAAACAGCGGCGCAAGCGAACCCGGCAATACCAAGATATTCGCTGTGTGCTCGGCGCCGGCAACCGAGGCGAGGTAGCCGTTTTTGTACCAGCGGTGGGTGACGGTTCTGCTGTCAAGCAGTTCACCGGCGATCTCGACATACTCGCCGCGGTCAACGGCGGGTGCGGTGACACGGAACACCGCACCGGAGTAGCCAGGGTGGTTGTAGAAGCTGCCGGGCCGGATCTGGCTCAGTGGGGTGGGATCGTGCCAGTGATCGGGCAGGACCGCCGCCAGATCGCGCACGCGCTGTATGGACGCGGCGTTGGGATTGTGTGTTGCGGCGTCTGCGTCGAGGTCAAATAGTGGGGCGGCGGTTTCCGGGGGCGTCGGTGGACGACGCGAAGGCGGAGCCTGCTCGGCAGGATTGGTCTGGTGGGTGTGCAAAGCGCGTTCGAGGATGGTTACCCGCAGATCGCTCAGGAAAGTGTCGAGTTCCTGCTGGGCCATTGCGCACAAACGGGATTCCCCGATCGCATCGAACACCTCCCGGGCCGAGGTGTAGCGGCCCTTCACCAAGGATGTGATCAAGAACGCATCACGCGAGTGGGGGTCAAGACCTGGGGTGATCCACTGCCGCAGGCGTTCCCACGTCACCAGTCCATGCCGGGTGCCGTCCGGGGCGCGCACCGTGATCTCTAGGCCTTTTCTCCGAACCTGGGTGAGCTGGTGCAAGCCGGGTTCGGGGCCGCCGGAGCGGGTACCGCCGGATCCGTGTTGCCCGGAGATCACGTGGCTGAGTGCGGTGCGATCGTCGACGCTGCGGATGAGCGCAGCGAGGGACTCTAAACCCTGGTCGGTGATGGCGTAGAGGATATCGACGTCGGTGAGCGCGAGGGTGTTCTCGCTCGGCTCGGGGAGGCCGGGTTCGAGAAGCTCTACTGCAGCGTTGGCGGTGTGCTCCTGCATGGGAGTGTCGGTGAGGGGACCCTGGTCGTGGGTGAGTTCTGGCACCAGGGGCGCAAAACGGGGCAGCATCACCGTCGGCTGCGGGTCACCGTCGTTCTTGGCGATGATGCGCGTAGAGGGCTCAGCGTAGACGCCGCGGTACAGGACACGGCCGGTCACGATCATTTCATCGCCGACGTCGCGCGGGTCTTCGGTGAGGACGAACAGCCGCATGTCGTGGTGAAGCGATCCCAGCGCGTCCCCGGCTCGCAACTGTGATAGCGCTGTGCTGCTCTCCCACCGATCGGGGAGCTCGGCTGTCACCTCGTTGATGCAGTCCAGCACTTCTTGATGTGCTGCCGAGAGCGTCTGCTCGTCGTCTTGTGCCGTGGTGGAGAACAGGTCTTCTGCCTGAGGCGGCGAAGCGCTGGTCGATGCCGATGAGCTGATGGAGCCCAGTGGGGTGCGGGCGGCGAAGGCCATCGCTTCATCGCGGATCACCGTGGCGTAGGTCTTCAGCTCTTGACGCAAGGCGGAGGCCTGCTCGTCGGTGCCGGTGATGGTGAACACATCGTGGCCCTGCACAAGGTGGTGGTGAGCCGCCATGGCCTCCACCAGGATGCGCCGCTGCTGGTGAGCCAATCCAGGCCGGATCCACCGGTTGATGATCTGCTGCCAGGGCACAACCCCGCGGCGGGTACCGTCAACGGCGCGCACCTCAAGGCTCAAGCCCTGAGCGGTGGTCATGGCATTTCCCTGCCCATTGACCTGGGAGGTGAGTTGTTGCAGCTCAGTGGGGTCATCCATCGCGGCCACGAAGTGCGCCCACCAGAAGGTGTTGTACCGGCTCAATGCGGCGACGACATCCTCATCGCGGGGCGGCTGAGGAACGATGCCCAGGTGAGGGGCGAATTGGGCGGCTGCGACATCTAGCGGCAAGTCGGCGTTGTACTGCTGCTTGCCGTTGTGCGTCATCCAGATCGAGGTCAGCCCGTTGCTGTGGTAGGTCATCTGGTAGACGACACCCGCGCTGCGCAGCGCGGTGAGAATCTGATCCTGGACGCGTTCGGCCTTGGTGGGCAGGGGAGCAGGTGACAGCGGCTCGATGGTGCGGGCGGGGTGGGTGGCGTCAACGCCGGCGATACCGCGCACCGCCGCCGCTAGCCGTTGGTGGAGCTTCTGTTGCCGATTGGAGAAGTAGAAGGTGCGAAACTCCGTCGGGAGCTTCACCTGATCGGTGCGGATGGTTCGTGCCAACCAGACGGAAAAGACTCGTTCGGTGAAATCGTCGGGCTCCAGCTTGATGGCTGAGGCTCGCAACACCGGGTTCGTCAGTGCCAGTCTGGTGAGGGTGGTGACCGCCGCCGTGATCGCTGCGGGATCTGAATGAGCGGCGGGCAGCAGGGATTCGACGGTGATCGGTGTCCGGTGCGGGTAGCTGTGTTCTCGAGCCTGTATAGCGGCGCGCGCCAGCATCAGCAGCCGTTCGCTTTCCGAATGGAGACTGGCAGCCGCCTGCGCATCGGCCGCTCCCTCGGCGGTGTGCAGCACGTATTCCAGCACGGCCCAGCAGCGGTACATCTCCTGCGGCCGGTGGCCAAGGAGCGTTTCGGCGAGATCAGCGATGGCCGGTTGGATGCGGGCCACATCAGCTGCGGTGAAGATCCCCTTGGGCAAAGTGATTGCCCAGAGGTTCTCCACGGCGGTGGTCAGGCGCGCTTTGCTTTCTTCGTACCGCGCTTGATGTGGGGTGTCGGAGGAAACAGAGACGGCGGGTTTCGTTGATCGGGTGTCGTGCTCTTGTGGCCCGGCCTCCTGCTGCGGTGGCGTGGAGACCGTACCCGGTGCCGGTGCCGGCGTCAGGGGAACGGGCTGAGGGCTTGGTGGTGCCGGGGGTGGTGGCGCAGTAGGGGCGGCGGTATCGGAAGCGCTGTCGGGTGAACTGGCATTGACGATGCCGTCGAGGGGGTCCGGCAGGTGCAGCACGGTGACCGACGGGTCAGGTTCGGGATCGCGAGGATAGGGGCGCCACACGATGGGTTCGCCCCGAACGCCGTCGGTGAGGACCGTGCCGGTCACGCTGATGCGGCCGTCGACCTCGACCGGGCCATCGGTGACGATCAGAGGTGCGCTGCGGTTCCCGTATCGGTAAACAACGTCACCTGGACGTAGCTGTGACAGGCGCGCGTCGCTGGTGGGACGAGCCGGCAGCACTGCGCTCAGTTCAGCGATCCGGGCCAGGGCGACTTCGGACGCGGCATCGCTGTCGGCATCATCGGTGTCGAACAAGCCCGGCATCGCGGCCTTACCCGTCGCGGATTTCCCCCCGGCCAGGGGATCAGCGTTGGTGATGGTTTCGGTGACCGTCTGCCGGGCGGTGTCGAAGATGTGCGTCAACTCAGCGACGGCTTGATCTCTCAGGTCGGTTTGACCAGTGAGGGCGAAGTGCTCTCGATGCTCGCGGTAGCGCGACAGCGCGCTGTCGGCGGCCAGCAAGATGCGTCGTTCGTTGTCGGGGAGAACGGTCTTGAACCAGGGCAGCAGGGTGGTCCAGCGGCGCTGTCCGAAACGGGTACCACTGGCGGTCTCGATCTGGATGGTCAAGCCTCGGGAGTCGACGTCGATGTCTTCGACGGCTCCGGGGTCGGGTTCGGTGGCGCTACGGCGATGGCCGGTATGGGTGGGAAAGAGGGTGGTGGTGATGCTGGGGTCATCGGCGGCGCGGATCAGGTTGGCGAACCACCGCGGGCTAAAGCGCGCCAGGGCCGCAGCGGGATCGGCTTGGGCGAGGGGAGCGGTGCGGATTCCGATGTCGCGTGCGTGGCGTTCGGCGGCCAGGTCGAGAGGGAGGGTGTCGCCTTGCAAGGAGACGTAGGCATGGATACGGCCATCGTCTTCGAAGACGAGATGGTGGCCGTAGGTGTAGCTGTCTCGTAGTCCCCGCAGGATCTTGTCTGTTCGTTCATCGCTGACCGAGATGGGGACGGCGGATGACGCATCGGCGGGCGGGGGGATGCGCTGCCAGGTATCGCGCAGGTAGGCGGCTAGGAGCATGTAGAGCAGGTGCTGGACGCCTTTGGCGCCGAAGTAGTGGGTGCGCAGCGACTGGGGGATGTCCGGGTCGGGGGTGCGGATCTGGTCGGTGAGCCAGATGGAGAAGATCCGCGTGGTGAAGTCGTTGTGTTCCAGGTCGGTGCTGGCTTGACGCAAGCCGTCATGGGCCAGGGCGCGCGTGGCCAAAAGGTCGATCGCGGCTAGACATTCCTGCTGGGTCGTGCGTCGAGTCGGGTCGTTGAACAGGTCGATGATCCGACTCGACGCGGACGGGGGTTCGAGCACATTTTCCGAGGTATCGGCGGCAGCGCTGGTGTCGACGATGCCGGGTTCGAGGCTGCCGGGAGGTGAAGCAGGAGCGTCTGCCGTGACCGGCGCGGGCATGCTGGGGGCGCCACCGTCTGAAGGGGGGATCGATGGAGCTGATGCCGGTGCGGCTTGCGCGGCCGGTGTCGTGGTGGATGGGCTCACCGAGAGGTGTGGTGCATCACTGGGATCGGCGGGGGAGGGGGCGGGTGAGGTAAGGCCCTCGCCTACGGCGAGATCCGCGATCGTAGCGGCAGCGGCAGGAGCTGCTGCCGCGGGAACGGCAGGGGCGGCCTGGAGATCTGGCAGCCTTAGCACTTTGTGCTCGGCCGGATCGATCATCTGACGGGTCTCGGTGCCGTCGTTGTCGCGAAGGCGCACCACCATCACGGCGGGACGGTCCGGATGGCCGGCGATGTCGTGAACGAGTCCTTGGGCCCAGTCACCGCGGCGGGAAATCACCCGGATCCGATCGCCGACCGCGATCTCATCCACGGAGACGGGTCCCGCGGGGCGCTGCTGGTGTTGCTGAGCGCCCAGACGCCGCTCGTCGTCTTCACGGACCGCCAGCGAGGAGGTCCCGCGTGCCCGGTCATGGTCGGCGATCAGTCGTTGGATGTCTTGCCGGATGGTGAGTCCGTCGGCCGACCGCCACTGACGGACCTCCTGGCGGGCTTGGGGCGAGCTCCAGTCAATGGGCACGCCGTCGCCGTCGCGTACCTGTTGTTCGATCCAGCCCGCCAGCGCCATGGCGTCGGCGCCGGTGCGTCCTTCCAGAAAGGCTGCCGGCAGGTGCAGCAACGTGCGAGCCAGGGCGATCTGGTACTGGCTGTGATCGTCGGTGTAGAGGAGCAGATGGCCGCCGGGGCTGAGCGCGAGATCGGGGCAACGGCGAATCTGTCCGACGAGCTCTTTGTGACGTTTGATCTTGTTGGCATAACCGTCGTCGGTGTCGGCAGATGCGAACGGTGTGGCGTGCCATTGCCGCTCGGGGAATATCTCCGGCGGCAAGCTGTCCAGGTAGGCCAGCAGCTCGGCCAAAGTGGCAAAGCCCGGCCCCCTATCGGAATCGCGGTCTGCGGTTTCGCCGTCGGCCCCGGCCCGGGCCCCGGCCCCGGGCCCAGGCCCAGGCCCGGGGGCGGCGTCGGTGGCGAAGTCGGGGAAGGTGCTGGCGAGATCCTGCAGGGAAGCGGGGAGCCGCAGCATCCACACGGTCGGCTCGTTTGCCGCTCCCGCACCGGTGTATGACCAGGTGGCGTGGGTGGGCGGGGCGCCGGGTCGCAGCAGAACACCGCTGACCTGAAAGCCGGTGTTGGTGGTCGTGGCTAGGCTGGTCACTCGCAGTGGCCATCGGGACTGATGCCGGTCCTCGATGAGTGCGCCCGCTGCCAGCTGCGACAGCCGCATCCGGCTGCCGGCGCCGGTGCGCGGCGGAGCAAGGTCCTTCAGCCAGGCGATCCGGTCCAAGATGGCCGTTTCGTCGAGGACGGAGGGAGCGACCTCCGTGATCGACAACAGCGCGTTGTCGTCCTGAATGGGCTGAGAGGTCTTGCTACGGACGCGCAGGGGGCGGCTCGGGGACCGCTCATGGGCGGCCTGGGCTGCAGAGAGGATCGCCGCGGACGCGTCGGCGGCATAGGTGTGGAGTTTGTCCTGGACGAGCGCGCCTAGGTGCTCTTGCCCGATCAGCCGCAAGCTGTGCTGACCGCTGAGGTAGCGCGCGCGCAGCACGTCGGCTTGGCGCAGGATGTCGCCCTGGAGGGTATCAGCGGCAGGCTCTAGCCATTGGATGACCTCACGCCAGGTCAGGGTGCTCTGGCGGCGGTCGCCGATGTTGATGCGCAGGCTTTCGGAGGTGGCGTCGATCCGCTCTGAGGTCCCCGCATCGGGCTTTCCTGCCTCGCGGATGCTGGAGAGGCTGGTGGGGTGGAGGGAGCTCAGATGCCGGATGTCGTCACGGGCGCGCAGCAGGGTGGCGAGTGTGGAGATGCCCAGGCGGTCGATGGCCAGGGCGATGTCAGAGTCGTTGACGGGCGCGGGGGGTGAATCGGAAGGGGCGGCGGTCGGTGCGGAGGGCGAGTGCGAAGGCGTCCCCGTGGTGGCCGAGGGGGTGTCGTTGGTGGCGTGCAGGGGAGCCGGTGCCGCGGGGGGCGGGCGTTCTGCGAGGGCACGGTCGCGTGTGGGCGCATCGCGGGGCGAAAGAGACGGCTCGTCGGTGGTGAGCGCCCTCTGATCGCTCTCGGCCTCACCGTCGGCGCCGACGACCAAGGTCTGGGAGAGATCACCGCGTGGGGGGGAGGAACGCGGGGGAGGTGGTGCGGTATCGACCAGCGGCGGGAAAGGCGTCGGCGCGGCAGCAGCCGCCTCAGGATCGGAAACCTCACCTGCCGGGTGCTGTGCGACAGATGCGGGGGCGGATGGAGCCGGTTGAGCGGAGTCCTGCTCGAGATGGGCTGCTGGTACAGCCGGTGGATCATCGTCTTGAAGCCCTGGCACAGACGCCGAGGCTTCAGGTGTGATGGCGGGGGCGGGTGAGTCAGCATCAAGGCGAGCCAGGGCGCGTTCAAACTCTGCCCGGAGTGTGGGCAGCTCATCCAACTGGGCGATCAAGCGGTGAAACACGTCCTGGCCGGACATGCGCTGTAGGTCCTGGGACGTGAGGCGCACCCTGGGCAGCGCCACCTCGTCAAAACCGAGCGCCCACTGTGCCTGTCCGTCAGTGCGCTCGAATCCGCCGTAGACATTGACCCCGGCCAAGGTGGCGACGAGGAAGCGCGCCTCGGGATCGAGTCGCTCAGGACCGCTCTGGGCAGAGCGCAAAGCGGCGCTGATGCTCTCGTGTAGTTTCTGGCCGGCTACGACGGCGTTGGCGTAGTTGACTCCTCGCAACGTCAGGAGGACCTCAGCACCGTGGCGGCGGCGCAGGGCAGCGTCGATGAGCATGATCTCGTGGGCGAGGACATAGCGCTGCAGCTGAGCGTCGCGCCGCACCAGCACCTGGGGTTCGGCGGCGGCCGCCGTGGCAAGCGTGGCGTTCATCTGATCGGCGTGATCTTCAGCAAACCGAGCCAGCGCCCGTAGTATCTCGCCCTGGGCAGGGGCCACCGTTGCGGCGTGGGCTGCGGCATCGCGGCTGAGCCGTTGATACAACTTCGCCAGGAGAGGGCCGGAGCTCGAGGCTATCGCCGTGGTGGCGGTGTGGAGGCTGCGCCAGGAAGCCTGTAGTTCCTGGAAGCTGGTGGCCCACCCGGCGATGATGATGTCGCGGTCGTTGACCGCTTCGGCTGGCGGGATGTCGGCCTGCCCGAGCCAGGTCTGGTAGGTCTGCGATACCCGTCCGGCACTGCGCTGATAGTCGTCGTGGTCGAAGAACGGCCGCTCACGTAGGGTCCGGGGAGAGGCAGCCGCCGCATCCGGGGACGACGGCTGAGCCGAGGAAGCCGAAGCGGCGGGGACATCGGCTGGTGCGTCGAACAGCAGAGCTTGCCCGGCGGGCTGCTGGGCGCGCCGCGCCGAGCGCGGTGCCGCTGTGGCGTCTGATGCGGCCAGATAGGTGGCGATCGGTGCGGGAACCGCGCTGCCGTCTGCGATCAGCCTCTGAGACAGCTGGGCCAGGCCGCGGCGGGCTGGCTCCGGCCGGAGGGCGGCCCAGGCGCTGCCGTCCTCGTTGCTGGGGGTCACGATCTGCTGGACGGACCGGCCCCATACTCCCGAGCGGGCCCGCTGCAGCAGGTCGACCGGGTCGCGGTCATCGCCCAGCGCGGCCGGGTGAGGGCTGGCCGAGGTCACGATGGCAATCAAGTCGATCGCGGTGTCGATGTTCCCAGAAAAACGCCACTGCGCCTGCGGGGTCGGCGACAGGTCCTCCTCGCGCTGCCAGCTGGTGCGGGGCACCGGTTCAGGAGTCGGATCCGGCGAGGTCGTCGACGCATCCGGTGGAGGCGGTGACGGGTGGTCACGGTTGGCTGCGGGGGCGGCGACCCCGGGGGCGGCTGGTGGCGGCGCGAGTGAAGCGTCGGGGCGATCACGCGCTGGGGCGGGCAAGCGCATGACATGGGGGGGAGCGAGGACCTCGCGCACTCTCGCAAGCGTGGCGACTTGGTCACGCTGCTGGCTGCGCACCACCACGGCGCTGAGCTGGATCCAGGACGGATCACCCTCCCGGTTGCCCAGGAACGTTCCGGTAATCGTGACCGCTTCGTCGGCTTCGAACCCCAGAGCCTGCGTGTTCAGGCCCTCGGGTGCGGTCGTGGCCGTCCATCGCACCTGCTGGCCCGGCGCCAGGTGCGCCGTGGGGGTGAGGTCCCCGCCCTCCTCTTCTTCGGCGCGGCCGGGCACGGCCGCGGCGAGCATGAGGCGGTCGTTGCGGGCCACGGTGATCTCGGCGCCGTTGTCCAAACGCACCTGGGCCTGTCCCGGGCGGCGCCCTGGCGTGATGGCGAGGATGCGGGCAACGGTTGAGACGTCGGTGTCGTCTTGGCGCACCGTCAGCGTCATGTCCGGGCGCAGTTGGTCACCATACAGGTGGCCCTCGGGGAGGGCAGGCCGGTCCGCCTCGTGGCGGATGGCCCGCCAGTGGCGGGCCGCTGCGGTGTCAGGGTGGCCGTTGACCAGGTCGTGTTCGGCGTTCAGCCGCAGCAGCGCATCCCACCACGACTGCCCGTCAGCGGTGCGGAAAGCCTCGATGCGTTGCTGCAGGAGCAGCGGGTTGTCGGTGTCCCAGTCCAGGGGCCGGCCTTGGGCGTCGCGCAGGTGCTCGATCGCGGTAACAAGCCGACCGGCCGCGTACTGGCCTCCCCACCCTGGCAGCGCATCACCGGTGCCGCCCAGCACCCCGGGGTCTTGGAGGGGGGTTGCGGTCGCGGCGTGCAGCAGCCGCCAGGTGACGCGGTCGTCGGTGCGGTGGAAGGCCAGGAATCCGCCGCCGCCCAGGCAGAGTGTTTCCTCACTGGCTACCTCGACGCCGCGGCGCTGGTAGTGGGCACGCAACGCGTTGACGTCGGTGAAGCGCGAGGGCGTCGGCGAGTTGCCGTGCGCGGCCGGGCGGGTATCGGCAGACGGTGCCTGGTCGGGAGGTGATGGCTGCGGCTCATCGGCGCGGGAACGCTCGGGCCGGGCCGGGGCGCTGGAGGCGGGGGCGGGGGTGGGGGGCGCAGCGGCAGGAGGGGTAGCGCGAACCGCAGCCGGGCCGCGGGAGTCACCGTCGATGGTGGCGCGCGGCTTCGGCCTCTGCGCACGAGCGGCTGGTGGCGTACTCGTCGATGAGCCGTCGGCCGCGGCGGCGCGCAGCCAGATGGCCAGCTCGTTGGCGTGCGCGCTCAGCATCCGCAGGAGGGTGCGATCACTGGCTTGCTCGAAGGCCTGCCGGGCGGCCAGCAGCCGTTCCCCGCTGCTGCAGGCCTCGGCCAGTCCCGCATAGGCGCTAGCGGCTTGGTCCGGCGTGGCGGATGCGGCACTGATCTGCCGCCAGGCCAGGTCGATGAATGCGCCTTCGTTGGTGCCGACCGTCCCGAACTCAGCCTGCAACTCTTCTTCTTGGCGTTGGAGCACACAGGCCGTTGGTGTGGCGGTCCACTGCTGGTAGACCTCTTGTATCGCGGTGCGCGCGTAGTCGAGTTCCTCGGCCGCGGCGAAACGATCCTTGCGGCCTGCTGGTGCGGGCGATTGCGCCGTAGAGCGCCGATCGGATTCCGGTGGCAGGCGCCGAGCGTGATCGCCTTCATGCGGTTTGGCAGCGGGGGCCGGTGCTGCGGGCGGCGTAGCTGAGGCTCCGACGTTCCCGTCGCTCAGGTCGGGGAAGGGCTCACCAGCGTCCGGGCCGGGTTCGGACTCCGGCGGGGCAAAGAGATCAGCAGGCGTTGCTCCCCCGAGATCGGGTTCGTCGCCAAGGGGCGGCGTGGGCTGTTCGGCGGCTGGTGCAGGTGCGGGGTGGCGGCTGAGGTGTTCTTCGACCTGGGCAGGGGGCGGCGCGGCCGGGGTGCCCCCGTCGGGCGGCGCTGAGTTGACGGGGGTGGGGGCGGCATCGGTCGTGTCCGGTTCACCGGCCGAAACCCGGTCGCGATGGTGCGCGTCGGCGGGGGGAGCGGGTGGATCGGAGGGCAAGGCGGGGGCGCCGACGGTTGAGAGGGCGACGGGAGGTGGGGGACTGTGCTGGCCAGTGGGCAGTGAAGCGTCAAGGGGGCCGGTGTCGATGTCGGGGTGTTCTACTGGCGGGGGAGCGACATCGCGGGGTGTCGTCGGCGCGGGTGCCGGAGTGTGCTCCTGAGGGCCGGAGGCATCGGAGGCGGCAGGGGGATCGTGCTCAGCGCCGGGGGGAGGGGCGGCGGCGTGCTGCCCAGCGGAGGAGACGGACGCTGTGTGCTTGTCGTGCCCGAGGTCGTCCTCGGCGAAAGGCGCGATCGGCGCGTGATCCTCGCGCTGATCCGGCACCGCTGCCGCAGGGGTGCGCCGGTCGGTGGCCGGTGTGGCGGGCTCCCCTTCGGGGGAGTCCGCATCCCACGTGCTCGGATCGAGGTCAGGGGCCGCTTGCGGTGCCGCCGTGTGCTGGTGAGGTGATGGCTCGCGGGGATCGACGAGCGAAGCCGCATCCGCGGGACGGGCAGGTTCCGCTGTCTGCGGCGCAAAGGCAGCGGCAACAAAAGGGGCGGCATCAGCGTTGCTTGGCGGCCACACGACGCGATCGGCCTCACGGGCCGCGGGCGCGGCCGGCGCGGGATCAGGCAAGGGCGGCGCCGGGTCATCTCCTACGACGATGACCACGGTGAGCAGGTCGGCTACCGCGGCCGGTGACGTGGTCGCAGAGACGGTGACGCCGAAGTAGTGCGCGATACCGTCGGCCAGGTAGGCGAGCATGTCGTCTTTGGCCTGGCCGTCGCCCCAATGCGCGACCTGCCCCCAGATCTCGATGAGCTCTTGGCGGGGCTGGCTGTGCCACCAATCGGCATCGAGCCAGTGCAACAGCGCCGCACGCTCATAGACGTGCTCGCTGTTTTCCCCGCGCAGCGCCGCTTCAGCGGCCTGGATGCGCAGCTGCACGTAGTCACGTTGTTCCTGCATGCGCGCCAGTGCGCCGTCCTCACCCGCAGGGGGAGCGAGTTCCTCGGTCTCGGCGCGCCGGTACACCCTGATCAGGTCGTCAAGGCGTTGTCGCTCCGCCCGCAGCGCATCGCGGAGCTCGGCCGCCTCGGCCGGGGCTCCGGCCAGGATCTGCTCGCGCCGCTCCAGCGCCTGCTCGCGCACCGAGCGCGCCCGCATACCCCCGACATGCATCACGGGCTCGCCGGTGACGTCCTCACCGGCGTGCACCTCGATCGCGAATCGCAGCGACTGCGCGGCCTGCGGCGTGTTGGTCGCCGCGCTGAGCTGGGCGTCGAAGGCCAATAGTTGCTCAGCGCCGAACAGTTGCGCCCCGATGCCCGGCCCCGGCCGGCACCCGGTCATCTGCGCCGCGATCGTGCCGTGCCACAGGTCGCGGACCACGTAACTGAACACCGGTTCGTCCGCTCGCGCAGCAGCGTCCGGCTGCGGGCCCCGCGGGGTGGGGGGCCAGGCGCGGGCCAGCAGCGCGACCACGTCGCGCGCCTGCATCCGCACGTCCTCCACCCGCACCCCGTAGCGGGCCTGGGTTTGCGTGGCCAGATGGGCCAAGGCCGCTTGCGCGGTCGGTTCGGCCACCGCCGCCCAGCTGACGATCAGCTGCCAGGCCGCGCCCAGCCGCTCCGGCGAGGCCTGCTCCCACCACGCCGGATCGTAGATCTGCCGCATGATCGGCTGGGCAATGGTGAGTTGCCCCTGCAGGTGATGGGCATAACGGCGCAGCGGCTCATCACCGCTGGCCTGGGCCTGGCGGGCCAGCTGACCGCGCATGGCGGCCTGATATTCGCCGCGGCGGCGCCCGCTGGTTACCGCTTGGCGGATCCGGCGAACCAGGGGATGACGTCGCACCGCACGCAACACAGACACAGCCATGATCACTCCAATGCGGGGGACAGGACGCGACGTGGCCGCAGCGGGCAGCGAAAACCTCTGCGCGCAGGGCAGTCCGTCGCGTACGGGGGAAGGTCGGAGACAGGCGCCTGGGCAGCGGATGGTCGGCCCCCGCCGGCTCGCCGGGCCGCAGGGGCGGGCCGACGTGGGCGCCGGTGAGCAGGGTGCTGCTCACGGGAAGACACCTGCCGCAGGCGGTGCCGGAAAGCCGGAGAGTTCTTGCCATCGATCGTCGGACCAGATCAGCCACGAGCCGCGCAGGCCGCTCACCTGTTCCAGGTAGGCCAGCGCTACCGCACGCTGGTGCGGGCCGTCCACAGGTGCTCGAAGGGGGAGGTAGTGCATCTGGTCCTCATGAGCGAACCGTGCCAACGTGGCGCCCCGGGCCGCGCAACCGCGCACCATCTGCTGCACCCGGTGCTCTTCCACCAGCAGTGCCAGCACCTGCCGTGAAGCCACGGCGCACCCGTTCAGCTGACACGCAGCGGCGAAGGCCGTCAGGTCCTCGCCGGTGAAGGCTGGTGTCCAGGGATGGAAGGACACCGCGCTGTGCTCACCTGCCTCGGTTGCGGGAGGCGTTGAGGCTGAGGTGGCACGTACCTGCCCCACCAACTGGCCATCAAGGGTCAGCAGCGCCCGGTACCCCCAACCGCCGCAGTAGTGATCGCGGCAGCGGGTGACGCGCAGCCGCCCGTGGGGCACCCACAATCCGGTATGCGATAGCCGGACTCTCGTCGGCGCGGCGACCATCACGCGTGCGCTTACCGGCATGGCCCGACGACCGTGACGATGATCGTGCGTGAATCACTCACCGCCGCCTCGGTGACGCCGTCCGTCCAGCTCACCGTGACCGTCTCGCGGCGTACCTGACCGCAGCCCTGCGCTTGCCCACCCATGGGCGGAGTGACAGCGCTTACCAGCAGGGTCGCGGTTTCCCCCCGGGCCAGCACCCCCGATGACATCGACAGCCCCACCCCGGTGCTGCCGCTGGCACTCCACGACAGTGGCCCGCCTTCCGCACCGATGACCAGCGATGCCGCACCGGCCGAGCGCAGATCCAGCGCCGCATGTGACAGCGCCAGCCACGGTTGAGAGGTGGCCGGAGGAGGGGGAGGGGCCGACAGTGACATCGGCCAGTGTGCACCGGCCCACGTCGGCGGGGGTGGGGGAGCGGTCGGGCCGCTAGTGGGGAGCACCGCCCGCGGATTGCGACGCGGCGGCGCAGGAGAACGCGGCGAAGTGGGTGAAGTGAGCGACACTCGGGGACGGGGCGTAACCGGCGCGGCAGGAGAACGACTCGCCCGCACGGGGGGCACCGGCGGTGAGGCGACCGGGGGAGGGGGCGGCGCAGAGGTCGCCACGTCAAGCTCAGGTGCGAGGTCAGGGATGTCAACAGCGGCCGAGGGAGCAGGCGCGCTTTCCGGTGACGACGAGCTGTCAAGATTGAAGTAAAGATAGACCGCCGCGGCGATGCCCGCGATGACCACCACCACAGCGCCCGCCACCGCGAGCCGCCGGCCGCGGCGGGTATCTTCGGGGCTCTCGTCATCCCAGAACTCCGGTTCGGGATGATCGAATACCTGTTTGCTGGTGTTTTCTTGCTGGTCAGAGCCGACTTCGTCAGCTAGCTGGTCATCGCCTTCCGGGGCGTTGGGATCGACGGTGGCGCCAGGAAGGCCGTGGGCTGCATCTGGGGGATCAGCCAGGTCAAGCAAGTCGACTACGCCGGTGCCGTCAGGAGATCTGCCCACTGTTACGCCCCGCTCTGATCGCCGTCGACGCCCGGGTGAGGCCTTGCGAAAGATCCGAAGGGCCTCTCGTCGGCCTTCGCATCACCGCACCAGGGCAACCTCGCCATGACGCCGCTAGATGGTCGACATGCTGTGCCGCTCATGACAAGATTTGTCATGAGTCAGTAAAGAAGAGTGTATTGATAGCGATGCGTGACGCAATAGGGTGCACCCGTTTGTCGGAATTGGCGGCCCAGTAGGAACGGACCGGCGAGCCTGGATCGCTGACACATCCGTTGACACCCGACCTGGTGCGGCGATGCGTTTCGTCCTGGCATCGGTCTGACCGATTCATGCCGGTCAAATCGGCGCGTTGAGGTGGGGTGGCAGGGGCACTCAGGGGCGGATTCCGAGCGAGAGAGCAGGCTGCCGGTGAATGGTCGTCGTCGGGTGCGGCTGGGTGGCTACGCTAGCGCGATACTGCTGCTGGTGATGGCCGCCTTCGGCAATCAGGTGCTCAACGACGGGGCGTGGAGCTGGCCGTGGGCCGTGGCCGCAGCGGTGGCGGTGGCCACGGCCAGGTGGAATCAGTGGCGTGGTCGGCCGCAACCCCCTCCGTGCCAGGCTCAAGTGGGACACACGGTGAGGAAGTTCTCAGTGTGGCATGAGTAGGGCGAGACGTGGGTGTAGCAGACTGTGACGATGACGAAGCACGACCTGGAGGCCGGTGGGCCCCGGGCTGATCGACCCAAGCGCCGGCACTTCTCGGCGGAGTACAAGCTGCGGATCGTCGCCGAGTACGACGCGGCGCCGCCCGGCGAAAAGGGTGCCATTTTGCGCCGCGAAGGCTTGTACGACTCCAGCATCCAGTTGTGGCGCAGGCAGCGCGACGAGGGTGCCTTGAAGGGCGTCTCCGGGGAAAAGCGGGTCGCATCCGGAGAGATGGCAAGGCAGCGGGCCAAGGAGAAGGCGGAGCGAGAAAAACTCGAACGGGAGAACGCCCGGCTGAAGAAGAAGCTCGCCCAGACCGAGGCCGCTCTGGAGATCATGGGAAAATGGCACGCGCTCTTGGAAACGATGTCCGAGAGCGCGGACTCCGACAACTCCTGACCGAGGTTCGCGCCGAAACCCGCGAACAACTCGAACCCTACGTCGGCATCCAACGATCCTGCGCGCTGACCGGCATCAACCGATCCACCCTGTATCGACTACGGCAACCGAAGGAGATAAAGCCCGCAACCGTACGGCCCTCCCCGCCCAATGCGCTGTCCAAAGAGGAATGCGAGGAGTTGATCGCAGTCCTCAACAGCAAGGAGTTCGCAGACAAGTCGCCGCGCCAGGTGTGGGCGACCTTGATCGATCGTGGCACCTACCTGGCGTCGGTGTCCACGATGTACCGGGTCCTGCGCGCCCGCGGCCTGGTCCGCGAGCGGCGCGCTCAGGCCCGGCACGAGGCCAAGAAGAAACCGCACATGGTCGCCAGACGTCCCAACGAGGTGTGGAGCTGGGACATAACCAGACTGCCGTCCATCGAGCGAGGCAAATACTTCGACCTGTACGTGATGATCGACATCTTCTCCCGGTGCGTGGTGCACTGGGAGGTTCACGTCCGCGAATCAGGAGAGCTTGCCAAGCAGTTCATCGAGAACTGCATCAGGGCCAACGGCGGGCTCGCACCGCGGACGATCCATTCCGACCGCGGAACGTCGATGACATCGAAATCGGTGGCGAGCCTGCTGTCCGACCTGGACATCGTCAAGTCGCATTCCCGGCCGAGGGTGAGCAACGACAACCCCTACAGCGAGGCGAACTTCAAAACGCTGAAGTACTGCCCGGTGTTCCCGGAAGTGTTCGGGTCGGCGCAGGACGCGAGAAGCTTCTGCCACCGATTCTTCGAATACTACAACCATCGGCATTACCACTCGGGGATCGGGCTGCACACGCCGTTCACCGTGCACATCGGCACCGCCCAAGCCATTCAAGACAAACGCGAGGATACGATCGAGAAATTCCGTGCAGCCAACCCGCGGAGGTTCACCCAACGGCCGTCGCTGCCCAAGCTCCCCACCGAGGCGTGGATCAACGAGCCCAGCAACGACGACGTCCTGACCAGCAGCTCAGACGAGGAGGACGCCGCTTAACGCCTCAGCAGCACCATGTCCCACTTGACTTGACACCTACCGACCGGCCGGGACGCTACGGCTGGCCGACCCCCGGGGCGGGCCGCCGCGGTTGGAGCAGGTCAGGCTGGCTCAGCTCGGAGTCACCGTATCCCGGTTCGCCGCCTCCCCACATCGGCTGGCGCCGCACATCGCCCGTCCGATCGACGCCCTGCTCGCCGACGCCTTGACCGCCCTGTCCGATCAAAAAGCCGGGCGAGGCCGACTGGTGGTGGTTCAGGGGGAACGACTGGCCGGCACCACCCACGCCCTGGCCCACGCGCTCCGCAAAGGGCTGCCGACGTGGAAGGTGGTGGCCTTCGCCGACGAGCAGGAGATAGCGCTGTCAGTGATGGTGGAGCGGGCCGCGACCTGGGCGGAGCCGGGCTCAGGGGTGGTGGTGTGGCTGGACGCGATCAGCCTCAAACACCTGGCACAACTCACCGAACCACTGCTGACCGGCCTACCACCGCAGGTGGTGATCGCGGCGACCGTGCACACCGAGGAGCTCACCGGACCCGACGGGAAACCGGCCGCCCGACTCGCCTCCCCGGTGCCCGCCCTGCTGGACGAGCACGCCATACACTTCACGTTGGGGATGATCACTCCTGCCGAACGCCACCTGATCCGCGCCGAGCCCGCCTACCAGGAACTGGTCCCAGCCGTGGACGAGGTCGCGGTGGAAGTGCTGATGGGGCATCTCATGATCGCCCTGGAGACACTGCGCCACACCCTTACCCCCACCTCAGGCGAGCAGGCAGCCGACCGGGTGGCATTGCTGCGCGCGGTCACCGACTGGCAGCGCGCTCAGATGCCCGCTCAACTGACCAGGAAAGCCCTGCAGGAGCTGTGGAAGGGCTATCGCCTCCATATGAGTGGCCTGCCCCCGCACACCCGGCTTCCGGCCAAGCATTTCACCCGCGCCCTGGCCTGGGCGGGCACCGAGGCGTCAGCCGGGCGCCCGCAGCTGATCAGCGCCGCCGGCCCGTACCGGCCGCACCCGCTGCTGGCCGTGGTGGCCACCGAGCAGACCCCAGCGGGCTGGCCCATCAGCCCGCCACTATGGGACTACGCCCTGTGCCACCTGAACGAGAGTGACCTGCTCAAACTTGGCTACACCGCTTTGGACCACGACAACCCCGCTGCCGCCGCCCTCCTGCTGGACGCCCTTCCCATCGCCATCATCACTCCGCGAGTACTGGCCGCCATGGCCCGCCATTTCTACGACCGTAACGACCATGATGCCGCCCGCCACTGGTGGGTGCAGGCGGTCAAGTCTGGCCACTTCGACCACGCGCCAGCAGCGATGGTCGGTCTCGGCCTCCTGGAGAGCGAGCAGGGGCAGGTGGAGCAGGCCCATCACTGGTGGGTACAGGCGGTCGAGTCCGGTCATCCCGACCGTGCTCCGAGAGCGATGGTCAACCTCGGCATCCTGGAGGAGCAGCAGGGGCGGGTGGAGCAGGCTCGCGACTGGTACCTGCAGGCGGCCGAGTCCGGCCACCCCAACCACGCGCCGACGGCGATGGTCAACCTCGCTGCTCTGGAGGAGGAGCAGGGGCAGGTGAAGCAAGCCCATCACTGGCGAATGAAAGCGATCGAGTCCGGCGAACCCGCGAATATGTCGATGGCGATGCTCGGCCTCGGCCTCCTGGAGAGCGAGCAGGGGCGGGTGGATCAGGCCCGGCACTGGTACCTGCAGGCGATCGAATCCGGCCACCCTGACCACGCACTGACGGCGATGGTCAACCTCGCTGTCCTAGAGAGCGAGCGGGGGAGGAGGGAGCAGGCCTATCACTGGTGGGTACAGGCGGTCGAGTCCGGTCATCCCGACCACGCGCCGATGGCGATGATCCACCTCGGCCTCTTGGAGGAGGATCAGGGGAAGCTGGATCAGGCCTGTTATCGGTACCTACAGGCGGTCGAGTCCTGCGAACCCGGGAATATGTCGATGGCGATGCTCGGCCTCGGCATTCTGGAGAGCGAGCAGGGGCGGGTGGATCAGGCCCGGCACTGGTACCTGCAGGCGATCGAGTCCGGTCATCCCGACCACGCGCCGACGGCGATGGTCAACCTCGGCATTCTGGAGATCGGGCAGGGGCGGGTGGATCAGGCCCGGCACTGGTACCTGCAGGCGATCGAGTCCGGTCATCCCGACCACGCGCCGACGGCGATGGTCAACCTCGGCATTCTGGAGATCGGGCAGGGGCGGGTGGATCAGGCCCGGCACTGGTACCTGCAGGCGATCGAGTCCGGTCATCCCGACCACGCGCCGACGGCGATGGTCAACCTCGGTCTCTTGGAACAAAGGCAAGGGCAAATCGAGCGAGCCCAAGGTCGGCATACGAAGGCGATGAAATCAGAGCACCCCGAGGCCGCAGACCATGCTCGACTGGCATTAACTACCGATGCGTCCTCTGCCCCAGCGCAGTACTCTGGGGCCATGGGTGACATCGAGGTAAGAGAACAAGGGCAGTGGGCCTGGGTCACCGAGCGACGCTCGCTCGTCGGCACCCCGCCTCCGAAGGCGCTACAGGAAGCCGACGCCTTCATCGACCAGTTCTGGCCGGAGTCCAAAGCCTCGTGACCTTCCCTTCAACTGCCGGTGGGTTCGTCCTGGACCCTGGCGCTCTCGCCGAACTCGGCGGCGGGCTCAACTTCTATGCCGCGGCCTTCGTCGAACGGGCTGCAGCCCGTAGCCTGACGTTCATCGTCCCAGCCAGCGCCCTGTCGGAGGCCTGGCAACAGGTTCGCCGAGACGGGCCAGATCGCGTCGACCAGATGCAGCAATTCATCAGCGGGCCTTTAGTGATCGTCGTACCGCTGGACGCCGCCGCCGCGTACGCCGCGGGCGAACTGGTAGAGCGCTGTGACATCACCCCAGATGCGACGGCTGCGCATGTGGCCACGATCGCCCGCGAACGCGGCTGGCCGATCGCGGTAGTGAACCCTGACCGAGTGCTTGCGGTGGACCCCAAGGCCGCAGTGGCGAAGCTTCCAGGGATCTGAGCGGCCCCTCCCCGACGGATCTCAGACCCTACAGATTGAATGTTCTGTCTGGTTTGACATCTAGAGTCCGCTATGGGGTGTTATGCGGTGCGGGTCTGTTCGGTCTCACGGAATCTGGCCCGGTGTCTCATTGAATCTGGCCTACGAGGGTGATGTGGCATTGTTTGTCCGCTTCGTCGGGAACGAGGGCAGGGCATCGTGACGCCATGGGCCAGATTCGATGAGACGCGACGGAGAGAACGCGACACTTGGACCAGATTGAGTGAGACGACGCCGAGAGCTGTCGTCTCACTCAATCTGGTCCGGCCCAGGTCAAGGACTTCATGCCGATCATGCTTGGACCAGATTCGATGAGACCGGACAGGGTCGTCCGGCAACGCCCTCACAATGCCCTGCCCGCGCCGCGCGCAGAACGGGCAGATGATCAGCCAGTACGCGGGCGTAGGCGGCGAGCGCGGCGGGCAGTTCGTCACCGGCCCTGCCCCACACGCTGAATTCGGCATCCAGCCTGTCGACAGCCTCTGGCTCCTCGGCTTTCTCTAGCTGCCTGTCCAGCGCCCGGCAATGGATCTTTGCGGCCAAGGCCATGTCCACGGCGTGGGCAGCATCGAAGATCGCGGTCACCGTCTCCCCCGGCGTGCCGACCTCGGTCATGACGCGCAGGAGTTCGGCGGTGGTGGGCAGCAGCGGCATCTGGTGATCCAACCAGGCGCGCCCCCACAAACGGCGCCGCCGTGCCTCAGGCCACTCGTCTTCGGCCAGCATCGGCTCACCCTCGGCAGTGCGCGTGATCCTCAACCCCAGTTCGGCAGCGAAGTCCCCTCTGCCCACCATCGCCGATCCGGGCGCATCTCCCCCGCCGGGCGGGTCCCCATCCATTCCCTCAGCCAGCTCACACTGATTGTTTGGGATAGGGGCCAAGGCCGCCAGATCCTCAGCTCGCATGCGGGTGTGTGGATCAGCCGCCACCACCCGGGCCGGCCTCAAGGGCACCCCAGCGAGCACGGCCACCGCGGCGCAGGCCACCACATCGGCCCACCAGGACACGAACAGGGCCACTGCCCTCTCGTGCTGATCGGCCACCTGCTCAGCGATGAACTCCCGCTGGGCCCGCAGCGACTCCTGCGGATCGAGGATGAGAGCGCCGGAGGTTTGCCCCTGAGCCTTGAGTTGCTCTAAGCGGCGCTCACCCTTCTGCGACAACTCCTCCTGCAGGCGGACAGCGGCCGCGTGCTCGGCCAGCAGGTATTCGGCGGCTTGGGCCAGTGCCCGCAAGGCCTGGTCGATCGCCTCATCGCTCATCGCCTGCCTCGGCTGCGCCGAGATCACCGCGGAACCTTCTGCCACGCGCGCTCTCCTCGCCCAGGCCCCGAAGGACTCGTCGGCTGCGACGGATGACGGGCACCGACTTCCCCACGTCCAAGGGCGGGGCGGCCTGCAGTTGCCGTCGTCGGCAGACTAAGCGGCATTCCAGAAGTTCCGCTTGTAACCGGCCGGGAGCCAGGGGCTGGTCCACGGAGCGGCGGTGGCCAGCAACTGGTCGGGTGAACGAGCGCGGAAGAAGGCATGGACCTGCCGCAGACGGCCGGGCCAGGTAACGGCGGTGTTGGCGATGAACGCCTTGAGCGCGGCCCAGATCCGCTCGACCGGGTTGTCGTGCGGGCTGTAGCGCGCTGCGTACAGCACCTCCACCCGCGGATGCGCCTGCAGATAGCACACGACGTCCCGAGCGTGGTGGATGCTGTCGTTGTCGCAGATCACCACGATCTTCGGCGCGGCCGGAAAGGCGGCGGCCACCTCATCCAGCAGGCGCAGAAAGTCGGCCGCGCACCGGCGGCCCAGCCGATACACCCACCGCCCCGTGGTCAGCTCCACGGCGCCGAACACGGTGACCTGCCGGTTCTTACCCGGCGTGACGACGGCCGGGCGATCAGCGCGCAACGTCCACCCTGATCGCAGGTGCGGCAGCAGATGCACGTGGGTTTCGTCGGTGGCCCAGACCACCGCCCCGCGCGGCAACGCTCGCAGCCGCTCAGCGATGGCGGCCACCACCCGCCACCGGTCCGGATCGCCCCGGGCCACCAGCTTGGAACGCCGCCAGACGGCCACCAGGCGCACCCGCCGATACAGCGTGCGCCTGCTCAACCGGGGCCGGTTCAGGTACCGCCACAGCCGCGCAAGGGTCCACGGCCCCGGCCGGGCCAGCAGCTTGGCGATCCGGCCCATCAGGTGCTCGCCGCCCAGGCGGGGGCGGCCCGGGCGGGGACGGTCGGCCAGGCCCGCCAGGCCGTGGCGGTTGAACCGGTCGATCCATCGGCGCACCGTGGCGGCGTCGTAGTCCAGCAGGTCGGCGATCTGCGCCGCCGGCAGGCCGTGCAGCGACAGCAGGACCATCACCGCGCGTATCGCCTGCCGCCAGTGACCTCGCAGTTGGGCGTGTAATTGCTCGATCGAGGTGGCAGGGGCATTGGCGAACACGATGGGCGGGCGCATACTGACCACGACCTCGCCGGTGGGTGGACGTTGTGGCAACCTCGATCCAACCCCCGGCGAGGCCCGTGTCAACACCCTCATGCCTTGGCGATCTCACGCCCGGTTACGTGCAGAACTTCTGGATAGGCGCTTAGCGGCGCGGCTGGCCGGCGAGAGCCGAAATCGGCCGATAGGGCACCTGGGGCGACGGGCTGGGCCCCCTCAGCGACCCCGCGCCCGGCCGGGCCGTGTCAAAGGTCGTCGCTCAGTTGTGCAGGCGGCGGGGCGTTGACGATGGTGAGATCGTACGGCGACAGGCTCAAACGGCGTCCTCGGCGCGAACGGCTGTGAGTCACAGTCGATGACCGGGGGCCGATTGTCGTTGAGCGCCCGATTGCTGAGACAGAACATCAGGACGGCGTTTCCGTCCGAGATAGACCTATTTTCCGTTTTCTCTACGCAGTGCCCAGATCGGCAGCATCGTCGTTTCGAGCGCAGTCCAGATGTTTGGTGCATAGCGATGAAACAGGGCATCCAGCGCCGAGTCGCGCTCGGCGGGCAATCGGAGTACCAAGCCCTGGAGGCGAAAGCGCCGACGATTGCGGTCTTCGGGGATGACATGAACACCGAGGTCACTGAGGAGTTCACGCAGATAGGCGCGGTCACAGTCGACAGCACCGACGGCGGCCAGGACCTCGGTGAATACTCGCCACGCGTCGGTAAATTCAGTGAAGCTGGACTTCTTGCGCCGAAACAGCTTGGTCACGAAGTAGTCGACGAGAGCCCGGTCGGGTATGGGGCCCTGCACGCGGAACTCGGGGGCGGGGGTGAAGGCGACTGTGGCATACAGCCAGCGCCGATCCCAAGCGCTGCAGCCGAGCATGCCAGCCAGGGCGCCCAGCAGGTCAAGGTCATCGTGGAGCAGACCCTGGGCTCGTTGGAGGGCTTGCGCGAGAACGCCGCGGGGGTCGTCGGGGTGCTGGGCCCAATCGGCCAGGTAGCGGGTGGCTTCGCTCAGGAGTACGTCGTGGACGCACCGGCTGTACAAGGCGCCTCGATGCTCTGTCTCCGCGTTGTCCTCGGGAGTGGTGGGGTCGTAGCCGCCCATGTGAAGTGCTCGCCGCCAGGAGGCGAGTTTTTCCCATGGCGGCTGCCCTTGGTCGGCCCAGCGGTCTGGATCGGGGCATAGGCGCAGTAGTTGGTAGGCCCGAAAAGTGAGGAACTCCTCTGGGGTCAGGTCAAGCCGTCGTCGATGGTGGCGTAGTTCTCCGGCAAATCGGGCGGCTATAGCCTTTTCGCGGACCTCTGGTTTTTGAAGATGTCCCGTACTCACCGCAATAGTCTGTCGTCTTCTTCATCTGCTTTTATGGATTTCGGTGCTCTTCGCGGAACAGGTTGTTCACGTCGGCTGTCCTCGACCTGCTGGATTCACGCGATCACCACCGCGCACGTGAGGCCGGCACTGGCTGGAGTGCTGCGATGCTGGCCTGGTGGGGCAGTGCTAACCAGGTTGTCTCATTGGAGGCAGCGCAGGTGGACAAGGTGCTCGTAGGCAGCGCGGGGGCCAATATCCTGCGCGTCACTGATTTCGAGCCGCTGACCGTGTCCGCGGACCGCGCCAGCCGAGTCGGCGCGATCGTCTGGCGATACGTTAACGGTGCCGATCCGCTTCGAGGTAGTCCGCGATGACCGAGACCCCGCGGTGCGGCGCGAATTGCTCGGCGAGTTCTGCGAGCCTCAGGTTCAGGCGGCTGGACTTGATGCCCGCGGCGTCTTGCTGGATCGGGGAGGCGGCCTCCACCGCGCCGTCCAGGTCGCCGCGTTGGATCAGTACGCTGGCGTGCAGCACGCCGTGCAGTGCGCGGGTGCGGGCGTTGCGTGCGGGCAGGTCTAGGGCGGCGCTGGCCTGCTGTTCGGCGGCGTCGGTGTCTCCGAGGTCGCGCAGAGCGTGCATGACGGAGCCGCAGTAGTGGGCGGGGCTGAACGCGCCCAGCCATTCGGGGTCCTGGTCTGGGGCGGAGCGCTCCATCGCCCGGTCGGCGACACGTAGCGTGTGGCGGGTTTCGTGGGAGTCGCCGATCAGCGCGTGAGCCCGCGCTTCGGTGACGGTGATTCTGGCTGTCAGGGTGGCCGGGATGGCTCGGCCGCCGGTGTCGCGTGCGGATCGGGCCAGCCGCACAGCGGTGCGGGTCTCCCCCAGCACCAGCGCCTGCGTGGCCAAGTTCCCCAGCACGTAGGCGCCGTACGCGGTGTCTCCAGAGTGCTTGGCCAACGCGGCGGCCTGGGTGTAGTAGTACTGTGCGAGTCCTTGGTGGCCGGCGTCCATCGCCATCCATCCCGCCATGTCCGTGAGGGTGGCGGACACATTGAACAGCTCGCGGCCCAGCGAGTCGCTGTAGCTTCCCTGAAGCAGCGGGTCGACCTCGGTGGTGAGATATTGCTCCAGCCAGGACAATGCGTACCCGCCGCCATGGGCGTGGTCGAGCTGTCTGAATTCCCGCGTAGCTTGGCGTAGGCGATCAATATCGGCATCAGTTGCAGCGCGGGCGCCTTCTGTTCGGGTCAGTGGCGTCTGCGCGGGAGCGTCCCGCCAGTCGAGAGCTGCTTCGATCGCCGCGGCGGCGATGAAGGTGACACTGTGATGCATGAATGCGCGGCGCTCCACTGCGCTCCTCCATAGTTCAGTGACCGCGTTTACAGTAGCGGCCGGACGTGCGGAGATGCTCAGGCTCTGCCGGATCTTGTCGCCATGGTGGAACCCGAGCTGGTGAACAGTGAGAGCGCGCCCCAGTGCCCTTGACAGCACCTGGGCGAGTAGTACCGGACTCGGCGGGTCAGGAACCGCGCCCTTGAGCCAACGTCCGATCGACCGATAGTCGTAGGCCAGCCGCAGGCCGTGCTCAGTCGCCCCCAGATGCACGACCTGACGGGCGAGCGCGGCGTGAGACAGCCCGGATTCGGCGATGAGCGCGTCGAGCTCATGGTTCGCGATCGAACGAGGCATGGTCGCTACTCCCTGCGTCGGCGCGACCGTGGCGCGCTCTCACGCATGACGGTACGCGCCACCACGTGAGCTGCGCAGACTCACGCGGAACCGCACACGGGGGGTGCACCCTCACACGGGCGCTTCACCGAGGCGACACCACGTCACCCGTCGTCACTGCTGATGATCAAGAGCAGCGTGTTCAGCGAGAGCCCTACAGGAGGCTCCCCCGCCGAAGGAGAGAGACCATGGCAGTACCTCTGGCCAGCACGCTCGTGCTCAACCCCGATGAGCTCGGCCCCGATCCAGCGCCGGGAATGGACCTGGCGGTGAAACTGGGAATCGGGCACCTGGAGATCCGCTCGGCCGAGGGCGCCAATGCGGTGATGCTGCCCGACGAGAAACTGGAGCGCATCCGCGCCCTGGCCGACGAGCGCGGCCTGAAGGTGGCGGCGCTGGCCTCGCCGCTGTGGAAGTGGTGCCGGCCCGAGGCTCGACCGGGCCGGGTGGACACCTTCGGCTTCCCCACCCGGGTTTCGCCCGAGCAGCGGCTGGGCTGGGTGGAACGTGCTATGAAGGCCGCCGCCGTTCTCGGCGCCCCGGTGGTGCGGATCTTCTCCCACCTGCGCGTCGAGCCGGAGCTGACCGAGCGGTTCACCGGTGACCCGCTACTGACCCAGGCTCTGGAGGCGGCGGACCGGGCCGGGGTGCGGCTGCTGCTGGAGAACGAGCCGGTGTGCACCGTCGCCCACGCCGAGCCGCTGCTGGCGGTCCTGCGCCAATACCACGAGCAGGGCCTGGGGCTGTGGCTGGACGTGGCGAACCTTCACGAGGTCGGTCAGGCCACCGCCGAGGTCGTGAAGTCCCTGGCGCCGTACGTGGGCTACGTGCACGTCAAGGACTACGAGCCGGACGGTGACGGCGGCCGGACCTTCTGCCCGGCTGGCGAGGGACGCGTGCCCTACGGCGAAGTGCTGCCGCTGCTGCACGCTGCCTGCCCGGCGCTGCCCTACGCGCTGGAGACCCACGTGCGTGACACCCCCGCTGATGCTCTGACCGCTGGGGCTGCGTTCCTGCGGTCGACGGTTCCTGGGGGCGTGGCGTGAGACGGGTGCTGCTGGTCGGGGCCGGGGAGGTCGGCGCCAAGCACCTGAGCGCCCTCGCCGGCGCCGACGGGCTGACGGTGGCCGGGGTCGCCGATCCCTGCCCGCGCGCCGCGCTGCCGCCGGATACCCCGGTGTTCGCCTCCTGGCGCACGGCGCTGGCCGCGCTGACCCCGCAGTTGGTGGTGGTGGCCGCCCCACCCGGGATCGCGCTCGCAGCGGCCCGGGACGCGGCGGCGGCCGGGGCCACGGTGCTTGTGGAGAAGCCAGCCACGCTCGACCCCGCCGCCCTGGCGCCGCAGGCGGGCGACGAGCGGGTCTTCGTGGGATTCCAGCCTCACTTCGCCCCCGGCCTGGACGGGCTGCTCGCCCACCCCCCCGCCATCGAGCGAGCGGAGGTGGTGCTGGCGGTACAGCGCGATCCGAGCTACTTCCGTGACTGGCGTCGCGCCTACGCCACCGCGGGCGGGGTGCTGCACCAGCAGGCCATCCACGGGCTGACGCTGGCCCTGCGACTGCTGAGCGGCGAGGTCGAGACGGTGGAGGCCGAGGTGGCCCACCTGCGGGGCCTGGCCGAAAGTGAGGACCGCGTCACCGCCGACCTCACCCTGACCGGCGGGCGCACGATGCACATCAACGCTTATATCGACCACCCAGGCCCGCCCCGTCATGAGGTCCTCCTCCGCCTCGCGGACGGGCGACACCTGGCGGTGCGCGGACGCAACCTCGAAGCCGGGCTCGGCGAGACCGCCGCCGCCCCCACCCACGAGCAGTTGCGGCGCCGGATGTACTCGGCCGTGCTCGACGCCGCCCAAGAGCCCGCGCACCCCTGCCTGTTTCCGCTCTCGGCGCTGCGGCGCCCGCTGGAGGTGATCGACCGTGTCTACCGTGACGCACGCCGTGTCCGGGCAACGGACGCCGTTGCCGCATGACCTGGCCGTCGAGGTCGTCGAACGCAAAGGCATCGGCCACCCCGACACCCTCGCCGACGGCATCGCCGAACTGGCTTCCATCCGCTATAGCCAGCACTGCTTGCAGAAAGTCGGCGGAGTCCTGCACCACAACCTGGACAAGGTCGCCGTACTGGGAGGGCGGGCCGCCTTCACCGACACCGACGGGATCTACGACCGGCCGCTACGGGTGGTCTTCGGCGGCCGGATCTCCACCTCGTTCGCCGGACGACCGCTGCCGGTGCGTGAGATCCTCCACCAAGCCGCCATCGACCACCTACGCGCGGCGCTGCCAGGCTTCGACCGGGTACGGCTGGAGATCCGGCACGAGACCACCGATTCCAGCAAGTTCCCCCACTGGTTCGCCCCTCGCGGCTTGGAGGATCTGCCCGAGCGGCCGACGGCGTTTTCCAACGACACCGCCTACCTCGTGGGGTCGTCACCACGCACGATGTCGGAAACGGTCGCACTGCTGGCCGAAGCCTGGTTCCGCCGCCACCCGTGGGCGGGCAGCGACATCAAGGCCCTCGTCGTACGACAGGGCGATGCGTGGACGGTCACCGTGTGCGTCCCCGCGCTGGCCGGCCACCTGGCCACCTCCGCCGAGTTCGACGACGCGGTCACGCACGCCGCACAGGAATTGACCGCCCAGCTCGCCGGACGACTGCCGGGCCGCGTCAACGTGGTGTGCAACACCCGGGGAAGCCGTACCGGGCCATTGTCAGGGCAATACTTCACGCTGTCCGGCTCGGCCATCGACTACGGCGAGGACGGGCTGGTCGGCCGGGGCAACGCCCGCACCGGGCTGATCAGCGGCGCCCACCTGGCGGGCAACGAGGCCACTTTCGGCAAGAACCCGGCCTACCACGTCGGCAAGGTCGGCGGCTGGCTGGCCGACCAGGCGGCCCAGGCGGTGGCCGCCCAGTTCGGGCCCTGCCGGATCGGGCTGCTGTGGCGCAACGGCGCCCGCTACGACCAACCGGCCTCCATCGAGATCACCGCCGCCGGGCAGATGTCCGCTTCGCAGGCCGAAGCCGCGGTGCGGACCGAACTGGCCCGTACCGACTGGCTGACGGACCTGCTCGACGGTCGTTACCTACCTCGCGTCGAGCCAGTTGAGCAGCTGCTCACCGAACTCGCCCCTGTAGCCGGTTGAGGTCGCGGTGAAGAAGGCGAGGATCACCACCGGTCATGTGTCCGCCGTCGTGGCCCTGCCCGACGGCTTGGACACCGCCGCCGCCTGCGCGGCCAGCCGGTCTTTGCCCGGCGGCTGGCAGTTGGGCCCGCACGGCTCCGCCTCGCAAGTAGCCGTCGAGGTCACCATCGGGGCGGCGAACGTCGTCGCTGACCCCCACACGGTGCGGCTGTGGCTGCCCCGCCAGGCGGCAACGTCGGCGACCCTCGCCTACGCGACCTACACCGCGCTGGAACGCGTCCGCCAGCAGCAGCGTATGGTCACCGTGCACGCCACCGCGCTGCACACCCCCGCAGGGGCGGCGGTGTTATTGCTGGGTGCCAAGGGGTCTGGTAAAACCACCACGGCGCTGGCGCTGGCTGAACGCGGCTGGCTCCATGCCGGAGACGACCTGGTGGTTCTCGCCGAGTCAGACGACGGCGGTCTAGCAGTGTGGCCAGGTAAACCCACTGCTGCCGTCCGCGATCCATTGCAGGCGCTCGCGCCCAAGCCTTTGCGTGATCTGGAGCCGTTCGCCGCCGACCCGGCCCCGCTGGTGTGGATCGTGCGCCTGGCCGTCCACCCCAGCGGGCCCGCGGCCTCGCTGACGTCGGCGGTGCCGCTGTCGGCGAACGAGCGTCTGCGGCTACACGAAGGGCTGGCCCGCTACATCTCCGGTCTGCCTACCCCGCTGACCGGCACCGCCTCCGCGCCGTACGGACCGGTGTGGCCGCTGGACACGCCGGCGTGCGCACGGTGGCGCACCGGCCTCATCGCCGCGCTGAACGGCCACCGGTTCGACTACCTGTACGCCCCCACCCCTGATGCCGCCGCTGACCTGCTCGCCAAGGAGGCTTCGTGAACGTCGCCGCGATCTTGCCCAGCCGCAACGAACCGGCCACCATCGCCGCCGTCACCAGGGCAGTGGACGCCGCCTTGGACGACGCGCGGGCCGTGATCGTCCACGCCGACTCCTCCGACACCTCGGACACCATCGAACGCTTCGCGGCCACCTCGACACGCGCAGCGAAGCTCCCGCTGGTCGCTCTGGCGCGGGGCAAGGGCGCCCAGATTCTGGCCGCCAGCGGTCGCCCGGAGATCTCCGATGCCGAGGCGGTGCTGATCGCCGATACCGACACCCTCACCCCCGACCCGGCCATCTACCGGGCGCTGCTGGACCGTGTGCGAAGTGGGTACGGCCTGGTGATCGCCGACTATCCGCGCCACTGGGACGAGGCCAACCTCACCAACCATCTCGCCCGGCCGCTGATCGCCGCCGCCACCGGGCATGATGTGCCCCAGCCGCTGGCAGGAGATCTCGCCCTGTCTCGTGACGTGCTGACCGTCGTCCGTCAGGCCGCCGATGCTTTGTCCGAACCGCTGTCGGCGTGCGTGGATGGCTATGGCATCGACACCTTCGTGCTGCTCACCGCCGCTGCGCACGGTCCCGTGACGTCCGTACGGTTCGACCAGTCCAAACGGCACGCCGGCTCCTTCCCGCACCTGTCGGCTATCTACCACGAGGCCGTTCCCGTCCTGCTGCACATGACCGCCGCCTGGAATCCGGCGCCCGCGCCGCGCGGCGACGGTCCGGCGCCGTACCGGGCCGCCGATCGCGAACTGCCGCCCGGCCGTCTTAAAAGCATGCTGGCCACGTTGGACGACCTCTCCCCGTTTTCGCCGAGCGGATACGATGAATACCCTTGGCCGCTGCCTGCTGCGGACGCCTGGCGTGCCGTCGCCTCCGGCACCCCGGCAACCGATGCGGCCCGCCAGTTATGGCCGCATTACACCCATCGCGTCCGCAACTGGCTCACCAGCAACCAGTACGCCACCACCCGGCAACGAGCCCAAGAACTCGCTGTCGCCCACACCCGCCTGCACGCCGCTCTCACCTCAGCAGGAGCCCCATGATGACCACTGCCTCCACCTCCGGTTTCTCCGCCTTCGCCCTGGAGCCCTTTCCTGACTTCCAGGTCGGCGATGACCTGGTCGGCACCATCACCGGCGTCCTTGCCCGCACCAACACCAAACTGCGCGACGGCGACATCGTGGTGGTCGCCTCCAAGGTCGTGTCCATCGCGGAGAACCGCTACGTCGACCTCGCCAGCGTCACCCCCTCGCCCAAGGCGATCGAGCTGTCGGCCCGTACCGGCAAACCCGCCGAGATCGCCCAGCTCATCCTGGACAACTCGACGGAGTACTTCCTGGCCACCGAGCGCGGCCCGATCATCGCCCGGCACACCCTCGGCTACCAGCTCACCTCCGCCGGAATCGACCGCGCCGGAACGGATGGCGCCTGGCTGCTGCCCGCGGACCCGGACGGCTCCGCCCGCGCCCTGCGTGACGCGTTGATCGCCTTCACCGGCGTTGATCTGGCCGTCGTTATCGCCGACTCCGACGGCCGTGCCGACCGGCGCGGAGCGACCGTCATCTCCATCGGCGCCGCTGGCATCGCCTCCTTGCGGACCACCGAGCACGGCGGCAAACGACAAGAGGAGACCTTCACCGACCTGATCGCCGCCTCCGCCGGAATCATCCTTGGTCAGCGCGGACGCGGGGCCCCCGTCGCCGTCGTGCGCGGTATCGCCTACACCCCGAGTAACGAAGGTGTGGCGTCGATGCTCCACCACGCCCCCCGCCGATGAGCGACCTCGTCCTGATCACCGGGGCTAGCGGAACCATCGGTACTCATCTGGCCACTGACTTGGCCAAGGACGGCATTCGCCTGCGACTGCTTGACCTACGGCCACCGGCTGGCGGACCGCCCGCGGGCGCCGAGTTCGTCCAGGCCGATCTGCGCGACCAAGGCGCGATCGAGAAGGCAGCCGCCGGGATATCCACGATCATTCACCTCGCGGGTATCACCCAGGAAGGGCTGTTCACCGAGATGGTGGAGCACAACATCACCAGCACCTACCACGTTCTGGAAGCAGCCCGCCGACAGCGGGTGCCGCGCGTGGTGCTGGCCAGCAGTCACCATGTCACCGGCATGAACGTCGTCGGCGACCAGCCGGACCAGGCGTCGTTGGCCCCAGACAGCTTCTACGCCGTCAGTAAGATCGCCATGGAGGCCCTGGGTCACCTCTACGCCCACAAGGGCGGCATCGAGGTCGTCGCCGTACGAATCGGCAGCTACCGGCCCAGGCCAAGCGAACCCCGGCACCGGGCGACCTGGCTTAGCCCACGGGATGCCACCGCCCTGCTGTACGCCGCTGCCACACGGCCTCTGCCGAGCCCGTTCCTCACCCTGTACGCCACCTCCGGGAACGCCGAACGCTGGTGGCCCCGAACCGGCTGGGGCGCCATCGGCTACCAGCCCGTCGACGCCGCCGACCAGCACCCCGGAACGGGACCGCTCACCGACCGTTTTACCGGCGGCGCCTTCGCTGACCACGAACTCCCTGCATGAGCGCAGGAAAAGGGCCTAGATCGACCACCAGAACTCTGACTAACTATGTCAGAATTTTCCCGACTATTGAGTCGAGGAGGTCGGGATGTCTGCGAGCGACAACACCTCGTTCAGCCAGGAGGCGACAGAGACGGGCCAGCACGTTCAGCTGGCTGACACGGTGGTGCCTTTATCCACTGTGCGGGCCAACCCGGCTCGGTTTACCCGCTTGTTCACCCGGGCCAAGGCCGAGGCCGGTCATGCCCAATGTTTGTGCACCGCCCCAGCCCTCAAACTCGTGATCCGCGTGCGAGAGGGCCGCTACCACTTGGCGCGCTGGCCAGGTCAAGGCGACCACCACAAGGCGGGATGTGACTTCCACCAGGTCGATCCTGGCCTTTCCGGCCGTGGGCACTACAGCGACCAGGCGATCTGTGAAACCGACGAGGGGACCGCCATCCGTTTGGGTATCCCGCTGGAGACCCGGCTGACCACTTCTCGCCCGACCCGCGCGAAGAGCCGGCCTGCGGTGTCGGTGGGGGGTTCACGCCGCGCCGTCGGATTGCTGGGGTTGCTGCACTGGATGTGGGAGGAGGCAAAGCTCACTGAATGGCTGCCTTCGCGGCGGCGTACCTGGCGGGACTGCCATGCCCGTCTGCTGCACCGAGTGGCGGAGTGCACCGTCAACGGGCTCGATTTGGCCACTGCGCTGTACGTCGTGCCGCCCTACCGGCCCGAGGACGCCGCGCGCAACGCCGGGGCCTTCGAGGCGTTCGGCACACGATTGGGGCGCCAGGGCGCCATCGCGCGGCGCGCTTTGATCCTCGGTGAGATCAAGGAGATCGGTGACACCCCGTATGGCAAGCGGATCATGCTGCGTCATCTGCGCACGCCCCTGTATGCCACTACTGTGCTGGTGGAACGCGTTCGCGCCTCCTACCGCAGCGTGTTCTCAGCGGCCGCCGGTGATGAGGCGCGGCGGGTGGCTTTATGCATGGTCGAGCGCAGCGCCAGAGGTCACCTGACGATTGTCGATATGGCGGCCATGCTGACCGGCCGTGCGTCGATTCCGGTCGATTCTTCATATGAGCTTCGCATGGCTGATCAGCTCATCGCTGCGGGCCGTAGTTTTATTAAGCCGCTGCGCTATGAGGGGGATGAGGTTTTTCCTGATTTCGTGCTCATCGACGTCACCCCTTTTGTGTATGTCGAGGTGTATGGGGTGCGCGGCCGCGAGTCCTATGACCAGCGTAAACGCGTCAAACAGAAGTACTACCGCACCGCGGGCATCTCCGTGCTGGAATGGGACGTCACCCAGCCCCTACCTGATCTTTCCGGCAGCCGGTAGCGCCACCTCGCGCATCGCCGAACAGCCCTCTCCCCCGCAGGTATGGACTGCATGCTCTTGCTGTGGCTCGCGGACTACAGGCGGGGTGCTTGCGCTGAGGGCTCCAGCGCTGGGGCCTCGAGTGCTGGTGGTTGGTAGAGCGGCTGAAGGTGGTAGGGCTGGCGGGCGGTGAGGGTCTGAAGCTGCTGGGCGGCGAAGGCGAGCAGCTCACGCGGGTCGAGACCGGGCAGGGCGGCGGCGTTTGTCAGCCGGATCACGGCGGCGCTGGCGTAGGCGAGGGCGGAGCTTTCCTGGACGCGCTGCGTCAGCCACAGCACCGAGGCGGGGCCTGGCTCACCGAAATGCTCCTGGAAGCGGTCAAACGTTTCTTGGCGGGGATCCGGCAGCAGGCCGGCGCGCTGGGCCTGCCCCATCACGGTCACCAGGTCGATGGCGGCCTTGTTCTCAGCCATGGTGATCAGCAGGGTGAACAGTTGGCCACGGTAGGGGTCGCTGAAGTCGCCGGCATCCAGCAGGTCATGAATCTGGTTGATCTGGTGGGGTGCGGCGATCAGCGCGCTCAGCAGCTGATCTTGGTGGTCGAGGTCGACACGATCAGGGGCGGTAGCGATGGCCGGTTCGGCGTCAAGGCGCCGCAACACCACACTGGACAGGTCAGGGACGTCCAGCCGCTCCCCCAGCCGGGCCACGATGATTTTCGCGCTTTCGGCGGCGGCGAACAGGGCCGGGAGCTGCTTTCCGTCCTGGCGGTGGCGCTCAAGGGTCTGGGCCAGGCGCATGATGTGCAAGGCGACGGCTCGGCGCGTGTCGGCTTCCACGACCATGAGCGCGTAGGCCGTGACATGAGCAGGCTTCGGACAGCGCTCAACGAGCTCATACAGGCCCAGCGCGCCGAAATTGGGAATGTGCTGTATTCGCTCCCACATGATCATAAGGGTCTGTTCCAGGGAGTCGGATTCAGGCGTGTAGGCCGGGCTGTCGATGTAGGCCAGCAACGTTGTGTAGACCTCTTGGTGGGCCGGCCGGTAGAAGTCCTCGGCCTCCAGCCAGTCGCGTACCTGCGCGGCCAAGGAGGGCGCCAGCAGCAACGCGCCCAAGAGGGCCTGCTCGGTGTGAATCTCCAGCGGTGTGGCGTCATACAGGCCGTCGAGTCCTTCGGGCAGGTCGCTCACCGGTGCTCACCTCCTTGACCGCTGATCACATCGAGGTTTTGGCGCCGGGTTCGAGGCCGGTGGCCGCGGGGTCGGCCAGGGGAGCACCGTAGGCGCCGGGCGGCGGGGCGTAGGTCATGGTGTCGCTGGCGGTGACGCTGCGCGAGGCGTGCCAGCGCTCCACCTTCCCGTTCAGGCTCTCCAGCGCGGCGAACGCTTCGGGGATGGCTTGGCGGGGGGTGGCGTTGACGGAGGTGACGGAGGTGAGGACGCGCTGGGTTTGCTGATCCACCGCGGTGGCGATGCCGCGCTCGACGACGTCTCGGGCCAGGGGAACGGCTTGCCCGGGGGCCGCGTCGGCGCACCGTGCCAGGAAGGCGGAGACCTGGCGGTCGTCGATGGCGGTGGTGCGGCTGGCTTCGAAGACGACGGTGATGGCGTTGATGGGTTGTCCCCGTTTTTCCAAGTCCAGGAGCGCTTGGTAGAGCGCGGTGCTTTGGGGGGTGGTGAAGTCGCTGGTCTCCAGCCAAGGGCGGATTTCAAACAGCTGGCCGGGGTCGACGACGAGCGAGGCCAGCAGCTGATCTTCCGTGGCGTTGTTCGACACCTCTCGCAGGCTTTGGAAGGGGGCTCGCAAGGCGGCCAGGCCTCGCTGTAGGAGGGAACCGCGCCCCTGTTGGGACTCGGGGGCGGGCGCGGATCGGCCGGCGGCGGGGGCGCTTTCGCCGGCAGCGGGCGCTGCGGCGGGTTCGGGCCGGGTATCGGGGTTGAGGTTCCAGCGGTTGGCGAGTTGAAGCAAGACCGTGCGGGTGAGGGTGATCTGCTCGGTGGCCGCGTTGGCGGTGGCGCCGGGGGCGGTCATGGACGCGGCGATGCGCTGGGCGTGCTGGGCGATGGTGCGCCGGGTGGATCCCTCCAAGACCATGCCCGCGTATTGAACGGTCTGGGAGGGATTGGGGACGGTGGCGGCGATCTCTTGCAGCCAGGAGCCGCTGCGGCCGAGGGAGGCGGCGTGCAGTTCGAGGATCGCGCGAAAGGCGTTCCATCCGTCGATGCTGCGCAGATCGTGCGCTTTGGCCTGCTCGGCCATGACCTTCAGCAGGCTTTGATGGTCTGGGTCGGAGAAGTCCTGTGGTTGCAGGCCGCTGTTTGTCAGGATCGGGCTGATCTGGCGGGGGTCACGCAGGAACGATCCCAGCAGGGCGCGTTCGGCCAGGGTGTCGGGTCTCATCGTTCCTGCCTGGGCTCAGCGGTGGGGGGCGGGGAGTCGATCAGGGGTGTGCTGGCGTAGCGGGCCATCGCGGCTTGGCCGGCGGTGTATTTGGCCAGGTGGCGATCCAGGTCGGCGGTCATCGCGGCGTCGTCGACGCGCACGTAGATGCCCTCGCTGCCCAGCCACCAGGCGCCGTCGATGCGTACGGCGGGGATGTGGCCGATGCGTTCGGCCAGGCCGGAGGCCAAGAGGGCGTTGACGTCGGCTTCGGCCATCGCTGCGGGAGGTCTTTCGGAGTTGTGCACGGCAGAGGCGGTGGGCACGGGGGCGGTCCTTTCGGGCAGGAGCAGAAAGGTGATGGTCACGGCGGGTTTCGTCGCCCAGGTGGAGGTTTTCAGCCAGGTGGCGAAATCCTGGAAGGGTTCGGCGTCGCGGCCGTCGTCGTGGGTGCGGCGCAGGCAGGTTCCCGGGTAGCCCAGGTTGGGGGCGTGACGGGCAAGGGCGTCGTAGAACGACAGCAGGGGTATTTCGCTGTCGGGGTTGTGAATGCGGATCCATTCGGCATACAGGGCGCTGAGCACATCCAGCGGGCCGGGGTGCATGTACCAGCAGGCGGGAATCTTCTCGTGCAGGGTCAGGGGAGGTTCGCCGTGGCGGGCACGAAGCCAGTCCACCCACTTGGCCATCTGCGTCATCTGGTCGCGGCGCGCTCCTGGGGCCATGGCCTCCCATATCCACCGTGGCGCCCCGCCTTCTTGGCCAGGGCCGGCCGGCAGGGCGGGCGAGTCGGGCGAGATGGTGGGCAGCGCAAGTTGCACCGGCCCGGTCAGGGGGGTGCGCTGCAGGGGCGGGGTGGGCACGAAGGAGGAAGGTGGTTGGTTCATGCGCTGTGTGCCTGGGCGAGGGTTTTGAGGGCGGGGTCGCCGAAACAGGTGCGCATCTGCACGTTCATCGGCGGCAGGTTGGCGTATTGCATCACCGCGTTCCACTCCGGTAGCTGCTGCAGCATGTACACCGGTGCCAGGTCGTCTTTTTGCAGGTTGGTCGAGACGCTGTGGCGCCCGTCGCTGCCGGTGCTGTGGCTGGGGCGATCGGCCAGGGAGGAGCCGAACATCTGGGAGAAGTACTGCAGGGTGTGCATGTCGCCCATGCCGGGCAGCAGCATCCGCAGCTTGGACTGCGACAAGATGGTGCGGGCGGAGTCTTGGCCGTAGCGGGTCTGTAGCTGGGCCAGGTCGTGCCAGACGGTGATGAGCTGGATGCCCATGCCGCGGGCGGTGGTCAGCAGGGTCGGCAGGCCGGGGTAGCGAAAGACGTTGCCGGCCTCGTCCAGGGCGGCCAGCAGCCGTGGTTTGAGCGGGCCGGTGCGCTCATATTGTTGCTCGGCCTCGTGCACGATGCTGGCCACCAGCGCGGTGAACATCGGTGCCAGGCTCTCGGCTTGGCTGGGCGGGGCGACGATGCACACGGTGCCTTTTTCGGCCAGGAGTTGTGCGGCGGTGAAGTCGCTGGTGCAGGCGCTTTCACGCACCCGGGGGCGGGAGTAGGCGTCGACCACGGCGGCGGCGGTGAACAGCACGCTGCCGATGCCATCGGGGTGCAGCCGCCAGACCGAGTCGTAGTTGTCGGCCATTTGCTCGTGGCCGTGTTCGGTCAAGATGGCGCGGATGTCGCGGCGGACGTCTTGGCCGTCCAGGCACCAGCGGTAGAACTTCTCCACGCCGCCGCCAGAAAGGGCGGCGGCCATCAGGATGGGGCCGACCAGGGCGCGGGCCTTGAGGACCCAGGGGCGGGTGCGGGGGTCGTCGGTGATACCGGAGGCCTCACACAGCCACTGGGCCATCCGGTCGGCCGATTCCTCGTCGATGGCATAGGTGGTGGGTGACCAGCGGGCCGGGCGCATGAACGACAGGCCCTCGGGAGCCACCACCCACACGGGGCCGCGTTTGCGGCGGGCCTTGACGATCCATTTCAGGTCGGGGCCCTTGGCGGTGGAGACCACGCACGGGCCGTCCCATTCCAGCACGTTGGGGATGATCAGCCCGAGGGTCTTGCCCGAGCCGTTGGGCCCGAACACGGTGGCGGAGATGCAGTCGTCTCCGGCGAGCAGGGCCCGGGTGCGGGTGCTGCGGCCGGCGACGATGCGCCCGGGCCGCTGGGTGGGATCTTCGGGCACGGTGATGCGTTGTTCGTGGACGGGCCCGGCCCAGACGGCGCCCCGGTCGCCGCGCGGGGCGCGCTGCTTCCACAGCCGCAGGCCCGCGTACGCGGCGCCGGCGGTGAGGGCGAGCAAGGCGATGAGCAGCGGCCAAAACAGCGCGACCGGCAAAGGGGGCTGGCCGGTGACGCGGGTCCAGGCGTGGGCGGCATCACCGGTGGCCAGCAGGTAGACCGTGAACGGCAGGGCGTCGCCGTAGCCGCTGGCAAAGCCGCCGCCGCTGGTGGCGGCGGCGAGCTGGGCGGCCAGCCAGGTCACGCTGACCGTGGCCACCAAGGCGGCGAACAAGGCGGCGATCACGTAGTAGGGCTCACCGTTGCCGCTGGTGGCCGCATCGGAGGTGTTCACCCCTGCTGCCCTCCCCCGGCGAATCCGGCGCCGTTGCTGTTGGCGGCGGTCGCGCCGCCGCGGCGCGGCTTGGGCGGCGCGGGTGCTGGAGGCGCCGGGGCGGAGGGTTCGGCGGTGGTGGGGGGCAGGTCGGTGGCGTCGAGCAGGGACAACTGCTCGGCGCCGCCGGACGTGCTCGCCGCGGCGGCGGGTGGGCGGTAGTCGGTGTGGGTGAAGGTGGCCTCGGCGCGGCTGCGCACATGGTGCACCAGGAAGGAGCGCCGATCGCCGACCCTCCACAGTCCCATTCCGGGACGCAGGTCACGCACGATCGCCTCCTCGGCGCTGTTGAGACCGAAAGAGGTCGCACACAGGGGCAGCTGCCCGGGCTTTTGCTGATACAGCACGACCGTGCCGGTGTCGGCGATCAGGCTCAAGGCCAGTGCTTCGCGTTCGCTGCCGGCGTCTCCGGCGGTCAGCAGGTCGCCCGGCTGGTGGAAGACCAGGAGGTTGGAGACCAGGTTGTGGCGGGCGAGCTTGCGCATCGACTGATACCAGCGCAGCGTGCCCAAGGTGAGGTCGGCCCAGGCCTCATCGGAGACGACGAGCCGGCGGCGGCCGTCGCGCCTGCTGAGGGCCGATTGCAGCCAGGAGGTGGCGCAGATGCGTACCAGCGGCAGCGCTGAGCGGCGGTGTTGCAGGATGTGGGAGAGGTTGATGACGATCAGCCGCGAGGCGGGCCCGGCGTCGATGTTGGTGTGGGTGTCGAACATGCCGCGCAGGTCGCCGTCCAGCAGCCGCTGGACGCCCATGATCAGGTCGGCGGTCTTGTCGCGCAGTTCGGCGCGGCTGATGGGCAGCTGGTCGACCAAGCGCTGGCCGGGATTCAGCATCGCCTCGACGACCTCGGGCAGGATCGGGACGCGGGGGCGGTCGCCGGGGGTGAGGGCGGCCGCCAGGCTGTCGTGGCCGCCGGTATCGGGGGGGCGCGTCAGCTGCAGGGAAGCGTCGGTGATCTCGGCGATGGCGATCTTGCACAGGGTGAGTTCGGCCTGGGTCAGGGGCCGGTCCAGCACCGCGGTGCCCAACGCGACCAGCATGGCCAGTTGCCGCTCGGCCACCAGGGTCGGGTCGGCGCCGCTGGGCCCGGGGTCGAAGGGGTTGAGCCGGGCGGCCAGGCCGGGGCCCAGGAAGAGCGGCTGGGCGCCCAGGAAGCGGGCCAGGTCGCTGTATTCGTCTTTGACGTCGGTGACGAACGCATCGCGGCCGAACTCATAACCGCGGGCGATCATGCATTTGATCAGGGTGGATTTTCGCGAGCCGATCTCTCCGAAGATCATCGCGTTGGGGTTTGAGGTGATGCCTGCGTCGTAGTACTCCCACGGGTCGTAGCAGAAGGTGCCGCCGCCGAGCAGGTTGTGGCCGACCAGCGGGCCGAGCACGCCGATCCCGGCATCGGCCATCCAGGGATAGATGGCTTGGAGGACATCAGAGGTGGCCCGGTGCGGCGGCAGGTGCAGGCGGCGCAGCTGGCGGCCGGACATGGGCCGCTGGGCGCCGTCGCCGATTACGCCGGGGACGGTTTCCACCGCCCAGGCCGCCTGGCGGCGGGCCGGGAGGCGGGCGGGCCGGCGCCGCAGCCGGGTGAGGGCGGCTTTGACCTCTACCACCGGCCCGGTGGGGGTGGGACGTTTTCTGAGCCACATCGGATCCTCCGAGAGGTCGGGGCACTGCGCGGGCAGAGACGAGAAGCGGAAAGGGGGCGGGGTGCTTGCGCGGGCGTGTTCTGGTCGCGATCTGCCGCGCGGTGGTGGGCGCGGGCGGCGGGGATGGAACATGCGGGGTGCGCGGGGGGTGGTGCGGCAGGGCAGTGTCGTAGCAGCCCTGGCCTGGTGGGGGCGCATGAGGTAGCGGCCAGGCGCTCAGGTGCCTTCGCCGTGCCCCGCCGAAGGCGGCGAAGGACGTGGTGGGTCTGTGGCCACCGCCGGGCACCGGAGGCCGAAGGCCAGGGCCGGGGGCGCGGCGCGGCCCGCGGCGGGGCTGGTGAGCCGGTGCGGGCAGGTGTGCCATCATCGCAGCAGCCCGTAGCGCAGGCCGCGCGCCAGCGGCAAGGTGGCGGCGAAGGCGATGTCTTGCTCCATGTACAGGCGGCGCAGCTTCAGGGTGCGGGCGTTGATCTCGATGTCACCGCAAGCCTGATCCAGGGCTTGAACGCTGGGCGCGGAGATGCGGATCAGCCCGAGGAAACGGTAGGGGGCGTGCCCGGAGGCCAAGGCGTCGTCTTGGCGCTGGCGCATCGCCCGCTCATGGCGGTCACGGGCGGAGGTACGAAAACCCCACCGCTGGCGCATCCCGGCGTCAGAATCCTTGGCGGTCTCGGCGCGGGCGAGCTCGTCTTCGGCCTTGCGGGCATCGCGCGGTTCCAGCAGCACACTCAGCGTCCGCTCACAGCGGGTGTGCAACAGCAGCTGCTCTAAAAACGCGCCGGTCACCGGCCGCCGGGGCCATTCGGAAATCCAGTACACCGCGTGGTAGCTGCCGTCGGTGCGATAGTAGGCGGCGTGGTCACCGTCGCAGCCCATCGGCCCGGCCTCGGCGACGGCCAGACCGCCCTCGCGCTGGGCGTCAGGACCGCGGGCCTCGACCGCCCAGCGGAAGCCGGGATCGTAGGCGGTGCGCAGCAGCGCGGCGATCTGGCGGGGGGCCAGTGCGCCGTTGGCCTCGACACCGGCGTTGAGCAACTCACGCTGAATGGCTTGGGCCTGGGCGATGAGGTGGGCGCACGCGCCGATGTCACCACCGCCCAGGGTACGGATCTGACGGCGGGCCCGGCCCGGGTGCAAGGTCAAGCCGATGTAGTTGTCGTGGCGCTGGGTGAGCGGGCGGGCATCTAGCAGCAGGTCGCGGTAGGAGTCGCGGGTGGCGTCGCTGCCGCGGCCGCCGCCGTGACTCCAGTGCCGGGCCAGTGCTTGGCCGGAATCGGGCACGGTGGAATCGAGCAGCTGGATGCGCACGATGCCGGTGCCGGGGGCGGCCAGCGCGGCCAACGTCTCACCCCAGCGCAATAGCCGCTGGTCTTGTTCTTGGGGGGTCAGCAGCTGGAACGCTCCGGCGCGGGTGGACAAGATCAGCGTGTACAGGCCGCGTCGGCGGTCTTTGATCACACCGACGTTGCGCGGGCCGTGGCGGGTGTGGACCTGCGCGGTCAGGATCGCCAATCCGGCCAGTTCACCGGGCAACTCCAAGGCCTCGGCGTGCGGCGCGCGCCCATTGCCCGGGCGGCGGCGCGGGCCGGTGGCCCGCTCGGCGGCCGGGCCGCCGCGAAACTGGGTGTAGCCCACCGCGCGGCGGGCGGCGAAGGCCGCGGCGATCGGCAACCACTGGGCCAGCGTCCGGTCGGCCACCGGCACCCACACCGCGATCACGGTCGCCGCGACGATCACCAGCCCGGCGGCCAGGCCCAGCGCCCCGGCTTGGGCCAGGCGGATGAGCAGGAACAGCGCGGCGAAGACGGCCAGCACTGAGCCCATGCTCAGCCCCAGCACCACCCCGGTGCTTTCGCGGGGGCCGAAGGTATAGGTGTAGCGGCGGTAGGGGGTCTGGCCGGTCTCGCTCATGGGCGCTCTCCAGACGGTGGTGACGGCGGCGGCACGGGTGGGGAGGGCGGCAAAGGTGAGGGCGCGGAGGGGTCTGGGATCGGTTTGACGCCCTCGTAGCTGCGCAATCCCGCCAGCGGCGCCTCGGGGATCGGGGGTGGCGGGCTGGGCGGGTCGCTGCGCGGGGCGGGTGGGTCGTTGTCGCCGAGTGCGGGCAGCAGTGCCGGAGGCACCCGCCGGTAGGTGCGTTCCGTGAGCGGGGGTAGGGGGGAGGCCGGCTCGCGGGGACGCTCGGCACCCGGGGGGTTTGCGCCGCCGCCGCCGTTGCCGGGGGTGGTGCCGGTGGCGGGTACGGGCGTAGAAGGCGTGGAGGGTGGGGTGGTGGGGGCGGATGCGGGCGGGGTGTTCCTCCCGGGGGCGGGTGCGGCTGGTGATGAGGGCTGAGATGCCGGAGTGCCGGTGCCGCCCGGGGGGATGTTGGTGCGGGGTTCGTAGCCAAGGGCTTGCAACATCTCGCTGCTGATGGGCTTGATGCTGGTGGACTCGTCCTGCTTTTCGGCTGCCTTGGGGGATAGCGTTGTGGCCTTGGCGGTGGAGGGCTCGGTGAGGGCGGGCATCGGGGTGCGTCCCCCGCCGCGCATCGCGCCACCGGCCTGGCCGCGGGCCAGCGCGGCGATCCGCGGGCCTACCCCGAGCGCCTTGGTCGCGGCCGCGCCGACGCCGGCGGCCGCGACTTGGCGCAGGCCCTCACCGCTGTGACCGGGGTTGAGCGCCCCTTGCACCAAGCCGATGATCTTCATCACCATGAACGGGGAGAAGGCTCCCAGCCAGTACAACCCGGCTGCCAGCAGCAGGTCGTCGGCGGAGTCCGCGTTGATCAGCAGGGCTGAGGCCATCTTCAGCAGCAAGACGATGATGAGCTTGACGATGAGCAGTGAGGCGATGGAATCAGCCAGCCGGCGTGTCCATACGCGGGCTCCGCTCCAGATGCTGCCGGAGGCGGCCAGGGGCCACATCATCACGCACAGGTCGATCAACATGCGCCGGATGATCATCTCGATCCAGATGACTCCGAGGGCGAACAGCATCGCGACGCTCAGCAGGAGCAGCAAGACGAAGGGGTTGCTTTCGTTGCCGGCGGAGGTGGAGATCGTCCACAGATATCCCGCCGGTCGCAGCAGGGCCTGGGTGATGGACTCCCAGCCGCCCGTCCCTAAGATCATCACGCAGAACTCGTCTATCAGCCGGTGGGCCAGCATGACGATGGTGATGATCAGCCCTGTGGTGACGCCTGCGCGCAATACCCCCACCAGGGTCCGGCCGATCTCGCCCGCGTCGCGGCTCAGCGCCGCAAACAGCACCGAGACCAGCAGCGCGATGAGGGCGCACATCGCTGCCAGCACCCGGAGCAGCCCGAACAGGTCATCGAACCAGGCGCGGTTGAGATCCAGCTGGCCGTGTTCTTCGATCGCGGTGGTGATCTGTGTCGACAGCCAGATCGTGGTCTCGCTGATCAACGTCAGCAGCGACTGTTTGATCTCGCGATACAGGCAGTTCGGATCGATGCCGCTGCCGATCATGTTGTCGCACCACGGATCGGTTTCGCCCTGCAGGATGCTGGGCTGCGGAGTGGGTGTCGCAGGGGCGGCCGAGGGGGAGGTCGACGAGCCCGGTGAGGGAGGAGGCGCCGACGGCGGGCGTTGCGGGGCCGGTCCGGGCGACAGGGGCGCCGCCAGGGGCCCGGCGGATATCGGCGCGGCGCCCGTCAGGGCGGGCACGACGCCGACAGTGAGGGCGGCGGCGCTTGGCGGGCAGATACCGAGGAGGCCCACGACCACCGTGAGTACCCCTATCACCGTGCCCAGGAGGCGCTTCATCGGACGCCCGCCGGGAGGCGCGCCCGCCCGAGCGTGAAAGCGGGGCGGGGGGTGCGCATGTCAGCGGGCCGCAGGCGGTGATGCCCGGCAGGTGGCGCCGCCCGGCCTCGCCGGGGCCGCACCGGGGCGGGTGCGGGGCCGGGCTTGGCGTGCTGGTGGGCACCGGGCAGGTGGGGCGGGTACGGCCTGGGGTGAATGATCACCTGAGGCGGGTTCCCGCTTTGGTGCGCCGCTGAGCGCCGCGCCACAGCGCATCGCCACAGCGTGCGAACCCGTGGTGAGGACGCCTCGTCCGCGCCGGGCGCCGACGCATGGCTGGGGGTTGTGTCTGCGGCGCCGCCCCAAGTGCGCTGCGCCGCCCTGGGCGGCACACCCGCAGGCGTCTGTGGCGGCAGGTGGGCGCTGCGGCCAGTGGTTGGGGCCGATGCGGGTGTGCCGGGCCCGCCGCCCCGCCCCCTCCGGGGGGCGGTGGGCCCGGCCGGGGCGCGAGGGGCTTTAGTGCACCACATAGCCCGGCGCCACCGATTCGGATAAAAGATCACGCAGTTGCTGGCTGAGGAGGATCAGATTGTCACCGTTGATCGGCTGCCAGCCGCTGGGCGGGGCACTGTAGCCGACCGGGATCGGCCCCACCGCGCCGCTGCTGCGATAGTCGCTCACCCGCCACCCGGCGGGTGTCCACGACAGCTGCAGGCGCATCAGGCCGTGGCCGAGGCTGGCGGGCTGGCCAGATCCGGCGATGTAGATCGCCACGAACACGTTCACGCTGGCCTGGGTGGTGCTGACCTGTTCGGCGCGCAACGCCACCGGTACGCTGCGAAGCGCGAAACGCACCCCGCGCTCGGCGTCGTCGCGCAGCCCGGCCAGTGCCGGTGTGGAGGCCTCGCGATCCAGCAGGGCGCGCACCTGCGCTCGGCGAGCGGGATCGGCCACCTCCTCGCTGAGCCAGTCGCGTCCGGCGGGGGTGAGCACCTGGGGGGAGCCGATCAGGGCGACGCTTCGGGCCGCCGCCGCCAGTGCGCCTTTTTCTCCCCGCGTTCGCGCGTCCGCGCCCGCGGCGAGCCCTGAGGATCCGGATCCGGATCCGGCCGGGGTCGAGGCAGCGGGCGCAGAAGCGGGCCCGGCGGTGGCCGGGGGGCGGTGATCGGCGCTCAGGCGGCCCAGCGCCCAGGCGGCCAGGACGGCGAGCAGGGCACCGGCGCTCAGCGCCAGCCGGATGCGGCCGGTAGGTGACATCAAAACTCCTCGCCGATGTTGAAGGCCCACTCCACCAATTGCCCGGAGGCGCCGATCACCAGGGCGGCGGCCAGGCTGGCGAACACTCCGGCGCGTCCGGCGCTGGAGGCATAGGGGTTACCGAACCAGCGGCCGACCCCCAAAACCATCGCCGAGATCACCACTCCGGCCAGGGCCGCCAGGACGCCGTAGGATTTCAGACCTCCCACGATCTCGATGAAGGACTGGGCGCCGGGCAGGGCGTCGGGATCCAGCGGGACATCTTGCAGGTTGGTTCCGCCCGAGCGGCTGGGCCGCGGGGTGGGGGCCGGGCTGAGCAGTCGTTGCAGCCTGGAGGCGATCGCCCAGCTCACTCTCATCGTGATCGGCAAGGACACAGTGCCGGTGTCGCCCGCTGTCGCATCCATGTGACCTCATCTGCCGCTGTCGATGATCGCCGCGGTATCTGACACCACGACTTTACATTTTTACGGTCGGTGGGTCATTTTTACGGACATGATGCGGAGAAAGCAACGGACACCCCGCTGGCACTCCCCCGCGAGGGTGCGAAAATCAACGGGTGGATGCGCCCTCACGCCCGCGCGGCCGGCCGCGCCGCGGCCAGGCGGCGGCCGACCTGCTGCCCGCCGACGGACCCGTGATGACCGCCGCCCACGTCGCCGCCCTGCTTGGCGTCAGCGACCGCACCGTCCGCCGCGACGCCCACGCCCAAACCATCCACGGCCTGCTGTTAGCCCCCCGCGTGTGGCGCTTTGGCCGCGCCTGCCTGCTGGCCCGTCTGCGCGGCACCAACTGCGCCGACATCGTCTACGACGACGAGATCTTGACCATCGAGCAGGCCGCCGCACTGCTGGGCATCGCCCCGGCCACACTGCTGGCCGCCGCCGGCGGCGCCGTCATCCCCTCGGTGCGCGTCGGCGGCCAATGGCGCTTCAGCCGCGCCGCCCTGCTGCACGCCTTGTGCCCGCAGCACCTTCCCTCCTCCCCAGCCCCCTCCTCCCTCGCCGCCTCCCCGGACGATCCACCGCCCCCGCCCCGGTAGCGCGCGGCGGGCCCGCGGCGAGCGCCTGGCTGAGTGTCCTGGCCCTGGCGGCCGCGCTCCTGCTGGGGACCGGCTGCACCGCGGCGCCCCCCACCTCCGCTCCCGCCGACACCGCCGCTTCGGTTTCGATCCCGGCCCCTGCCGTCGGCACCGCGCCCGCTCCCCCGAGCGCGGGCCCGCCTCATCGGCCGGGCGAGGAGGAGCGCGCGCAGCGCCGGACCGTCCTGGCCACCGCCCGCCACTTCGCCACACGCCTGCTCACCTACACCCACCGCGCCCCGCACCGGCTGGCCCCCTCCCGCCGGATCGGCGCCCTGGTCACCCACCGCTACGCCCAAGAGCTGGCAGCGCGTGATGCCATCGACCCGGCCCTGGCCGTGGCCCAGCGCGAAAGCTCCCGGGTCCACATCACCAGCGCCCGTCTGAGCGCCGAGGCGCCCAACGAGACCGGCACCCAGTACGTGCTGCTGACCTGCACGCAGACTCTCACCCTGGGCGGCCACACCGAACGCCTCGCGCTGAGCTGGAGTCTGCGGCTGCTGCGCTTTCCCGGCGGCTGGCGCGTCGATGAGGTGATCCAAGCCGGATGATCACCCACCTCCGCCCCCTGCTCACCGCCATCCTGGCCGCCATCGTCGCTCTCGCTGTGATCATCGGCCTGCTGTTCAGCGATGAAAACCTCGATGGGAGACTCCCCGCCGGCGCGTCACAGTGCCAAGCCTCCGCCGCGACCATCACCCCCCGCACCGGCACCGCGCCGGGCGCAGGTCAAAGCACCGCGCTCAGCGCCGAGCAGATCGCCAACGCCCACCTGATCGCCACCGTCATCCGCGAGCGCCTGCCCGCCCCTCAGGCCCACGCCGCCACCGCGATCGCGCTGATGGTGGCCATGGCCGAGTCCTCGTTGCGCAACCTCGACCACGGCGACCGCGACAGCCTGGGCCTGTTCCAGCAGCGCGCCGGCTGGGGCAGCGCCACCCAGCGCCGTGATGTGCGCTACGCCACCGCCGCCTTCCTCGGCGGCCCTGCCCCACCGGCCAACCCCGGCCTGACCGACCTGCCCAACTGGCAGTACCTGCCCCCCTGGGCCGCCGCCCAGGCCGTGCAGCGCTCGGCCTACCCCGACGGATCCAACTACCGGCGCTGGGCGCCGATGGCCACCGCCTTGGCCACCCACCTCCTCAGCATCGAACCCCCCTCCCCCGCATGCGCCACCCCGCCCCCCGCCCCGACTGACCGAGGCGGCCCTTCGAGCGACTCCACCGTGCCCGCGCCGGTGCGCACCGCGATCACCTGGGCGCTCAAAGCCCTCGGTACCCCCTACCAGTGGGGCGGCCACTGCGAGGCTCCGAAGATCAAGCCCGTTAACCCCATCCGGGACAACTGCGACTGCTCCAGCCTGCTGCAAGTCGCCTACCGCACGGGCGGCATCGCCATCCCCCGCACCACCTACGACCAGGTCCACGCCGGACGTCCAGTACCCATCAGCCAGGTGGCCCCAGGAGATCTGGTCTTCACCCCCGGCAGCGGCGGCTCGGCCACCGCCCCCGGCCATGTCGCGATGTACATCGGCGACAACACCATCATCCAAGCCCCCCGCACCAACGACGTCGTCAAACTCACCGACTGGGCCCTGCACAAACCTTCCGTGGTCGCCGTGCGCCGCATCGTCAACTGAACGCCATGACCACTCTCACCGGCGCAGACCCCTCCCCCCAAGGGGGCGGCCCGAACATGTCCGAGGGGCCGCGCGCCTCCGTCAGAAACACCCATCGGTGAGAACCCACAGGTGGAGAACCTGTTCGGTGCTGAGCGGGGAAGCGGCGGGACTTCACGCCGACGGGGAGCGATCGCACCTGATGCGGGAATCCCGCCCCTCATGCAAGGCCGCTTTCGACCCACCGAGGCATCGGATAACGTGCGCAAGCCGCGCAACCTGCCGAGCTAGCGGGCGGCAGGCCTCCGGGATGACGGCCACCGCGACGTAGCAGATAACAACCCCTTATCCACTACATCCACGCCCGCGCGGCCCCCTTCCGGCGTACTGGCCTGCGAGGAGGATTGGTGCAGGAATCAGCGGTAAGGCTGCGATCTTGGTTCCGGTTCGGTGACGGGTCGGGTTCGTCCTGGTGGCGGGGCCTGCGTTCCGGTTCATGCCTTACTGCCGACAAGAGGACGGTGCACCAGCGAGCCCTGGCGGCTCAGGTGGCTGCGATGGCGAGGAGCGTGTCGGCGACGGCCCGAAGTCCGATAATCATGAGGTCGTGGCCGGTGTCGATGTCCCACAGGCGGCCTTGTCGTCGGTGACGGCTTCGACGGTTGGCTGGGGGGCGTCGAGGTCGAGGAGGCGTCCCCAGATCCTCTGGGCGGTGTCCTGGTAGGCCCGGGTGAGTTCGACGAGGCGGCGGCGGGGTCGCGGGTCGCACAGGTCGTCGGGCAGGAGCGGGTCGTGGAGGATCGTGGCGATGGCCTGGCTGCCGAGAAGAAGGGATTCGTGGGCAAACTCCTCAGGAGCGAGGGCCGACAGGCGGTCGTAGCTGTCGGTCAGGGCGGCGGCGGTCCGTCCCAGCCGGCCGACGAGGGCTTCGGCATCCCATAGACCGCGGAGGTCGGCGTCGTCGGCGGGGTCGAGATGGTGGATGCCGAAGACCGCGGCGCCAGGGGCCATGCCGGTGTTCTGAAGGGTGGCGCGTAGGGCGTCGATGCCGCCGGTGAGGTTGTCGGGGCGGACGTGGAGGGCACCTCGCCAGGGCCGGAAGCCGAGGAGGTCGAGGGTGCGGTCGTGGTGGCGCAGGACGGCGCGGTCGGTGCGGGCGGTGGTGGAGTTGTCGACGGCGGCCCAGGTGCCGGTCCAGGGGGTGCGGGTGGTGTGGCGGGTGGCCCAGTCCCGCACGTGGGGGTAGATGGGCAGGGCGTCGGGGTGGAGGGTGTAGCTGCCGCGGCCGTCGCGCTCCAGGACGCCTTCGTCGTGCAGGCGGGTGGCGGCCATCCGGATGCTGGGGGCGCTGAGCCCGACGATCTCGCCCGCCTAGCACAGCGCGGCGATGGAGAACCGGGTGGTGGGCCGGGCAGTGGCCAGGTCGAGCAGCAGCTTGCGAGCCGTCAGCTCCGTCATTTGCAACAGCTCCTAAACAGGATTTTCCAAAGCTCGTTATAACTTGGGTCCGTTCCCCACTGTAGGGCCGCGAAGGCCGTGACGTGCCGGAGGTAGAGATGGGCGACGCGAGGGTCGAGATCGAGGGCTCGATCACCACGATCTGGATGGACCGGCCGGACCGGCGCAACGCCGTCGACGGGGCCATGGCCGCAGAGCTGCGGGCGGCGTTCGAGGAGTTCGAGGCCGACCCGGATCAGCGGGTCGCGATCTTGGCGGGCAGCGGCGGGACGTTCTGCGCGGGCGCCGACCTGACCGCTGTCGGCGACCTCGAGCGGCGCAACGAGCTCGACCCCGAAGGGGGCGGCGGCGGCCCGATGGGGCCGACCCGGATGGCGCTGAGCAAGCCGCTGATCGCCGCGATCGGCGGGCACGCGGTGGCGGGCGGGCTGGAGCTGGCGCTGCTGGCCGACCTGCGGGTGGTGGAGTCCGACGCGGTGCTGGGGGTGTTCTGCCGACGCTGGGGCGTGCCGCTCATCGACGGCGGCACGGTCCGGCTGCCGCGGATCGTCGGGCTGGGCCGTGCCCTGGACCTGATCCTCACCGGACGGCCGGTGAAGGCCGACGAGGCCCTGGCGATCGGCTTGGCCAACCGGGTCGTCGAGCCGGGCAGTGCGGTCGAGGCGGCCCGTGAGCTGGCCGAGCAGATCGCGGCGTTCCCGTTCGGCTGCGTCTTGGCCGACCGGGCCTCCACCTACGCCGCCCTGGACCTGCCCATGGCCGAGGCGCTGCGCGCCGAGGGCGCGGCGGGCGTCCCCATCGTCGAGGCCGAGGGCGTGGCCGGCGCCGCCCGCTTCGCCGCGGGCGCCGGCAGGCACGGAGTTTTCACCCGAGAGGAGACCACTCCATGAGCCCCACCACCCGAGAACTCATCGTCCGCGGCGCACGGCAGCACGCCGAGCGCACGGCGGTCGTGTTCGGCGAGAACGAGCTGACCTTCGCCGAAGTCGACGAGCTGAGCAATCGCTTGGCCCACGCATTGACCGAGGTCGGCGGCGGGCACCGGCGTCGCACCGATCTGCTGGTTAACAACAGCCTGCTGAGCGTCCCGGTCGATAACGACTCTTACCAGTCTCGCGGGCCTGCTTCGGCCGCATCCCCTGTGGTGAGGCCTCCGGCGCAGTGCGGGCATATGCCGTCGCCGAGGGCGGCCAGGGCATGCAGCATGCCCAGACGATGGATCTCCTCGGGGACGGTGAAGCTGGGGCAGGGCCGTGCAAGGGCATGAGGTCCTCTTCCTGGCGACAGAGGGGAGCGTAGGGCATCACTGCGCTTACCTCAGGCCCGCCGGGTGAGAAGCCACGCGGCTACGGTGACCTCGTGCCACTTCGGCTTACGGGTGCCCCTGCCCGTATCGGGCTGCGGGGCCTGCTCTCGCGTGACGTAGCCGGTGAGGGTGGTGGTGGCGATCCTCGCGCGCTCGGCGACCTGCTCGGTGTCGAGCATCTGGCCACCCAGCTCGATCTCCTGCTCGGCGAGGGCGGCGAGGATCGCGCCGCGGTTGTCGAGGAAGTTCCTCGCGTAGTTGCGGGGGTCGCCGCTCTGCCTCAGGAGCTCCATCGTCGCGGTGAGCACCCGGCGCTCACGCTCCCCCTCGACGAGGTGATGGCAGGAGGCGCCTCGAAGTGACCATGCTCCGTCCAGGCTGAGCCGAAGTGCTGCGTTGGCGATGGTCTCATCGGTGTCCCACTCCAGGTGCTCGCTGGCCGCGCCGATGGCCAGCAGCACCGCGATGGCCGGGGCGGCTTCGTAGGCTCCGGAGATCAGGATCCGGTAGTGGTCTCCGTCGTTGAGATCGGGGTACATCCGCTCAACAACCTGCCAGGTGTTCGCACCCCACTTCAGGCCCTCGTCGTTGGTGGGGCTGCTGGCCCGTAGGTCGGCGGACCGAACGGAGATGTAGCCGCGCTGGCCGAGCAGGTGCCGGCAGTCTTCGGCGGGGCCGACATAGCGCCAGAGGAGGATCTCGTCGTAGCGGTTGGGGCCGTCGGTGTCTCGCGCGGTGATCTCGTACACCGCCTCGTCGCTGATGGCGTGGGCGTCGAAGTGGGCCATGATCTCGGCCGCGGTGTGCTTGTGCTTGGCGAGGATGCGTTTGCGGTCGTACTTGGCCTGCTGGTAGGCGGCCACAAGCGGGTGGCGCGGGTGGCTGATCTTGACGGGCGGGGTGGTCACGCCAACACCGTACAGCGCTAACGCTGTAGTGCACAGTGCTATCGCTGTAAAGACTTTGCGCTCCGACCCCATCCGGACCCATTCGGACCCTTCCGGACAAGGAATCGTTATCCGCTACATCGCGGTGGCCGTCATCCCGGAGACCTGCTGCCCGCCACCTCGGCAGGTTGCGTGACGTGCGCACGTTAGTCGCCCAGGACAACGGGTGCTTCCACGGCGAAGAGACCCCGCCCCGCCTTCGAGGCGGTGCCCTCTTGGCTCGGGGAGTTCGTTTCCAGCGAGGCGCTCTTTTCGCGAACTGCCCGCCAAGGAGGTGGACTCCTGCGCGGTGCGCACAACTTGACTACGCCCCCTCGCCTTTCTTGACAACCGGGGCGCCGTGATCGCCGGGCGAGCGGCGGCAACCGCGAGAGCCGCCCCGAAGCGGCCGGCCCGGCGAAGCCCTTCGGATCCTTCCCGCTGCCCGTGACAGCGGGAGCACTGCGGGCGTGACCAGCGAGGCTCTGAGGGCTCGGCGGCGCCGAGCGCACTTTCCGGGCCGGGGAGACCCCCCAAAAAAGCTTGACAAGGGGAGTCAGATTTGGCGACTCCATTTGTCACGAAATGGTCACAATGCACCGACTGGCCCCGGGAATCCATGGAAGCGGCCGGAAGATCCCCATAGCTTTGACAACCGCCTTGACTCCAATGTCATCCGCTGGGTTTCGAAGGGTGGGCACCATGATCAAACAACCGACACACACCGATCCCCCATCACCACCACCCCACCCCCGCACCACAACCGCGGCCCCCACCCGCCACGAACTCACCGACCGCTACGGCGCCGCCCTCCTGGACTACGCCCTCACCTGGCGCGCCGTCCCCGACCTCGCGGCCGACACCGTCCGCGACGCCCTCACCCTGGCCACCCGCCACCCCCACCGCATTCCCAGCCCCGACCAACTGCGCGCCTGGCTGTACGCCCTGACCCGCCTCCTGGCCCACAACGGCGACGGCACCCACGCCTTCACCACCGCCCCCCTCCCCCACACCCCACAACCCGCCACCCACGGCCACCCCTACGCCCCCACCGGCACCGAGCCCCCCATCTCCGGCCGCCAACTGGCCCGCGACGCCCTCTCAGCCCTCGACCGCGGCGACCGCGAACTCCTCGAACTCGCCCTGCGCCACGACCTACCCCCCCACCACATCAGCGCCATCACCCAACGCCCCCTCGCCGAAACCACCGCGGCGCTCACCGCCGCCGAAGACCTCATCGAGGCATGGGCCAGCGTCATCCGCCAAGCCGGCAAGCTCAACCCCACCTGCCCCCAAGCCGCCACCTTGGCCACCCAATGGATCGACACCCCCAGCCGAGGACTGCGCACCAAGGTCCGCATGCACGTAGGCCAATGCGCCACCTGCGGCAAAGCCGCCCACATCACCATCGCGGCCGCCACCCTCATGGCCCACCTCCCCATCACCGCCCTCACCCCCGAACTCCACCAGCACCTCATCACCCCGGCCGATCCACCGGCCACAGATCCCCCCTGGAGCGACACCGGGTTCCCCCACCAACCCGACCAGCCCAAACCCCAACAGCACCGGGCCGCCGATCCAGCACTGCAGGGCTTCCAGGAAAACGACAACAGCGACTTCTGGAACGACCCGCCCCCGCCGCTGCCCACAGACACCGACGCCGCTTCCACCCCGGCCACCACCGCCAGCAATCCCGCACCCCGCGGCGCCCACCGCCAGCACGACCACCCCACCCCCCTAGCCGCCGCCCTCACCCAGCTGCGTCGTCTTCAGGCCCTCATCAACCCCGGCCAACGGCGCGCCCTGCGCACCACCGCACTCGGCGCAGCCAGCCTGCTCATCTGCCTGACCATCTGGTCCTGGACCGGCCAGCCCCCTCAGATCCACAACGCCAGCGCCCAAGCCCCGCACACCGCCGCCTTCAGCCAAGACCCCCTCCCCCTGGAGTCAGCCCCCCCGCCCCCGCTCACCCCGGCGACCACGGCGCCCATCCCGGCCTCCGACCCGCCCCCGCCCAGCACACCGTCACCGTCCCCGCCCACCACCACCGCCGGCACCCCACCACCAACGACCGGCACCTCCCGGCCACGCCCCGCCCCGGCGCGCGCCACCCCTGCCCAGCCGACCGTTCACATCACCCCCCATCCCCATCCCCGCGCCCACCGACCACCCTCACCAGCGGGCCCGATCACGCTCCACCCCCGCCCGGCGCCACCACTCACCCCACCACTCCCGTTTCCGCCCCGACCTCCCCAAACGCGGCCCTGAGCGCATCAGCCACCGACCTCGACCTCAGCGCCGGGGCCAGCGTTCCCCTCAGCCTGTCGGCCACCGGCCCCATCACCTGGAGCGCCACCACCACCGGCACCGCTCCTCCCCGCCTGACACCAGCCAGCGGCACCCTGCTCGCCGGCGAAAACACCACCGTGACCCTGCACCCCCCCGCCCCCGACGAGGGCGGACCCTCCTTCGTGAACTTCAGCGCCTGCGCCACCCCCGCCACCGGCCTCATCACCATCCACTGGTCAGGCCCCACCAACAGCCCCGACGACGAAGGAACCCTCACCATCACCACCCGCTCCCCCGCCCCCTGCGGCTAACGCCCGCGCCGACGCCAAAGGACACCCACCTGCCATGACCGACCCCACCCCAACAGCCCCTGCCCGCACCCGGCCCTGGCGCCTGATCGCCCTCATCGTCGTCGTGCTCCTCGGCATACCCACCACCTACGCCATCGCCAGCCCCGACCCCCAACCCACCACGAAACAAACCTGCGCCACCCTCTACACCCGCGGCACCACCGCCTACAACGACTGCCTGACCCTCACCCTCGACACCGCCACAGCATCCTCCGCCCCCAGCCGCAGCGCGGCGGCCAAGAAGACCATCAACGTCGTCGAAGGGTTCGACCCCAGCCCCGCCTACAACGGCGGCGGCGACGGCGCCCGCCTGTTCTGCGTCGCCGACGACGGCACCTACACCAGCAACGCCCAAGCCCGCCGCAGCTCCTCCTGCCCTCGCCCGATCACCTGCACCCCCAGCCCCCCCACCTCCAAGCTGCAGTGCCTCGACCACACCGAAACCCCGATCAACCCTCCCGGCGACCTATGCCAGCGCTCCACCGACTACCTGTGCACCGCCACCAGCTCCACAACCTCCCCCACCACCGAGCAAGCCCCCAACCTCGCACCCCCCAGCACCGGCCCCGACCCAGGCCTGATCACCCCCGCACCCGCCATCACCCTGACCGCCTCTCAACCCCCGCCCACACCCTCGCCCCTCACCCCGAGCCCGAGCCTGTCCCCCGCCTCTTCCCCCACCCCCTCGCCCGCACTCTCAGCCAACGACCCTCTCAACCAAGCCATCGAGCACGCACGCACCCAAAACCTGCGCATCTGGCTGGAAACCGACCTCACCACCACCTGGCAAGCCGGACCCACCCACCTCAAAGCCACCGCCGACCGCCTCGCCCAATACGCCGCCCAACCCGGCGTCGCCGGCGTCAAAATCGCCTACGACCTCGGCATCCGCGGCTTCACCACCACCGAGCAAATCCAACGCTTCATCGACGAAACCTCCGCCACCCTGCGCGCGGCCCTGCCCGCCGGCCGCCAACTCGCCATCGACGTGACGGTCCCCGAACTCGGCTGCGGCACCAACCAACCCTGCCAGCAGGCACTACGCACCAAATATCCGCTCATCACCTTGGACCGGGTGGAAAACTACGTCCTGAGCGGAAGCATCGACGTCGTCAACGTCTCCAACATCCTGTCCGCCACCGACTACCAGCCCTGGAAAATCCCGCTGGAGCGAGCCCTCACCCAGCAATGGCTGCGCCTACGCACCCGAGGCTGGGACACCCGCGTCCACCTCGGCGCCCGCGAAATCGCCCTGGCCCACCGCGGCGCCACCTCCACCGCCAGCAAAGCCTCCGCCGAAGCCGCAGTCACCGCCCGCGTCGACCAACCCCTCAACACCGGCGGCGCACGCAGCGTCGTGCTGTGGACCTACCGCCAAACCTGGGACGGCGCCACCTGGCGCCTGACCAACACCGGCCCGACCCCCAACCACGTCTGGAACACCCTGATCCGCCGCAAATCCCTTGGACGACTCGCCATCACCTACAACCCCCACGAGCCGGAAAAGACCATCACCGAGGACATCCACACCATCGCCCAAGCCGCCACCGAGGTCTACCTGCATGCCCAATGAAACCCACCCGCTCGGCACCCGCCCGCCGAACATCCCGGCAGCTTCAGGCGCCACCCGCCGACGCCCACCGCGAGAGGAACTACAGCAATCGCGAGCATCACCAGGCACCGATCGCCAGAGCATCTCAGCAGGTCTCACCCGACGCCGACAATTACCCCTCGGCGGCCCCGGACCAGGGGCGAAGGCTGCGACCATCAACGGCCCACCGCCGACTAGGACGGCCCGGGTGATCACCCCGATCACAGCACCGAACAGCTAAAACCCGACAACTCAGCCAGGAGAGCGCCCCTCAATGAGAAACAGCGGCAACCCCTGCGGTGCTTGGGAAACACACATCGTATGTGGAACGATGGCCAACCAGGCGACGCCCACCGCTCATGGTGGACCAGCCCGCAGAAACGACAAAGGCGCCCCCCTGGCAGGAGGCGCCTTGTACCGCAAACCTGTGGAACCAGCTCCGAAAAGGTTGAGCGCCCAGACGAGCCAGACCACAGACCAACATCTGGAGCACACGATATCAGCTACCCCACGGGGCGGCACAGCCCGCGTTTGCCCTGGCGCCCCCAACAAAGATTCTGCTGCATCCCAGGTCAGCTGTGATTTCTTCGGACCAAAACCACAGACGTCCATGATTCGGGTGACCAGATTGCGACACGCCGGGGTCAATGCTGCACTGACACTCTCAACTTGTGCCATGATCTTCCCCATGGCTATGACGAGTGGGACTGCTAGAGGTGGCGCCAAGCGCGGCGCACCCCGTGGCGAAGTTCGTCGTGAACCGACCTACGACGAGACCAGCGGACTTCCCTGGCGGACGACCGCCAACCTCGAGCCGGAAATCGCGTCGAAACTTGTCAGATACTGTCGCAGGCACAAGATCAGCGTCAGCGCGGTCTTGGCACAGCTGGTCGACCGCTCAATCGACGAGCAAGGGCGCTCAATCGACGAGCAAGGAGAGGCGCGTATCGCGAGCTAAAACGGCAAAAGCCCCCGGAACACCCTTGTCCGGGGGGCAGCCACCACACCGCTGCGAGAAGATCTTCAGCCAGGTTTCCAGGCCAGGACGCTGAAGTTTTCTCTGTGATCAGTCCGGACGGCATAGCCGCCATGGACCGGTTTTTTATTGCTCGGGAACGAGTCCCTTGGAGGGATCATAACCGATGGTTCCCGGGTTGGCACGATCGTGCCTACGATCGGCGCGTCTTCGCGCGGATCCGTGGCGATTGATGCCCTTCCCGGATCGCCGTGGGCTGACCCAGTGCTTGCGCCACGACCAGGCGCAACCTCGGTCGGCGGGTCCACGCCCAGCACCTCCGGAATCCCGGAGACCGCTCGGCAGCAATGGGCCCTGTTTGCTCCTGCCCTGAGCCAAGACGGCATGATGCGCGTCTCTCGCGACGGAGGCCGCAGCTACTCCAAGCGCCGCCGCCAACGCCTCAGCACCACCCACCCCCACCAGCCGACGACCATCTCGGTCTACAACCCCGAACTCGGCAGCGGCAGCGTCCTAGTCCTCGACTTCGACGTCTCCAAAGCAATCCAGGCACCCAACCCGGTCGCCCAGGTGCGCGCCGACGCCGACGACTGCGCCGCCCTCATCACCCGATGCGGCGGCCGCTACATCGCCGACGTCGCCCCCCGTGGCGGCCGCCACCTCTACATCCTGTGGGCCACCCCACAACCCTGGCAGGAGCTCTACCTCCTGGCCCTCGCCCTGCGCCGCCGCTACCCCCACACCCTCGACATCACTCCCAACTCCAGCCCACACGGCCAGATCCGCCCGCCGGGCTCACGCTACAAATCCATCAACGGCCACAGCCCCGGCTTCCAAGAACTCAGCATTCCACTGCCCATGGCCCTGACCGCGCTCGCTCACCCCAACGACGCGCACGTATGGGCACGCCTGCAGCAAGAACTCACCGCCGAGCTTGCCCACAGCGCCCCGATCCGCCACGCGCCCTCTCCCGACGCCCTCAGCGACGCCCCACCCAGTGGATGGAGGAGCGTACCGCGTGACATCGACGATGAGCCCTGGCTGCCTCGCGAAGGAGGCCGCTCCCCGCTGCGCCCCGACCTCGCCCAGATCGCCGTCACCGGGAACTACGACCCCACCCAATTCGATCCCGGAACCGCCACCGCCGGCCACGCAGCGCGCGTCGCCGTACTCAACTCACTGGCCGCCCGCGGTTGGCGCCTGAACGAAGTCCGCCAGCTCATGCAGGACGGAACCTGGCCAGGCCTAGCCAGCCTGTTCGCTCGCTACCGCCCCTCCAACCGCGACTCAGCTCTGGTCCGGGACTGGAAAAACGCGATCGATTACATCCTCCAGCAGGAATCTGTCCGCGATTCCGACACTAGGGAGTCGAGCCCACCCGCCGCTGTTACAGGCAAGAGGGTGAAGGCACAGATCTGCGGTCCGTGGCCTTTAGAGGTGAGCTCTGAGAACCAACGCTCTTTACTTTGTAGATCTGTGTCACTTGCTCCCCCTTACCACCTCGACCCCTACCAACAGATCCGCACCTGGTGGAACGCGGTCCTTCTCGCGGAGCAGGACGCTGAACGGATGCAAGGCTGGGGCCGGGCCGCGACCTCTGTGCGCCTGGTCCTGAGAGCCCTAGGCGCTGCGGGCCAGATGACCGGGCTGACGGCCGTGGAGTTCGGCGTACGCTCTCTCAGCCTCATGACGGGCCTGCACTACGACACCGTCGCTCAGGTCTTGCGCACTCTCAGAGAAGAAAACGACGCCTTCATCTACCGGGTGGAAACCCAACGTGGCGAACGCGGAGACCTTTACCTGCTGCAACTCCCTGACAAGTACCGGGAGATGGCCCTGTGGCAACGCTGGAGAGCCGGCAACATCCAAGCCCTTCACCCTGTCTTCCGCCTCCTGGGCGGCGGGACAACCGCTCTCGTCTACGAGCACCTCACCACCGCCCCCACCAGCCGTAACGACCTCATCCGTCTGGCGGTCCTCTCCCCCACCACCGTCAGCGAGGCGCTGGCAGCCCTCCTGCAGTACGGACTCGCCGAACGCACACCACAAGGCTGGATCCGAGGACCAGAGGATCTAGACATCCTTGCCGACTTCCTCGGAGCCGGAACCCTGGTCGAAGCACTACGAGACACCTATCGCCAGCACCGCGCCCAATGGCACGCCTACCTGACCAGATCACACGTCACGATCGCCGACATTGTCGACGCGACCCCCAAAGACGGTCATATCCCCATCGAACCGGCTTGGCACGACCGCGAACCCGTCGCCACGACGGGAACGCAACATCGCCACCGTAGTGACGATGACGACGACCTCCAGCGGCTTGCCGACGCAGAGGTGCCCCCCTGGCTCGACGACCACCTGGGCGGTACCGACCACATCCCGGAGCTTGTCCCCGATCGCGATCCGATCTGGGAACACATATGGGGCAAAGAAGTCGAAACAGGCTTAAATCCCCTGCGCAGTTTCTGTCGATCCGCTCCCCGTAAGACATCGGCTAAAGGGCAGCGAGCGACTGATAGTGAGGATGTGAGTGGCATTGCTTGATGGTCTGCCCCTTCGACTGCCTGACGCTCCTGTTAAGACTTGAGCAGCACGGGCTGGCTCTGTGCTGGAGCCCAGAGCAGCGATCGAGCTGGTCTGACCAAGGGGGCCCTCCCGCCTGGTCGCCTGGCGCAGTTGGCGGTCGACGCGGCCTGGCCGACGTCGCCGTGGCGGCCACCGTGCTCCTGACCCGGGGAGCGTATGGCCGCGTCTGGCCCTGCGAGCATCCCTCCACGCCTCACTGTCAGCGCAGGTAGTTCGTGCGCCGCACGGCGGCGTACGGTGACCTCTGCCGGTATTGCTCGACCCCGGCCGCCGTGTACAGGTAGGTGCCCGGCGGAAGCTGATTGAGGAGGAACCACTCGATCGGGGTGCTCCTGTTAGATCATTAGGTATGGGATCTCCAGCAGAGACGAACCTGGACAGTCTTCCCCGGGTCACCTGGAAGCAGGCCATGAGCAGCGGCCTCGACACCTACAAGCGCCTCGTCCATGACGGCCTCCAGCCCGTCCGGCCGCCCGTGGCCCTCACCGAGTTCGAGCGACGCCCGGTCAAGCTGTTCTCCCGCGCTGAGACGGTCAGCCTGCGCGAGGTCACCGGCCGGGCAATCGACTGGGCCACCGCCGTCCTCGTCTCCGACGCGGTGATCCTCGACACCGAGACGACCGGTGTGGACACCAGCACCGACAGGGTCGTGCAGATCGCCGTCATCGACATGAGCGGCCGCCAACTCCTGGACACCCTCATCGACCCCGGTGTGCCGATTCCGGAACGGGCGACCACCATTCATGGCATCAGCGACCAGGCCGTCGCCTGCCAGCCCACGTTCGCCCAGGCGCTGCCCGAGATCTCCGACGTCCTGGGCGACCGGGACGTCGTCGTCTACAACTCGGTATACGACGGAGCCCTGCTGCGTGCCGAGGTCGCCCGCGTTCACGGCGACGAGCACGCCGAGCAGTGGACGCGAAGCCGCACCTGGAAGTGCGCCATGCGGGTCTACAGCTGGTACAAGGCGCAGTGGAGCGTCACCCGGGAGGACTGGATTCGCCACAAGCTCCCCGGCGCGCTGCACGGCGCCATGGGCGACTGCCAGGCCACGCTGGAGCTGATCCGCACCATGGCCGCCGCCGGAGAGCCGCCGGAGGGCTACGGCGCGCCGGTGACCGACTCGCGCGGCAACCCCCACGGCTGGCCGACTCCGGTGGAGTAGGGCCCGGATCTTCGCTTCCGATCCGACACGCCGCCGGAAGTGCGCTCTTGATTTTCTGATTCAGGATAGGGTCGGCGACCATGAGTAGTGGCCGTGCAAAACGAGGCCGCCCGTCCAAAGGCGGGCGCCGTATCCCCGTGCGGTTCCTGCACGCGGACATCCTGACGCAGACGTCTGGCAAGGCCGAAGAGCTGGGGTTCGACTCCTTCTCGGCCTACGCCGATTTCGTATTCGCTCTCGTCCACGGCAAGTGGCGGGAACTCGGTTTCAAGAACGAGGACGCGGCACGGGCATACATGGCCGACCTCGGCCGTGGGATTTTCCGCCCGCCGCCCGCCAGAGCACTCCAGATGGGGTGGCTGCTCACCGAAGACACCGCGGCGTAGCCGTCCCGGCCACGCCCGAAGGAGACCTATCGAACAGCTCACATTGAGTCTGCGGAGCAGATCGCAGACAGCAAACAGGGCCCCCGCGCCATAGCCGCCACAGCAAACGCGCGAGGACCCTCTCTACAGGCCACCGGTTCCCGGCGGGCTTTCGCATGCCTGGAGCCGGTCCCAGAAGCTTCGGAGACCACGATAGACGATGTCGCCGAGGCTCGGCTACTCATGCCCGAAAGCGGCGTGTCGCAATCGGGTGATACTGGCCTTGCCTCACACAATGATCACAACCGCGCATCATCGCACTGGGCACACAGCAAAACGCCTGGTAAGCGTCGCCGCGCGGTCTGCTACGAGGACGATGACCGGCTGCCCGCCGTCCCAACCCTGACGTGGTTTCGGCTGGTGGCGTTGGCCTGGTGGCGCTGCACGTTGGCCGATCGCTGCGCCTACCGCATGGCCCGCCACCTGACCCACCACGCGGACAAGGCCGGCCACATCACCAACCTCCCGAAAGTCGTCGGCCTGTACGCATCCCAGCACAAGGTGGGGCGCCGTACCGCGTGGACGGACCTTGGCCGTCTGGTCGGGCTCGGCATGCTGCGCAAGACCCTCGGGGCGGCCCCTGGCCAGCGCGCCGAGTACGTCTTGTGCTGGGACCTGGCTCGCCTGCCCGGGGGCTTCCCCAAGAGCCTGGGCCGGGCGGTCGAAACGGTCACTGACAACCCGAAGAGGCTGGCCATGCGGCGGCCGACCCTGGCATCGATTCACCGCGCACTTGCCAGCTGCGTCACGGTCCGGTACGGCTCTCGCACCTGCTCGACGCCCATCCGCAGTCGTGGCTGTGGACTAGTGCACACGTCTCCTTATACGTATGAAGGTTCTACCCCTCCTCCGACAGAGTCCGGCCTGGACGAACCACCGGGCTGTGATCGGCGAAGGTCTGAGGGGGACAAAACCCTCGCCGAAAGGATGGACGAGGCGCGGGAACTGCTGGAGCGGTGCCGGGCGATGTGGGTGATGCAGCGGGCCGGTCAGGTGCCCGAGGGGACAGAGGTGCCGTCGAAGAGTGGCATGGCCTCCCTGGAGCACCTGGTCGAGCTGCTGCTGCGGCACCTGCCACCAGGCGAGGTCGAGGAACTGCTGTCGGCTCAGGTCCGGTCGGCGAGGAGCATGGTGGGCCTGGTGCAGTGGCGGGCCGGTCGGCTGCTGCGTGGTATCCGGCGTCGTCAGCAGATCCGGGTGGATGATGCCGGGGTGCGGCATGCGGCGTGGATGGCGGAGCAGGCGGCCCGGTGGGAGGGGCAGTACGCGGGCTCAGAGAACCGGCGGCGGGCGATCGCCGAAGCGCGGCGGGTCCAAGAGCGGCATGGGACGTCGACGGTCGTGGCGCGGGGACGGCGGGCGGATACGGCGGCGGCCGTGGCGCGGTGGGCGGCCGAGCCGGAAGTGGGCTTCGCCCGGGTGGTCCAGGAACTGGAGCCTGGGGTGGACGAGACGGCGAGGGCCCGGGAGGAGGCGCGGCGGCGGGCGGTCGCTCGCGCCCGGCTAGAGCGGGAAGCGAAGACGCTGGAGAGGCAGCGCATGCTCACCGCCGTTCCGCTCACCGACGACGAACGTGCCGCGGTCGACGACGGCCAGGCTGCCTTGGACCGGCAAGCCCTCGCCGAGCTGATCAACCAATGCGTGCAGGAGGAAACCGACCCTGAGCGGCATCTCGCGGCCTGGGAAACGCCCGAAACCCTGGGCCTCCTGGCCTGACGGCATCACTACTGTCCAGCGGAGCGATCGTTATCTTGAGTCTTTGAGCGTTCTTGCTGGTCAGCTGATTGATGCTTAGGAAGGCATGTCAGGCAAGTAGCTGGCCAACCACCGACTCAACGACGCCCTCAGAGATGGCCGGTTGTTGTCGCAGGACGCTGATAGCGTCAAGCCTCCGCTCGTGGAGGGGAACCTGCCTGTGCCGATCATCGCGCCCGAGCCTCGGCCGGAGAAGACGTTGCCCGCGATCCGCGAGGCCTTGAGCCACCCACGCGATCGAGAAGGTTTCGACTGGGGGCTGCCCGCCGCGGTGGAGGAAGCGCGCGCGGTCGGCGACTGGAAGTCGATGGAGGACTTCACCCATAGGTGGTGGATCATCGCCTGTGACAGCATGCAACATGGGGTTTCGGTAGCAATCGCGGAAAATCCAACAGATATAGGTCTGACCTGCATGGATAGAGCTTGGCCCGCCGTTTCGTGATCGTGTTTTCCTAGGAATCTCCGCAGGTCAGCAGCAACATCGTTGGATTCACGGCCATTACTACCGGGACCCCGAGATGATCTCTTCTTTCGCATGTGCCCCGTGCTGGTTTCAGGGCCTCCAACCAACCCGGACCGATTCAGTACTCCTCGGTCCTGCTCGCCAGGATGGAAGACAAGAGGTCTGCGGGGTTGCTATTGCTGCTGCGGCCAGTGTGGTGGGTCGCACGACAAGTCGTCTTTCATGCTTAACAGGCTATTGCGTACCGCTCCGTGATCGGGTTCGCTGTTCGTGAGTTTGCGCTTACCGGTCGCAAGGAAGGTGGATGCACCGTGGCGGGTGACGCTGCTTCAGGAGCCGGGCAGGAGCACGGGCTCTCCGCAGATGTCGACCCGAGCGGTCAGCTCGAGCTGGACCTCTTTCGGCGGCCGGCCGAGGACGCGGGCGCGCCGACCCAGGGCAACTACCACTACCAGACCGAGATCATCGCCTCGTACTGCCTGAGCCTGCACACCGATACGTCGATCGTAAAGATCATCTGTGAGTGGCAGGAAGACTTCATCATCGTGCGGGACAGACCGCCGCTGCTGGAGCTGGTGTCGGTCAAGCACCACGACCAGATGCTATACACCACCATGAAGTCGCTGTGTGACCACGGCGGGATCGCGCACCTGTTCGACCGGTGGCTCGGCTACACCAGCTGGCCGGTCGTACGGCTGGCCAGCAACACGCGTCTGGGCGGCAGACCGGGTGACTACACGCCGCGTGCCCTGCTGGACGTGTGCCGGGCCGGTGAGCTGGACACGCCGCGGGGGGCCGCGCTGATCGCGCACCTGGCGTGGGCCATGATGGAAATGGCGGCGAAGTCCACCACCCTGGACAACATCCCCAAACCCGCCGCACCGGTGCCGCCCAAACCGAAACGGCACGACCCGGCCGGTCTGCCGACAGGGCTGTTCGAGATGCTCCTGCGGTTCGTGCACAGCTGCCAGTTCGACTGCGAGCGGCCAGCGAAGCGTGACATCCGGGATGTCAACATCCGGCAGATTGTGGAACCTGCGGCTGGCACGCTTGGCTTCGCGCCATCGGCAGCCGCTGACGTCTACAAGGCGGTCGTCGATCTCGTCTCGGAGGCGAGCCGGGATGACAGCGGTCGGCCCGTCGATCTGGCCCAATATCTAACCAACCCTGGCGCCTACGACCCGCGGTCGGAGATCGCGCAGACGGTTCAGCGGCGGACCATCTCCCGTGACGCGGTCCTGGACGCGATCCGGCTCGGCACGCGGCGCGCTGTCGGCGACCCGGTGTCGCTGCTGCGGTCCGGGCAGGCGCCGCCACGTGCCCCCGGCGGTCATCGCCTTATCGAGAAGATGCGCGACGCCCTGATGGGCGATGACGAACGGGACAACGCCCTGGGCCTGCGAGACTTGTGGCTGCACATCTGGCCGCAGGCCAGGACCGGGTTCCCGGAGGACATCGAGACGCAGTTCCGGCTGGAGATGGAGATCCTCGACATCGTCCGCCGGATCCGTGCCCAGCTGATCGGCAACAGCGGCCACCACGGCATCCAGTTCCAGGCGCTGCTGCATGCTGAGCTGCGCCGGGCGGAGCTCAGCAAGAAGATCAGCGTGCCACTCGATGACTTCCACATCCTCGGGTACGCCTACGAGTTGAGCGACATGTGCAAGTTCGGATTCTCGCGACCGGCGGGTGGATGATGATCGCTCCGCTGCCCGCTGCCGCTGTCCTGGCGATCCGCCAGGAGAGCCTCTATCACGAGGCTCGGGTCCTCATCCTCGTCTGCCAGTTCACCCAGCCGGGGGAACCATTCCGCGGCCTGACCAAACTGGCGAAGATCGATTTCCTGCTCCGGTATCCGGTCATGGCCGAACGCCTCCTGCCGGCCGGCGTCGCTGGGCCGGGCGTCGCGCCGACCGACGACGAGCGACAGGCGGTGGAGAGCCGCATGATTCGCTACAAGTACGGGCCGTGGGACGACCGCTACTACCCCATCCTCGGCGCGCTGGTCGGCAAACGCCTTGCGACGTTCGCCCGGGTTGACGGCTCTACCGAGATCACCCTGACCGATGCCGGACGCGACCTCGGCATGGCCTTGGAGGGAACCAGCCCGTGGGCGGTCGTGGCCGAGCGGGCCCGATTCCTACGCGCACACTTCGACCTGCCTGGCCGGGATCTGAAAGACCTGATCTACGAACAGTTGCCGGACGTCGTCGCGCTCCCGCTCAGAAGCGAGATTTAGATGGCCACGAAGCTGCGTATCCGGTCTCTGACCGTGTCAACCAACCGCGCGTCGCACACGTTCGACTTCACGTCCCCGCTGACGTTCGTCACTGGCACGACGACGATGGGCAAGTCGACGCTGCTGATGCTGATCAAGCACGCGTTCGGCGGTAACGCGGCTCTAACCCCTGCGGTGGTCCAGCACGTCACCTACGTCGATCTCGCTATCGAGGCGGGGGATTCGTCGCTGATTCTGCGCCGCAGAATCGGCGCCGACTCCGGCCTGGTGGAGATCATCGAACCGGGCTCGCATCGGGTGCAACGCACCTGGGCGGTCAGTCCCAAGCCCGCCGACGGGCCGTCCATCTCCCGGTTCCTGCTGGAGGCGCTGGGCATCCCGGTCGAACGGGTGCCAACGTCCCGGGCCGGCGTCAATTCCCGCACCGTCGCCCTGACCTTCAAAGACATCTTCCGGTACTGCTTCCTGCAGGCTAAGGAGATCGACCGGTCGGTCGTTGGGCATCTCGACACCACGAACATCAACCCGAAACGCATCGCCGCATTCGAGTTGATGTTCGGTCTCACCGACCCGGAACTTTTCGAGCTGAAACGCCAGCGAGGGATCGCCCGCGACCGCGCCAAACAACTGGACAAGGACGCCGCCGCAATCGACCGATTCATCCGCGACACCGGCATCGCCGATGTCGACGAGCTACGGGCCCGCCGCATGGATCTGGTGCAGCAGCTCGCGGCGGCGGAGGACAAGCTGCGAGCGACCCGTGACGAAGTCACCGCACTGACCGGTGCGGAAGAAGACCGCCGCGCCGAGCTGTCCAAGGCCCTGACCGCCTCGAAGAAGCGGCACGAGGAAGCCGACCTGCTCGCGGTCACCGTTCGCGGCCGCGAGGCCACCCTCGCCCAACTGCGCCTAGACCTGGCCAAAGCTGAACGGCGCAGTACCGCGATCGGGCTGCTCGCGCCATTCGAGTTCGCCACCTGCCCGCGCTGCATGCAGGACCTCGACAGCCGCGAGGTCGCCGAGACGGACTGCCGCCTGTGTTGCCAGCCGCTGGCCCCAGTCGTCATCGAAGACCTCCACGCCTCCGACCAGAACGCCGACCGGATCCGGGCACAAATAGTCGAAACGGAAACCCTGCTCCACGCCGACATCACCGCGCTCGAACAGGCCCGGCTGACGGCCCGCCACACGGACCTGCACCTGGATACCCTCCGCCGCGAGTACGACCAAGCGACCGCCAGCGCGGTCTCCCCGCGGATCGAGTCGGTCGCCCAGCTGAGCCGGCAGGCGGAATCCCTGCGCCACGGCATCGACGAGACCGGCCGGCACATGCAGATGTGGCGGCGGCTCGACCAGGTCCGCGCCGAGGCCGTTGCCCACCGTAAGACGGACCGGCAGCTCAAGGTCGACATTGCCGAACGGGAGAGGGCCCTGCGCGCCCGCGGCGCCCAGCTCGATGACATCAGCGCGGCGTTCACCGACGAGGTCGATCTGATCGGCATCCCCGCCGACGGCACCGCTCGCATCGACCCGGACACCTTCCTGCCACTGGTGGGGGACACCGCGTTCGAAGACCTACAGGCCAGCGGAGGCGGCGCTAGTACCGCGCTCAACATCGCTTACCACCTGACCCTGCTCACCACCGCGCTCGACCATCCCGGCGTCCTGCTGCCGAGCCTGCTGATCATCGACTCCCCGCGTAAAGCGATCGGCACCGTCGACCAGGACCGCGAGCTCGGCCGCCGCATCTACGCCCGCCTGGCCACCCTCGCCGAGGCATACAAGGACCGGATCCAGCTGATCGTGGCCGACAATGACATCCCTGCCGAGCTCGTGACCACGCGCAACACGATCGTGCTCACTTCCGAGCGCTCGGCCGTCCCCGGCGTCACCAACACCGGCGTCGGGGAAGGCCAGCGAGTTGAGGACCTATAGACGCCGGGGGACCGCTCAATCGCGCCCGGGAGGATCGAGGCGGGCTACGCGCTCGGATCCACCACCGCGTAGGAGCCGGTAGCGAGCCATGGCGATTAGCCGTGCATGGCAGTCCCCGACGTCATCCCCATCGGATACGAACCTGACTACCACACGGACAGGATCGGCCACTGGGACGGCGATCGTTATCTGGGGTTGTTGGCCTCTTCTCGCAGGTCAGAGAGAGATATTCAGGCAAGTAAGGCACGTTGACTGGCTCACAGCATGTTGCGAGGACCGGGCGCAGGTCTCGACGGCGTAAGCGCGCCGCGGGCCATCGCGCCCCGGCTTAAGGCCGTCCCATTGATCATCGACTGGATGTCCCGTTCCGCTGGCGCGTGTCCCGCTGGCTGCGCATCATCGGAGGATGGGCTCGTGCGGCGGTCATCAATATGCGTTCGTGATCCAGACGCGGGACAGCGGTGACCCGCACTGGTCTTGGATCACCGATTTCGGCAGCAAGGATCGTCTCGTGATCGGGCGCGGGGTGATCGACGATGCCGTGGGAAGCCCGCGGGTCTTCGGCCGCGCTACCTTCCGCGCCTACCTGGATAAGCTGGTTGCACAGGCGCCTGCAGCGGTCGACTACTACTTGTTCGACGACGATCACGGCACCGACTGGCGCATCCTGATATGGGACGTCCCCACCACGGGCTACGACCAGCGCAGCACGGTGCCGCCTCCCGGTGATCCGCTCCGCGCGGGGTACGCCCTCGCGATGGCCATCGAGGGCGGCGAACCGCACTACGTGGGCACATGGAATGGAATCGATGTCCGCAAGCGGCTACGCGATCTGGCGATGCGGGCCGAGGCGTCGCGCACCAGGGAGGCCGTTCCTCCTCCCGTGTGAGCCGCCCCTTCTAGCGCGGTGGCGGCCTGAAGCAGGGCGGGCGGCGCGCCACCTACGCCAGCGGGCTCCTCGTGGCGTTCGGTCCGCATGATCCGGCGGGCGATCAGGGTGCTCACCGCATACGGGCCCTCGCCTATGCCGTGCACGATGGGTTCGAGGTAGACACTCATGTCCAAGACTTATCTTGCGTAGCCAAGCGAAATAGCTGGTCAGCTGCTTGAAGGTCTGTCAGGCACGTCAAGCACGTAGGTTCGGCGCGGTCTCGTTGATCTTCTTGATGATCAACGAGTAAAGACCCCGGCAGCGGCGCTGGCGGGGGCGTGATGGTCAGGGTGGTGCCGGGGTTGGTCACCCGAGGCGGTTGGCTTTCTTCAGGCCAGAGCCCCAAGGTTTCGGGCGCTTCCCAGGCGGTCAGCTGCCGCTCAGGGTTGGTTTCTTGGTGCGCGAACCGGTTGATCAGGTCGGCGATGGCTTGCCGGTCCTGCTCGGGGAGGTCCTGCAGGCCACAGCTGGTTCTCTCTGAGCTTTCGGCGTGGGCGGCCACTTTTCCATCCCGGTTGGCGAATCGCGCTACCCGGGTGCATTTCGGGATGAGACACTCCCCGCAACGAGCCGAACACGGGATCACGATGGGGCGGGCCATGCTGGACTGGTTTGTCGCGATGGGGGCGGGAGCGGGCGGCGGGGCGATCGTCGAAGGTGTCGCGCTGTGGGGGAAGTTGAACGCCTGGCGGGAGGATCGTCAGCAGGTTCGCGCTTCCGGCGAGGGCGATCCGCCGGGGCTGCTCGACTATATCGATGTGTTTCCGGACACGCTGGTCGCGCTGACCCGCGTCGTCATCGGGGCCGTGGCGGGGGTGCTGCTGCGCGACCAGCTGACCGGCTGGATGGCTGCGGTCGTCGTCGGCGCCTCCGGTCCGGCCCTGCTCAGGCGGTTCGGGACGGCGCGGAGCCCCGCAGCCGTCCAACCGGTGCAGGAGGGGCCCTCCCTCACCGAAGGGAGCGGCGCGTGACCGGGTTCGCGGACCGCTATTGGAGGTCGCTCATCGACACGCGCACCCCCTTATCGGCTCGGGTGGCTCGGCGCGGATGGGAGGGGTACGGCTTTTGGAAGCGGTACTGGGCCTCGCTGCTGGATGTCCCGCTCGCGGTGCCCCGTTTCGGCAAGGAGGAGCTGGAGTCCGATCCCGGTCCGGCGCGCCGCCGGAGGAGGCCGCAGGCCCGGCGTGACCCGGAATCCGGGCGCTTCCTCCTTCCTCTGCCGCCCAGGAGGGGTGTGGTCACGGCCGCTGGTTCGGGTGGCGTCGTCCTGAGGGTCTCGGGGCCGGATCGGCTGGAGTTCCTGCTGCACCGGGTCGACGGGCGCGAAGCGGACGCCCAGACATCGGACTACCAGTTGGAGGTCATCTCGCCGGAGAGCGATGATCTTCCGGTCGTCCTATCGGTCTGGTACCAGCGTCTTGGGGACGGCGCCGAGCAGGAGATCCTCATTCCGCTGACTCGGGCACCGCTGGGGCCGGCCAGTTCTGTCATCGGGCTGGCCGGGTATGACCCTGAGGCTTCCTGGCAGATATCCCGGCCAGTTTCTGCGGGTCGGATTCCGGCCTGGAACCTGGGCACTGTCCGCACGTCAGTGGCGGCTGCGGCGAGCCAGGCCACCCTGAGCGCCTGGCATCACGTCGCCGACCGGGTGGACGAGCGGGTTCGCGCCATGATCCTCGGAGACATGCCGTGACGACCGTCAAGAAGGACGCCACAAGCCTGGTTCACCGGGCAGAACTGGACCGGCGGCTGTCGGGGCTGAAGGCGGGAGCAGACGGGTGCTCTCCCAGCGAGGTGGTCCGGGATCTGGCGGCAACCGGGAGATTGTGGTGGGACTGCTGCAAGGAGGCGGTCGCCCACGACCCGGAATGGCTCGCCGGGGACGAGGCGTCGGCGGTGCTGGCGCTGATCGCCGCGCACGCCTCCGGAACCGCCGACGAACGCCGGGCGGTGACCGACTCCGCCACGATGACTCTGCTCGTGGCCCAGGCACTCGGCGCTTCCGATGGCGAGCGGCCGGCCGTCCTTGAACGGGTGGTCGAGCATTGGAGCACCGCCGGGGCGCTTCCACCGAGGCCGGGCGGCGCGGGGCTGCTGGGGCGGGAGGGTATCGCCGCGGCCGACCTCTCCCTACGGCCCCGGCTGGAGGCCTTGGTACGCACGCTGGAGCGGCTCGGCGACGATCCGGTCCGGGCGATGGTCGCGTTGACCGGTCTGCGGCTGGCCAGAGAAGACACGCAGTCGCGGTACGTCGTCCGCATGTCGGTCGTGTTCGGTACGCCCGGAGATAACGGCGCCGAGAAGGGCGCCGCCGGGAGCCTGGAACTGTGGGAGTACCCAGGCGGGCCCGCCGGTCTCTTCCCTGATCCCCAGACGATGGCGGGCGTCCACGCCGACGGCGCTTTCGAAGACGCACTCGCCGTCGCTTGGAACGCCTCGCCGGGACGTCGGGGCGGACGGTGCGTGCTGTGGCGGATCGTCGTCAACGGCGCTGCGGTGCCGTCGGTGGAGGGGCCCTCGCTCGGCGCGGCCTTCGCGCTTGCCCTGCGTGAACTCCTGCGCAGACCCGCCTCGCGCCGCCCATCCGTGGCCGCGGTGCGCGGGTTCCTTCGCGGACCCCGGCCGCGAACCGCGGTCACCGGGGCGATCGACGAGAACGGCCGGCTGACCCACGTGGGCGACATCGAGGACAAGTTCGAGGCCGCCCACCGTAGGGGCTGGCGCCTGGTGGCGCCCCGGGAGAACCAGGGCGATCTCGCAAGCGCCCGGGACCCCGCCGCGATCGTCTTCGCCGACGATCTCAAGGACGCCGGCAGGCTCGCCAGACGCTGGCGCACAGGCCGCGCCCTCGTGGCGCTCGCGGTGGTCCTGCTCCCCGCGGCTGCCGGGTATGGCGTCTACCGATACACCGTCACTGATATCCCAAGGCTGAGAGCGGATGCGACCACGCAGACCGGTGCGGCCGCCTTCGAAGCTTTCGTCCGTTCGCACGAACGCCAGATCGTCTACATCGACGTCAGGTGCGAGTCCTACACCTCGGATGCGAAAGAGATCGATCCGCGATCGCACTGCTGGTTCCAAGGGCAGGACAATTACAGCGACGAATCCCCCACAGCCTTCTTACTGAGCACCTTCTCGCACGCCGCAACCGCCTACGAATGGTGGAACGGCCCCTCCCACGACTCCTGGGCCGGGCAGGGCGTTCTCCTCACCTACTTTCCCCAGAAGCCGGTCGGCAGCAGCACGTTCTTCACCCAGAACAACGGAGATGGCAGCAGCGGCGCAGGCGGCCTCGAAGCGAAGGGCTACTTCGAGATCGTCATCTCCGGAACCGGCTCTTTGGGCCCGCCTGGCCTGGACATCGTGGACCTGCGCCCACGCCCGGCGCCCTCCTGAACACCCACACAGCACGGCACCCGCCGCCGTACACACTGGTCACGCAGGTCAAACCTGCTCGGGTGACAGCCGCCCGTGGCGGATGCCCGCCCCGAGCAACTCGGCGTGGGCGTCCAACTGGGCGATCACTGACTCCGGGATCGCCTTGCCGATCTCATCCTCATTCGGCTCGGCCTGCTTGATGACGTGGCTAGTGCTGTGACCACATAGGTTCGCCGTGTTGGTGGTCGTGGCGGTTGGATGTGCAGTGACATCCGATCCAACCGCTGGAGGCGCGGTGGCCGAGCCTGTCCGTGTGCGCAGACTGACCGACCAAGAAGGGCAACGGCTGCAGCAGATCGTGCGCCGAGCCAGCACCAGTTCGGTGCGCTACCGGCGCGCGATGATGCTGCTGGCCTCGGCCGGCGGGAACCGCGTCCCGGTGATCGCCCAACTGGTACAGGCCGATGAGGACACGGTCCGTGATGTGATCCACCGATTCAACGAGATCGGTCTGGCCTGCTTGGACCCTCGGTGGGCGGGAGGCCGTCCCCGCCTGCTCAGTCCTGACGACGAGGACTTCGTCGTCGTGACGGCCACCACCCGCCCGACCAAGCTCGGCCAGCCCTTCACCCGCTGGTCATTGCGCAAGCTCGTCGCCTACCTGCGCAAGGTGCACGGGCGCATCATCCGCATCGGCCGCGAGGCCTTACGCTGCCTGCTCGCCCGCCGCGGCGTCACCTTCCAGCGCACCAAGACATGGAAGGAATCCCCCGACCCCGATCGGGAGGCGAAGCTGGACCGGATCGAGGAAGTCTTGGACCGCTTTGCGGACCGGGTCTTCGCCTTCGACGAGTTCGGCCCACTCGGGATCCGGCCCACCGGCGGCTCGGGCTGGGCCGCGCAGGGACACCCCAAGCGGCATCCGGCCACCTACCACCGCACCCACGGCGTCACCTACTTCCACGGTTGCTACTCGGTCGGCGACGACACTCTTTGGGGTGTCAACCGCCGCAGGAAGGGCGCCGCGAACACCCTGGCCGCGTTGAAGTCGATCCGCGCCGCCCGCCCCGACGGCGCCCCCATCTACGTCATCTTGGACAACCTGTCCGCGCACAAGGGCGAGCAGATCCGTCGCTGGGCCATCAAGCACCGGGTTGAGCTTTGCTTCACCCCGACCTACGCCTCCTGGGCCAACCCGATCGAGGCTCACTTCGGACCGCTGAGGCAATTCACCATCGCCAACTCCCACCACCTCAACCACCCCGTGCAGACCCGGGCTTTGCACGCCTACCTGCGCTGGCGCAACGCCAATGCCCGCCACCCCGACGTCCTCGCAGCCCAACGCCGCGAGCGTGCCCGTATCCGCAGCGAGAAGGGACTGCGCTGGGGAGGACGACGACCTCTCGCTGCTGCAGCCTGACCTATCGCGCGGCCTGCAACGCCGCCGAGATCTGGGCGACATCCAGGTCGACGACGACCTCCTCGCCATCCCACACGCCGCGCGAGGTGATCGCCAGGCCGATCAAAGCCAGCTCGGCAGCATCGTCACGCAGTTCGTACTCTTCGCGGCTTTCCTCGTCGATCTCGCCTAGCTCATCGCGATCCCAGGCAGCGACCGCCGACTCAGCCACGGACCGAGGTAACCGTACGCGGATCCGACTGATCTGGGGATCGAGATGAGCCCCGATCGCCACCAGCACGGTCCGGTCCTGCTGATACCTCACATACTGTTCGCGATCTCCCACGAGCCGAGAGTACTCAGGCTTGATCGAGTCACCGATCCCAAAGCCGGTGAACATATGCGGTCAGAGCACTAGGGCCTGTCCTGTGAATCTTCGGCCAGAGCATTTGGCCTGGTCGGTGATGCTGGAGGCATGGTTCATCGGGGCGAGCTCACCGATCAGCAGTGGGAGATGATCAAGTCGGTCTTGCCGGAAGGCGGCGGGCAGGGCGGTCAGTGGCGTGACCATCGGCAAGTGATCAACGGGATCTTGTGGCAGGCCCGGACCGGGGCGCCATGGCGGGATGTCCCCGACCGGTACGGGCCGTGGAAGACCCTGCATGAGCGACTGCGCCGATGGACCGCCGACGGTACCTGGGAGGCGATCTTCCAGCACGTCAAGGGAAACGTTCAGCTCGCCGAAGAAGACGATGCCACCGAACTATGGGAGGTGTCGGTCGACTCCACCGTCACCCGGGCGCACCAGCATGCCGCCGGCGCCCGGAAAAAGGGGGATCTGCCGCCATCGGCGCCTCTGGAGCGACGGTGGCGGCCGTCGACGGGGAGGCGCTGGGCCGCTCCCGGGGCGGCCTGACCAGCAAGCTGCACGTGGCGGTGGACGCCGGGTGCCGAATACTGGCCGTCATCCTCACCGCCGGCCAGGCGGGTGACAACCCGCGGCTGATCCCGCTGATCGACCAGGTCATCGCGCCCGCCCATACCGGGCAGCGCCGGGGCTGGCGATTTCGGGTGATCGCCGACAAGGCCTACAGCGCCCGCAGCACCCGCCGCTACCTGCGCCGCCGACGGATCGCCGCGACCATCCCGGAGAAGAAGGACCAGCTGGCCCACCGAAAGAAACGCGGCTCAGCGGGCGGCCGGCCGTATGCCTTCGACCCGAAGATCTACAAGCGGCGCAACGTGGTGGAGCGGGCGATTGCGCGGCTCAAGCGCTACCGCGCACTGGCCTCCCGCTATGCCAAACGCGCCCTCATCTATCGCTCCCAGATTCTGCTCATCGCCACCCTGGACTGGCTCTCATGATTCACAGGACAGGCCCTAGAGTGCCGGACAAAGGAGCCTGATGCCATCCAGGCGTTCGGTGAGCCGGCCCCAGTCCAGCACCCTGAACCACATCGACAGCAGGCTGGACTTGTTCTTGGGGCTCATGTCGCCTCCGTCGGCTTTGACCAGGTGCTCAAAGCCCGCGACGATCGCGTTCATGTCGGCGAATCCCAACGCCGCGACGTCCAGCCCGCCGCCGGGGCGGGCATCCAGCGCCCGGGTCGTGGCCTGGGCCGCCTTGTGCGCCCGGCGGACGTCGATCGCCGTCCCCACGTTACGACCGGCGACGTCCCATGCCGCTCTTGGACCCGCCGCGCTTCGGCGATCGCCCGCCGCCGGTTCTCTGAGCCCGCGTACTGCGCGTCCCACCGGGCCGCCTGCTCCGCCATCCACGCCGCATGCCAGCGTCATCCACACGGTTCTGCCGACACCGCCGGATACCGATCGCTACGAACAGCCGCCCGTGTCATCGCCCTGGACGACGACGACAAGCGTGTGCTGCTGCGCTATGAGGAGAACGGAGGTTTCTGGGCTCCCCAGGCGACTCCCTCGACAGCGGAGAGGAGCACATCACCGCTTCTTCACCCCGAACTTCGAGAGGAACCCGGCATCAAGGAGGGCGAAGTCCCACTGGGTGGGCAGATCGCTGAATGCAGCAAGGAGCAGCAGGTTGGCGGCCAGGAAGTCCGCCAGGTTGAGCGGTACTATTTCGCACGGATCGCGGTTGACGACATTGACCCTGATCGCGCTATCCAGCCCGGCGCCATCCAGGCCCGCCGCTGGTGGGCCCTTGATGAGCTGTGCTCGACGAGCGAGACCATCTACCCAATCGGCCTCAGCGATCTGATCGGCGCCATTCTCGCTGCGGGCGCGCCTGAGCGACCCGTCGTCCTGCGGTGACTCCAGAACATGGTCCAATGGAACACAGGTCAGAGGAAAGGCTTCCTCCGCGACCTAGAGGTCGCGGAGGAAGCCTTAGATCCCGATAATTGACCACGTCTACTCAAGCTCTGTTTCGATCTCCTCGCCCTCCTCATCAAATAGGTAGGCCTCGACGGCGGCACCGATCAGTGCGGACTTATGCCTGATCCCCACCTCAGCCATGATTTCCGTCAGTACGTCATGCTGAGCTGTGTCTAACTGCACCGGCCACGGTACGCGAGAGACCCCTTCCTCAGCCCGCGAACGGCCGATTCGCCGCCCGGGAAACCGGCCTCCTGCGGGGCGGGTACGACTGGTGCGCCGTCGCACCAAGTGTTCCAGAACGCCTTCATCAAGCGCCCACTCGATAGCATCCATCGCGATATCGGCGTACAGAACCCCTGATTGACCACGAGCCAACGCTATGTCATACGCGCGTGGCAGGATGTACACATTAATCTGTCGGGCTTTGCTGATAATCGGTGCAACACGCTGTGGCGCCGAAGGTTTCTTCGACCGTTGTCTAGGGGCTGTAGATTGAGCTGAGGGTCTCTTACCAGCCGGTTGCGCAACCGGCGCTTGTGAGCCCGTCGCGTCGTTCGCCGGTGATGCGATCGCATCGGCTGGTTTAGCCACGGTCGGATTGGTTGTCGTGGATTCTGCTGGTTTGTCAGTAAGCGCTGATGGGGCCGCCGTGACGGTGGCTGCCGTGACTGGGTCCGTAGCCATCGATGCTTCGGTCGTGGGCTTACTTGCCGGTGGTGTCGTCTGAGGGGGCACCACCGGTTGTGAGCCCGTCGCGTCGTTCGCCGGTGATGCGATCGCATCGGCTGGTTTAGCCACGGTCGGATTGGTTGTCGTGGATTCTGCTGGTTTGTCAGTAAGCGCTGATGGGGCCGCCGTGACGGTGGCTGCCGTGACTGGGTCCGTAGCCATCGATGCTTCGGTCGTGGGCTTACTTGCCGGTGGTGTCGTCTGAGGGGGCACCACCGGTTGTGAGCCCGTCGCGTCGTTCGCCGGTGATGCGATCGCATCGGCTGGTTTAGCCACGGTCGGATTGGTTGTCGTGGATTCTGCTGGTTTGTCAGTAAGCGCTGATGGGGCCGCCGTGACGGTGGCTGCCGTGACTGGGTCCGTAGCCATCGATGCTTCGGTCGTGGGCTTACTTGCCGGTGGTGTCGTCTGAGGGGGCACCACCGGTTGTGAGCCCGTCGCGTCGTTCGCCGGTGATGCGATCGCATCGGCTGGTTTAGCCACGGTCGGATTGGTTGTCGTGGATTCTGCTGGTTTGTCAGTAAGCGCTGATGGGGCCGCCGTGACGGTGGCTGCCGTGACTGGGTCCGTAGCCATCGATGCTTCGGTCGTGGGCTTACTTGCCGGTGGTGTCGTCTGAGGGGGCACCACCGGTGCCTCATCGGGTGTCGTAGCGGACGTTCTGACCGACGACAAGGCAGGCATCGTCGCCGGCCGCCGCTCGGTCACTGTCGTGGTTGAGCTGTTCGTCGGTGATTTGGTTGCAATCCCGGAGGAATCGGTGGCTGTGCGACCCACCGGATCTTGACTGGGTGTCGGGGGAGTAAGAGATGACGCTGGTTTGTCCATGATCACCGGGGCAGCCGTATCCCCCAGCGGGTGAGCAGGCGCTGGTAGCGGCTGCGGTTCAGTGGCCGCAGTTCCTACCTTACCGTTCGCGTTGCCTGCAGCGACGATGAGGCCGATGTTCGGCGGCATTCGCGAGCGTGTCTTCTTAGAGGGCTCTTTTGCCATCATGCCACTGCCATCGCATTAGAACGGGACAGGACCTCACCGGCCAGGCGCACATAGTTTGCTGCGGCTGGGCTGGAAGGGAAATGCAGCACAGCCGGCCGCCCATAGCTATAGGCCTTGGAAATAAGACGCGATTTAGCGATGGTCGTTTCGAACACCGGCACTTTCTGAGTAGCCAGGACACCGTCTACCCATCCAGCTTCTTCGGTGTCCTCATCTTTGTTGATGATCACACCAAGGAAGTTGATGGGCTTCGTCCGGTTAGCGTTGATCTCGTTCAGGGACACGCTGAACGAGATGCCTCCACGTGTGGTCATCATCTCAGGCTGCATCACCGCGATGGCATCCTCTGCGAACAAGACAGCATTCTGGTGCAGGATTCCTAGCTCAGGCTTGTTGTCGATGATCACGTCATCGGCGATGTCGCCGAGCTTGTTCAACAGCCGTGTGAGACCCATGAGGTTCGCTGTCCGCTGCATCTCGAAGGCGGCCTGTTCAAGACTTCTCATCTCCGCAGGCATCAGGAGCAACCTTCCACCATTGGGATTTTCGTCTATACGGTCAGTTGCATCGATTAGATGAGCCGTCGGTTCGATCGAAGTATCCAGGAGCAATGTGCCAACGGAGTGCTCCTCCGATGGTGTGACTCCGAAGTAGACGGTTGTATCAGCCTGTAGGTCGAGGTCGACAATGAGCACTCTGCGACCCGCTAGGGCAAGGGCTGCACCGAGGTTTACAGCTGTTGTGGTCTTTCCAGTGCCGCCTTTGAGAGTACCGACAGCCAGTTTGGTCATTGCTCAGACTTCCTGTTCGCGATGTTGCTCGGGGGGACAGAGAGGCGCCTGTGGTGATCGTCACCCAGACCTTGTGTCTGCAGGGCTTACTGGGAAGAGGTTGCCCTCCTGCGTCAGTGGTTGCATCCTCGGGCACTCTACTCCTTCGATCTTGAACTTCTCATGTTTTCAGCGGTGTGGCGCGTCGAAAGTTGATATCAGCAGGCGACGGGTACCTCCGTGAGCTGGTGAGCTGGCCCGTGTCCTAGCTGACTGGATAGTTGGACCTCCTGTCGTTCTACAGGTTGGATCAGCGATGGGGCTCCACATGGGAATGCCTACAGATGGTCCATAGGATTGAAGACGGGTTCACCAACTGCTGTAGCGACTAGTTCCCACTTGACACTACGACGGCCTTGTCTACAGAAGTAGATACAGGGATCACTGGTCGTCTACCTACTTATATACCGATGGCTTGATCTACGCTATCGAGCTTGGTTTCACGATGAGTTATACGACAGCTTGTCGTATAGGATCTCTCCTGGTTGCTCCTAGTTGAATAACTATAAGATGCTCGATGGTAGCTCATAGGTTTTCACTATGACATTGCCATTAGAAGCAATACAGGAACTCTCATTGTTATAGATATATATTCGCCTTCTGGTTTCACTATGGTAGCTCCTACAGGTTTGCTCTGACCTGCGGAAACTTGTTGGTAGCATGCTTGCGCGGCACTCAAAGACGAGCTGTCGACGCGGCTGATGGTGGTGACGTTCGATGTGCCACAGAGGGGCATGGAGAGGGGTGCCGCAGGATGTAACGGCACTGCATCGTGTCACCTACATGCGTTCGTAGGGCATTTACATCCTCCCTGACCTTCAGTGGCTGCTCTCTCGCGTCTGTCCATAGTGCATCATCACCTCGCACACAGATATATGGATTGCTCTTCATGCTGCAGATGTAAGGCTCCTGTCTTGCCAGAAAAATCCTCGTAGCACGACATGATGCTTGCATCATTTGGGCTTGATCCGGGTTGTCGGACACCTGAGGTCAGGGTTCGCCTCTGTGAGGATGACCATCGTTCACTCCGAAGTTCGAGGCCAAGAACGTTGAGCTGTGCTGTCGTAGGAGGTTGCTCGGTCGGTCAGATGTCGGAGGGCTTTGATCTAACCGAGTGTGTAGTGCACAGCCAGGCACACCAGGCAGAGGTCGATGTCGGGCAGAGTGACGGGCTGCTGATCTTTAACTTGTGGAGTTCGGCAGCCCGGTGGAGTCACAGGATCGATGTGGGTGTGTGTCCTGTTCATGAGGTATGCGCAGGGTGGCGGGCTGGCCGCCGCACAACGAACCAAACGAGAACAAGTGCAGCTGCGCGCGGCGGAGCTGTACGCGCCGGGATATACCGATGCACAGGTGGCTACTGAGCCTGAAAGTTGGGCGTTGCTACGGTGGGTCGGACAGGACGAGGCCGGTCTCGGCGATGAATCCGGCCAGGAGTTCGGGTTGGTATTGCATGGGCTTGAGCCGGTTCTTGATCAGGGCGGTCAGCTGGTCGATGTCATCCACGGTGAAGTTGAACAGCTTGGTGCGCAGCGCCGCCCAGATGCCCTCGGCGGGGTTGAGGTCGGGGGCATACGGTGGGAACCGGTAGACCAGCAGCCAGTCTTTCTGGTTGGCGATCCAGGCGCGCATCCGAGCCGAGACGTGTTCGGGCAGGCTGTCCCATACCAGCGAGATCGGGCCGCCCAACTGGGCGTGCGCGGAGTTCAGCAGGGACTGCAGCGCCACCTCGTTGAACCCTTTGTTCTCGTGTTTACGGCGGTGATAGGTGAGCGTGCGGTAGATCAGCCGGGTCCGCTCGCCGGGCCGGACGCACAGCAGCGCGGCGATCGAGGTACGGCCCGAGCCGCGATAGGACACCGGAAGGACCGGTGTGTGGCCCTTGGGTGCCCAGGTTCTGCCTTTGGGCGGTCTTAGGCTCTGGCCGGACTCGTCGGCGAAGACGAGCCACGAGCCCCAGGCCGCCCTGGTGTTTTTATCGCCGACCAGGCCCGTTTCACCCAGGTGGCGACCCGCGCCTCATCGCGTTGGCCGGCCCGGTGCGCGGGCACCTGGAATGACCAGCCCAGCCGCCGCAGCAGGTAGGCCACCGCACGCGGGGTATAGGAGACGTGGAATTTCCGCGCGATCAGCAGGGCGATACGCGGGCTGGTCCAGCGCTGGTCGTCCCAGCCGTGCGCGGCGGCGCCCTGGCCCAGGAGCGTCTCCAGCAGCCTCAACTGCTCGGCGGTGAGTTTGCAGCCGTTGCCCGCGGCGCCTTTGGAGACCAGCGCGGCCTTGCCTCCACGACTCCACAGGGCGTGCCATTCATACGCGGACTTGAGTGTGATGCCCAGCAGTTGGGCGACCCGGGTCGGGGTGATTTCCCCGGCGAACATGTCCGCGGCCCGGAACCGCAGCCTCTGCCGACGGTCCCGCTCTGGCGCGGACAGTCCTCCGCTTCTATCGGAGTACCTCATCCTTCAAGACTGCCACCTGGACAAATACCACCTGGCAGGCGCCTGGTAGTTACCTCACGCCCACACTTCTTGATCAGTAGGGAACTGCGGGTCACACGGGTGTCGGCGAGCCGGCGGCGACGGGCGGTGGTAAGACGCTGGCTTCTAAAGGGCAGGCCTCGCTGCCGCAGCTGAGCGCGGCGCAGTTCGCCAGGCAGAAGGCCGTGTTGAACCGGGGAGTAGCTGCACACGGATAGCCTGGCCAGCGCTGGATGCTCGCGTGGGTCAAGACACTGATCGGGCGGATGTTCTACCTGTTCTACTCGCTGGCGGGATGTGGAAGCTGCTGCGTCGTCACGGCTGGTCGTGTCAGGTGCCGGCGCGCCGAGCGATCGAGTATGACGAGAAGGCGGTCACGTTCTGGAAGAGTGGGTGTGATCGGCAGTGGGAAAACCCGGCGGACCCAGGCGCCTGGGTCTGATCGGAAAATCACCCAGTTTGGCCAGGCAAGCAGCAGCGGACTCTGACCGATGATCGTCGCTCAGGGGCGTGCAGGACAGTAATTTGGTCAGGCAGCGGGCTGGAGGGTGACCAGGGATGGAGTGATTCGAACTGGCGGATGTGGCTGCAGGTCTTGCGGTCCTTGTCAACGCGGGTGGTGTAGTAGTCGGCCCCCAGGTCGTACCCAGCCCTGCACGGGAACGCGTACGCCGATAAGCAGGGTCTTGAGCTTGCTGCGGCGTTTGACGATGCGCCAGTAGCGCTCGCCCAGGAAGGTGGCGGTTTTGGCCGCCGCGGCGGCGAGTTCGCCCAGCACGCCCTTGAGGCAGGAGTTGCCCTTCCCGGTTTTACCGGCTCGGGCCTTGCCGTCCGACTACAGGGTTGTGGGCGTCAGTTTGGCCCACGAAACCAGGTGGTCGGCGGCGGGAAACCGGCTCATGTCCAGGCCAATCTCGACGATGATGACCTGGGCGGCTTTCACGTCGAGACCGGGTATCTCATCCACCCGGGCGACCGTCGGGAGCGTGACATCAGCCGCGCGCCCTTGGCCTGATCAGACCGTCTCCCGCAGCACGATCTTCGATTTCGCTGAAAGTTGATACAAGCTGCACCAGCTATATAGCGAGTCTTGTGCTTACCCCCTGACGACGTGGAGACTCCGTTATGCGGCGACGGCCTCCTGGCGCCTTGCCCTAGTGGCCGCCCTCGCACCGTGATCTGTTGCTTGTAGCCGATCGGTGGTAGCCCTTCGGTGGCTGGCTCAGGGAAACGGGCTGGCGGCAGTATCGACATCGCGCCCTGTGTCAACGGATGCGCCGTAGTCCTGGGGCGACCGCACAGCTCCATGTTGTGTGGCGTCATGATCCACGGGCCGGGAACCGCCTGTCAGGGAGCGATCCCGGCCGAGTGCCCTGATGGACTGTATTGAAGGCTGCGGATGAGAGCGGCCACGTGGAACTCTTGATCAGCGGACAGGAAAGTCGCGGCTGATGGACACAGGTTCTTGGTTGGTGGCCATCAAAAGTCCTGGTCAATGGCCAGGTTGATCTCCTGATCCTGTCCGTGTGTCATAGCGCGGGTCCCCCTCCGCGGGGGCTTGGGTTGCCGGTTGTCGAGACCTTGCACCCCAGACCCGCGGAGGGGGCCCGTGACGAAGTCTGGCATGGAGCTGATGGAGATTTACGAGGCCTACGACCTGACCGGGTGCGCCTGGTCGGCGGCGCAACTGGCGGGGTGTGACCCCAAGACGGTACGCCGGTATATCGCGATCCGCGCGGCGGGCGGCAACCCGCACCAGCCGACGCCCCGGCCCAAGGCGATCGACACCTTCCTGGCGAAGATCGAGGAGAAGGTCGACCGGTCGAAAGGGAAGATCCGCGCGGATGTGGTGCACAAAGACCTGGTCGCGATGGGATTCGCCGGCTCTGAGCGGACCACGCGGCGGGCGGTCGCCGAGATCAAGGCGGCGTGGAAAGCCGGACGGCGGCGCGTCTACCGGCCCTGGGTGCCCGAGCCGGGAATGTGGCTGCAGTGGGACTGGGGCGAAGGCCCGCGGATCGGACAGCGCCGCACGCAGCTGTTTTGTGCCTGGCTGGCCTGGTCGCGGTTTCGAGTGGTGATCCCAGCGTGGGATCAGACACTGGCCACGTTGACATCATGCCTGGACGCGACGCTGCGGCGGCTGGGCGGGGCGCCGACGTATCTGCTGACCGACAACCCCAAGACGGTCACGATCGAGCACATCGCCCGCATCGCGGTGCGCCACCCGCAGATCGTCGAGCTGGGACGGCATTACGGCTGCGTGGTAACGACCTGTGAGCCGTTCGATCCCGAGTCCAAGGGCGGAGTGGAGGCGACGGTGAAGATCGCCAAGGCGGATCTGGTGCCCACTCACACCAACCTCCGCGCCGCCTATGGGAGTTTCACCGAGTTGGAGGCCGCGTGCGCCACCTGGAGTGAGCACATCAACGGCCGCCGCCATCGCGAGACACACCGGCCGCCGATCGAGATGCTGGCCGAGGAACGCGCTCGCCTGCACGTGCTGCCCGCCGATCCCTACGTGCTCGCGCTCGGGGCCGAGCGCCTGGTCGGTGACGACCGGACCGTCCGCTGGGGCGATGTGCGCTACTCGGTGCCACCCGGCCACGAAGGACAGAGGGTCTGGTGCCGCGTCCAGGGCGAGGAGTTGGTCATCGTCGGCTGCTCCAGCGCCGATGAGCACGCTCACCACGCTCACCACGGTCTGAAGGAACTGTGGCGGCATCGGCTGTCGGTTCCGGGCCGGCCGCAGATCGTCGATGCCCACTATCCCGAGCATGAGGGCGGCAACGGCCCCAAAGCGCCCCGGCCTCGCCCGCAGACCAAGGCCGAAGAAGCGTTCCTGGCGATCGGGCCGGGTGCGCAGGCGTGGCTGATCGAGGCCGCCGCCACCGGAGTGGCGCGGATCCGCGCCAAGATGGCCCGCGCGGTCGAGTTGAGGAGCCTGCTGGGCGCGGCCCGGGTGGATGAGGCGCTCGGCCTGGCCGCGATCAACGGCCGATTCGCCGAAGCCGACCTGGCCTCCATCTGCGATCACCTCGCCTTGCACGAGCGCGCCGGTGAAAACCTCCGCGTCGATGAGGCTCACTCGGCTCAGCCCGGCACTGCCTCCTGGGCTGCCTTCGGTAACACCGGCAACGTCAAAGGAGATCACTCGTGAGCGTCACCCTGCCCGCGGCCCCACCGGTCCCGGCCGAGTTGGAGGCCCTGTTTCGCCGGATGCGTTTTCCTTATGCCCGCAAAGCGGCGCCCGAGGTGCTGGCGACCGCCCGCGCGCAACGCTGGGACCCAGCAGAAGTCGTGCGCGTCCTGCTCAATGAGGAGGTCGTCGGCCGTGACCAGGCGACCCGCCGCAACCGGCGCAAGAGCGCGGGCTTTCCCTCCGGCAAGACCTTCTCCTCCTGGCGCCAGGAGGACTCCACGATCAACGAGGCCACCCAGAACGCGCTGATGACGCTGGAATGGGTCGGCCGCGCGGAGAACCTGGTGATCGCCGGGCCGTCCGGCACCGGCAAGTCCCACTTCGCTGAGGCACTGTCGCATCTGGCGATCGAGAAGGACCTGCGGGTGGCCTGGTTCACCCTGGAGTCTCTCAGTGCCACGGTCGGCCGAGCCAAGATCGACGGATCGGTCTCGCGCGCCATCGGCCGCATCTGCCGCAGCGACGTCATCGTTATCGACGACATCGGGTTGCTGCCGGTCGGCCACGAGACCGCCGAGGCGTTCTACCGCGTTATCGATGCCGCCTACGAGCGCCGCTCGGTCGCGGTCACCAGCAACATCCACCCGTCGGGCTTCGACACCATCATGCCCAAGACGCTCGCCACCGCGACCGTCGATCGGCTGATGCACCACGCCCATCTGGTGGAGACCAGCGGCGACTCCCACCGCCTGGCTGAGGCCCTGTCCGGACGCGGGGTGATCTCGTTGACCTGATCGCTCACCGGGAGATCGCCCTGGCCACCCGCCGGGATTTCCGGTGACCGCACCAGGAATTTTGATGGCCACCAGCCAGGAGAAATCTGGCCGCTTAACTGGAGAACGGCGTGTCCGCTAGCAGCGGAGAGGGCTATGACGGTAAGAGAAGTCGAGCCTTGGCAAAAAAGCACTGGCAGTCCACCGCCTCGCAACCAGTAGGCATCCGATCTATGTGGATACCCTCTGACCAGGTAAAATAGCGTTATGCTGCCCTGTGGGTTTTTCCGGGACAAGTTGTGAGTCAGAGGGGTGGCGAGGTGCGTGCGGAGAGAAATCTGATCGTTTCAAGATCATCAAGGCGGTCCGATCGCACTTCGTCAATACATTATTGACAAGCAATCGCTTGGTTGAAAACAGACAATTCGCACACGAAAGCTTGGCGACTGTTGAGCCGTCTTACAGCTTTGAAAGTGACAGCTACATATCCGGCGGGTCGCCATCCTCACGGGCGAGGCTGTGCTTGATGTGCTACACCCCGCCGGGCGCGACCCCGCTCAGCACGGGCCTGATGCCGACCGCTTCGACCTCACCTGGCGTCAGCAGCCCCACCTGAGTTTCGGGTACTGAACCTGAAAGCTCGACGTTGCCTGTGATCATGCTTCTGGCCTGGGCGGACAGAGATATTCCGGGTAATGCCAACCTTCGATCACCAGTAGTCTCGGAACGGCGGATGGAAGCTCATCCTCATCGCGAGCCGGTAGCCGGTCAGAGGAAGAAGATCACCAGAATGGTGAGGCCGAGGCTCAATGCCACGAAGCGGAGCGTTCTCGGACTTCGGCCGGCCTCGCGGCGAGAGGAGAGCACCAGTACGGTGACCACGGCCAGCGCCGTCAGGAGATGCAAGCCGTACCACCAGGGAGTGGGCAGCTTTTCCAGGACGGTTCCGGTGAGCAGGTCATCGGCGGAGCCGTAGCCGGCCAGACCGCCGAGCAGGACCAGACCCAGGGCCGCGAGGGCGTAACGGGATCGGCCGAGCAGGATCCAGACGACGATTCCCAGGACGAGCAGGACCGAGGAACTGTGGTGCAGGTGCCGGATGAGCAGGCCGCCACGCACCTCGGAGCTGATCTTCAGGATCGAGTCGTAGGCCGCGCTCACGGGGACACCCCGCAGCGGCTCGTAGAAGCCGTTGTAGGGGACCATCTGGTTGCTCGGTGTGTAGAAGAAGGCCAGGAAGCCGCCGGTGAGCAGGATGACAACGAAACAGTAGATCAGCATCTCGCCCACCAGCTGCCGCATTCGCTCCATTCGGCGCATTTCACCACAACGGCTCGGCGCCGTCTGGGTTTCTGATCAATTCCAGGAGTACGACGCCCCTGGCCTTCATCCTCGACGCGCTCCGCGCGGTACCCCTGAACCGGCAGGTACGGCAGGAGGCCCCAGGGTGTGTCTGTCCGGGACCTCCGAAGCACCGACCAACATAGGCCCAGCCTGTTGTGGGGCGGTCCTCTGCACACTGCCCCACCTGGAGAAACGGAACAGTACCTCCTGGGCCCGCCGCCGCACCCGCGCCGCCGGCACCACTTCCCGCCCTCGTCTGCAGATCCGGGGGCCAGAACGTGCGGCCGCTTGGTAATGGTCTGAGCGTCGCAGCCGCCAGCCCATCACCGCGAGCAGGTCAGGAAGTATCAGCCAGCGTGTCCTGACGCACCGGCGTCAGCCGAGCGATGATCTGTTCGGTGCTGAAGGTGACGCCGTAGAGTTCGGCGGCCGAGGTCAGCGCTTGCCGATGGTCTGCGGCGCTGAAGTCCGCGACCGCGTCGAGAGCGATGATCGGCTGGATGTCGTGCTGGAAGGCATCGGCTGCGGTGGCCAGCACCCCGATGTGGGCGTAGACGCCGCAGATGATGAGCTGGTCTCGGTTCAGCGCGGTCAGCAGTTCGGTCAGGTGGGTGCGTTTGAAGGCGCTGTAGCGGAATTTCGGCAGCTGGATCTCTCCCTTGCGGGGGGTGAGCGGCTCGATGATGTCGGTGTGGGCGGGATCGGCGCCGATGCCCTTCCCCCACAACTCCAGCAGCAGGCCGCGCTCCGCGGGGTTTTGCCCGCCGGGCTGGGCCGAGTAGATGATCGGTATTTGCAGGCTCGCGCAGTGCCCACGCAGGCGGTGGGTGTTGTCGACCAGCTCGACGAGGGGGGAGTGGCCTGGGCTGAAGGGGTCCAGGAAGTAGCGCTGCATGTCGTGGATGAGCAGCGCGGTGCGTTCGCCGTCGGGGGACCAGGGCAGCCGGTTGGCAGGCAGGTCGGCAGAGGTGGGCATCGCGTACGGGGCGATGGGGGCGATCGCCATGGGCGCTCTCCTTGGTGGGGGTGGAGCAGGATGGGAATAGGGCGGGGGTGAGACGGTCATCGCGGCCGAGGGGAGTCTGGTGAGTGGGCCGCGCGGTCAGATGATGCTGCGCACGCCCAGGGCGTGCAGCAGAGTGCTGGCTTTGGCGCTGGTCTCGGCGAGCTCGTGCTCGGGGTCGGATCCCGAGACGATGCCCGCACCGACGAACAGGCGCACCGCTTGTGCGCTCACCTCGGCACAGCGGATGGCCACCGCCCACTCTCCGTCGCCACGGGCATCGCTCCAGCCCACCAGCCCGGCGTAGAGACCGCGTTCGAAGCCTTCGAGGTCGGTGATGGCGGCGCGGGCGGTGGCGGTGGGGGTGCCGCAGACCGCCGGAGTGGGGTGCAAAGCCGCGGCTAGCGTCAGCGAGCAGGTGTCGCTACTGCGCAGGTGGCCGTGCACGCGCGTCGACAAGTGCCACATGGTGGGGGTGCTGACCAGATGCGGCTCGGCCGGCACGGTGAGGCGTATACAGTGCGGCGCCAGGGCGTCAGCGACGGCCTCGACGACTAAACGGTGTTCACGGCGGTCTTTGAGCGAGCGCAGCAGCGTGCTCGCGCGCTGGCGATCGGTGATTGGATCGGCCGAGCGGGCGGTTGATCCGGCCAGCGGGTTGGAGGTGACGACGCGTTCGTGCCGGGAGATGAGCAGTTCGGGACTCGCTCCGATCAGGGTGCGATCACCTGCGGCCATTGGCACGGCGAAGGTATAGCCGCCGTGACCCACCAGCCGACTCAGTAACTGCCGCACGTCGATGGGCCGGCCGTCCTGCAGGGTCAGTTCCAGCTGCCGGGCGAGCACGACCTTGTCCAGGCTTCCTTGTTCGATGCGCTTCAGCGCAGTTCGCACCGCGGCCAGGTAGAGGGCGGGGGGCGGGGTCTGCTCGATGCGCCAGGCGCGTGGCGGCGCGTTGGTGCGCGGTGCGGGCGGCAGGGGGGCTGACCATTGCACGTCGGTGGGCACACTCAGCTGAGCCGAGCCGTCGAAGCCGATCGCGCCGGCGGCGATCGCTTCAAAGCGGTGGTCTGAGGCAGCCAAGGCGTGGGCCACCTGCTCGGCCAGCGAGACGGGCGCGCTGCCAGATCTCGCTTCCGGGGCCGGGTCCGGGGGGGAGCCGGGGGCGGGGGAGGGCAGAAGGCGGCCGGTGATTTGGGTGTGCGGTCCCTGGGCCAGCACGGTGTAGTCGGCGCTGGCCAGAAGGATCGAGGTGGCGGGGTCGTAGTCAGCGATCGCCGTGGGCAAAGCGGTGGTGGGGCGGTGCAGCAGCGGGGACAGGGTGGACAGCGACATGCTGGGCTCCTGAAGTGCGGAAGTGGTGATGAGAGGCGATGCCGGGGCGGGGCGTGGGGTCGAGAGACTGCCGACGGGGTGTGGGCGGTGTGGGTAAGGCCTCGCTTGGACAGTCAGCCGCTGAGACTGGCGCCGCCGTCGACGATGAGGTCGTGCATGGTGATGTGCCGAGCACGCGCGGAGGCCAGGAACAGCACGGCGTCGGCGATGTCAGCGGGAGTGGCAATGCGGCCCAGCGGGATCCCGGGGCGAAACCTCGCCAGTGAACCGGTGATCACTGCATGTGCGTCGTCAGGGCTCGTCCACAGCTGACGTTGCATGGAGGTGTCGGTGGAGCCGGGGGAGACGGTGTTGCAGCGGATGCCGTGCACGGCGAGCTCCAAGCCGAGGCATTTGATGAACATTCGGGTGGCGGCCTTGGAAGCGGCGTAGGCGGCCATGTTCATCCGGGGCACGCTCGCGGCGTTGGAGGCGACCGCGATGATCGTCCCGCGTCGGCGGGGGATCATGTGCTGGGCCGCGGCCTGGCAGGTGTGCATTACTGCGTCGAGGTTGACCGCCATGACCTCACGCCAGTCAGGGGCGGTGATCTCGGTCGCCGGCCCGGTACGCAACACACCGGCCGCGGCGATGAGAATGTCGATGCCTCCAAACTGCTCTGCGATGGTGTCGATGGCGGTGCGCACCGCGGGGGCGTCGCGGACGTCAACCACGACGGGGTGCGCACCTGCCAGGTCCTCGGCCAGGCGCTGCAGTGGGGCGGGCTGGATGTCCATCGCGACGATTGTCACGCCGTGATCGGCCAGGGTGGCGCAGATGGCCGCTCCGATGCCCTGGGCGGCTCCGGTCACCACCGCGACCTGGCCCGCCAGGTCATCGGAGTTTGAGATGGAGGGCACGGCGGGTCTCCTCATCGGCAATCGCACCGCCGCGGCGGTGAGGGGGAAAACAGGGGCGTTCATCGGAGGAGCTTCCCTCCGCGATCACCTCTGTCAAGAGGGTTGTCAAGTTAGGAGTCAGGGGTTCGTCTCGGAAAGGGTAGTGCTGTACCGAAACCAATTCGTGTCTGTTTTGTGACATGAAAGGCAGGTCCTGCCGTGTCGCACCGCTGCATCGAGGTAAACAGCCAGCTCAGAGGATTCATTCTGGATGCCTTTGAGTTGCCGCTTGCAGGTGCCGATGCTGCGGAGGGCGTCGGAGCTGGCTGCGAGATGACAGTTCGATGGCACCGTTATGTGCCGGGCCCTGGCATTTCCAAATGCTTTCTGACAATCTCTGTCAAGCAAGAAGGAGGTAGTGGGAACCGCACCCTCACCGCGGTGGTGACGGCCAGCTTGACGTCACGCATCCGAGGCCGCCAGGGCGGACACGGGCCACCCCAGGGCTCGTGAATCCACCGTGTCCGTGCCGACGATCACGTCATCGATGGCTGGCGATCGCACCCCGCTGCCTCCTGACGTTCACCCATCCACCCCCACCCATCTGGTCTGGGCCGAGTCGAAGACATCGCCGTCACCGAGGCGAGGTCACCACCGGCTCGGCCTAGACCGTCATCGCCGCGGTGTCGGCTGGGAGACTCTGTGATCATCTACCCCTTACCTGGCCTGGGCCGGGTGGCCGCCATCGGCGCGGCATTGAGCCTGGCCGCTGCGTGCGCCACCGCGCCCGCGGCCGCCCCGCCGCCACGCGCCGCTACGAGCGCCCCCTCCCATACCCCCCGGTCCTCCCCGGCGCCGCACCTGACGCTGCGTGAGGCGGAGCGCATCTACGCCCAATACGCTCGCCTCAACCGGGAAATCTACAGCGTAAAGGGCGTGGGTTTGCAAAAAACACTCGCCGGACTCGCATTAGAGCTATCTCGCGCCGACTACCGCCTCGCCGTCAAGGAAGGCTGGCAGCCAACAAGCCCGCCTAAAGTCGTCGATACAGTCGAGATGACCATCGCCCGTGTGCCGCCTGGCCGACCGCAATGGTTTGTGGCGACGTTGAAGTATGCGAAGGCCGGGGCTTCACGGACCCATCTGATTTTTCAAAGCTCATCGGCAACAGCTGGAATTACAGGGTGGCGGGTAGTGGCCGGGGCGACAGCGGCCGCTGGGCAGACGCTGCCACCGATCGCGCGTGATGCAAACGGCATCGCCGAGGCGCTACCGGAGGATGCCGGCGGTCTGGTGGCCACGCCGCGACAGGTGGCAGGCGCACACGCGAGGTGGGTGTCGAATCTGGACGGCACGGCCGCCAGCGAGAAACAGATCCTGACAGCAGATGGCTACACCAGCGCCACAGTGCAATCCCGGCGTGCTGAGCGCGCCGAGCTGCGCGGCCAGTGGCGCTACAAGATGCGCACCACTCATGTGGGGACGGTGTATGGGCTCCGAACCCGAACGGGTGGGGCGCTGGTGTGGTACGCGTTGCGTGAGCAGCACATCTTTCGCGTCGCGGTGCCTGGTGCGGCGCCAGTGGAATTCACTCGCCGGCGCGGGCCGCGAGTATTGAGCAGCGGGCGGTCCTTTACGCGGGCGGTGCAGTTGTATGCCGCCGGCTGGTTCCTGGCGGTCGTCCCGGCTGCGGGGCCTGGTCGTCGAGCGAAGGTCACCGGAGACTGGTATAGCACGCTCTCTGTGCGGGGATCATGAGCGTGGCACAGCCCCTGCTGGATGTCACGGGGGACCATTTGGTGCGTAGATGGCTTTGATCGCCATGGTCGCTGGCCCGCAGCCGTCCACACCCGTCTTCAGTGCGGGGCACCGGGCGCATCGTGGGTAGGGACAAGGAAGTTCGCAGCTTCGGCTCTTCAGCAGGTGATGCATTGCACCATCTGGAGCGGTGAGTCCCTGCCCAGTGACGGTTTGGTTCCGCGGGTCAGATCTCGGGCTGGCAAAACGGGCGTCATAGGGTGCATGGCTGCTTCACCACATTGGGATTCCGTTTTCCAGGTATCGAGGAACATGGTCTTTCAAAGCCGCCAGCGCCTGTGCCGTACGCAGACGCTGGCGGCTAGGGAGACGGTCCAGGGCGCCGGCCTCCTCGAAGAAGGTGCAGGCAGAGAGTTCCTCGTCCTGGAGACGAAGGCGCCCGCACTGGTCATCGGTAAGGATGCCGCCATCGAAGACGAACGCCATCAGGTCGTCCCACGGACCGTGCGGAGCGACCCAGTCGACGCACAAAAGCGCTTTCAACGGGATGTCCAGACCGAGTTCTTCGCTCAGCTCCCGCCTCGCGGCCTCGGTGGGTGACTCGTTAGCTTCGGCCATGCCGCCTGGCAGGTCCCACCCCTCCTTGTATGTCGGCCGGACGAGCAACAGGCGCCCAGCTGCATCGCGCAGCAATACATCTGCGGTGACGCGCTTACGCGCCTGCCGCGCGTTGCCCTCGGCGAGATATTCGTTCCATCCAACGCCCCCTGGCTCAGGACGTCGCTTCACCTCTGGTCACCTCCTGAAGAGGCCGGGCTAAGGCTCGCGAGCAGGGATGTACGTTGCTGGTTAACCGCCGTCAGGTCGTCAAGCAGGGCGTTCACTGCCTGTACGCCGCGGTGGGGGATGAGGGTGAGGGCGAGATCGTTCAGCCGCTGAGTAACTCGTGAGGAGCCGAGAATCTGGCAAGAGCTCAGGAGCGTATGTCCGAGCGAACATGCCGCGTCGAGCTCTTGTTGTTGGACCAGGAGGAGGGCGAGAGAGATCTGGCTGAAGGCCCGGCTGCGGGCTCGTTCCTCACTGCGCAGGGAGACGGCTCGCTGTGCTTCCGCTGTGGCAGCGGGCAGCATGTCCAGGTCTTGTAGACACAAGACGGTCTCGCTGGATAGTGCCGCCTCATCGAAGGGGGCAACCCAGTATGGAAGGACCTCCTGAGACGTGCGTTCCAGTTGCTTTCGGGCTGCGGCTAAGGCGCGCTGTGCGGTATGCGTATTCCCGAGTCGAGCCTGTGCCCGCGCCTCCATGGCATGGAGCCGAGAGGACAACATCGGCACTTGCCCTCCCACTTTGATGCGGTCCTGGCCTGCACGGGCCAACGCTGCAGCCTCATCGGGTTGGTTGCTTTGCAGCGCCAGGTGACTCATGCCTGCCAGGATATTCGCGCCGACCGATGTGTCCGATACGGTCCGGGCGAGCTGGAGGGCTTTGGCGAAGTGCTTACGGGCCAGGTCATCACGCCCCGAGTCGTGGGCCATCCAGGCGGCCATCTCGGTCAACACGGCTGCGGATCGGAAGGCGTCATTGCCGTTGTGCTGTCTGTCGGCGCCGAAGAGTCCGGGTGCGATGGTGTGCAGTAGGTAGCGCAGCACGGAGTGGTAGACGTGTCCGCCTCCGAGTTGGCGATCTGCTCGGCGGAACGACTCTATGGCGATCAGGTGCGGGTTCTTCGCGTCGATCGGTGGTGATGGCAACAAGGTTGCCATCACCCCTTGTGCTCTTCCTTCCTGTATGAGGCTTTCGTCGCGGAAGGAGGAGTTCAACCCCAGCTCTTCGATGGTTACCTTGAAGTACCGCTCCAGCACGGCCGCAGCTGCGGGGCGTGGACGCGACGGGTTCGGGCCTTCCCATCGGCCTAGTTGCCGGACGCTGAATTTGGGCAGCGTTTTGATGGCGCCTTGGCGGTACATCTGCTGCGCGAGCGCCCAGAGGTCTTCCGCTAATTCTTCCTGGGTGCGATTAACGCTTTTTCGTGCATGGCAGAACGGTGAGGCTCTGGCTGGGTCGTAATTCACTCACCCTCCTGTCCGTAATATCCGTTTCCTTACCTTAGCGGGAATATCCGTGCGATGGAACACGATCGTTGTCCGGACCTGAGGAGGGAGTCTAGCTGCGCGAAGTCCTCTAATGGCGGGCTAATGGCGGGTTAGTGGCGGGTTAGTGGCTACCAAGTGTCCTGGTCATCTGTCCTTGACGCCTGTTCAATGACAGCTCTGTCAAAGGGTGCCGATGGCCCTTTAGTCCAGTTTGCGGTTGGGAAGGACATGATGGGCGTATATGACGTAGTGGCCGATCAGTTGCGTCTTCCTCAACTGGCTGACCGAAATGGTCAAGGGACGAAGCTCGGATCAGTTTCAGCGGTGCTTGCCCCGTTACGGCACCGGCTTCGCGCTGATCGCCCGGTTGCGGGGGGTGTGAGCCTCCTCAGGCCAGGGGGGTGGCCGCAACAGGTGATCTGTTTGTCCTGGTCGTTGTCTGTGGCTTTGCTCGTCAGGTTGCCTGTGGCGGGTCGTTTGATACTGCTGGTGCTCGTATGACCTGGCGACAGGGATCGCGCAAGAGGGTTGCCTTTGTCTGTGTGCCTTATGGGGTGGGTCATACGTCGGTGAGTGAGCGGCATGTGGCCGTGCTGGCCGAAGGCGTTCAGGGTCTCGGGCACACGCCGATGGTGATCGCGGCCGGCCCTACGGGGCAGGGGGATGAGGAGCCATTTCAGGTGCTCAGGTTGCGCTCGCTGTCGCTGCCCTACCCCTTGACGGGGGAGGCGCTGCGCGCGCGTCTGGCTGGTCATCCTGAGGTCGTCGACGAAGTGTGCGGGCTGCTTAGTCAGCAGGGTGCGGACTTGGTGTGTTGGAGCGACTTCTTGTGGGGGCTGGGCGTTTTCATGCCGGCTCCTGCCCGGGTAGCTACCGCGCTGCTGATCCATCACGTTCCTCCGGTGGCGAAGGACCCTCGTTGGCGCCAGGTTTTGGAGCGCGTCGGAACTGTGTGCGCAACCGATCCATCCATGGTGAGGCATGGTGCGAAAGCGGGCTGGAACACCGACAAGTGGTGGACTCTCCCCACTGCTGTGCCGGGGCGCAGAGCGGTGGTCGTGTCCGCGCAGGAGCGTGAGCGTCTGCGGCAAACAGGGCCGATTAGAGTCATTTGTGCGCAACCGTCAGCTCGTCTGATCACCCTGATGCGTGACCTCGCGCGAGGCGGGGAGCGGCGCGTCGAGGTGGTCTCCCTCACGCCCGACATCGAAGCGCCGTCAAACAAACAGGCCAACGTTATGGCTGCATGCCGCGGCCTGGCCCAACGGCGGCCCGGTCGTTTCCAGGTGATACGCCCTTTGAGGTGGCCAGAGGTTGATGCGTTTCTGGCTCAGGCAGCCGTGGCCGTTATCGTCACGAACGACTCTGAGGGGTGCTGCCCTCTCACTGCCAGTGCTTGGCACGCTGGTACTCCGGCCATCACGCTTCATCCGGACGGCACGGTGGTCATGGCTGGCGCCCCGCCTGCGAGCCCTTCACCCTCAGCAGGGGTGGGCACAGTGTGGTCGCTGCTTGAAGACCTGCTTGGAGGCATCCACGTCTACACCTCGGCCGTGCCGGTGATACCGGGGGCGTGCGTGCTGGGGGCGGGCCGCCTGCTCAGGCCCTATCACCGCTCGTCCCTATCTGACCCATCAACTCAGTTGCCATTCCTTGTGAGGAACACGCCATGAGGCGAACACGTTTTGTGATACTTGCATTACTTTTTGTGGTTGTGGCTGCCTGTGGAGGGCAGGCGCCGAAAGCCTCCGATACGGGCACAGGCTTGGAAAAGCCGACGTTGAAAGTCGCCTACCTCCCGGTGCCGGACGCCGCTGCGCTGCATATCGCCATCGACGAGGGGTTTTTCGCTGCCGAGGGCCTGACCATCAAGCCCGAGGCGGCGCAGGGAGCCGCCTTCATCCTCGGCCCCCTTGAGGGCGGCAGCGTCGATGTAGGGCTGATGAACTACGTCAGCGTCATCGAGGCAAAAGCCGCCGGTGCGCACGATGTGCGTATCGTCGCCGACGCCTACCAGGCGGCGCCCAACACCTTCGTCCTGATGGTGAAAAAGGGCTCCGCTCTCAAGAGCCCGGCGGATCTGCGCGGCAAGCGCATCGGCGTGGCCACCAAACGCAGCATCGGCACTCTCAGCACCGAAGTGCTGCTGGCCACCTACGGGATCAGCGCGAACGAGGTGACCTTCATGGAGTTCCCGCTACCGGAAATGCCCGCGCGTCTCACGGCTGGCGACATCGACGTGGCCTGGGTGACCGAGCCGTTCATCACCGCCCTGCAGAAGAGTAAGGGCGCCGAGAAGATCGGCGATGTGATGAGTGACGCCACGGCGGACTTCCCGGTGGCGGGCTGGGGCGTGACCGCTGAGTTCGCGAGGAACCACCCGCGCACCGTCGCGGCGTTCCAGCGGGCGATTGGCAAGGCCCAAGAGATCGCGGCCAGTGACTCCAACCGGGTCAGGGCGATCATCCCGACCTACACCAAGATCGACGCAGCCACCGCCGACATCATGACACTGGGAGCCTTCCCCACCACGCTGGAGGCCGCCCGGATCGAGCGGGTGCTGACCATCATGCGCGAGCGCGGCTATCTCACCAAGAACATCGACAAGATCGACCCGATGCTGATACCGCTGCCGGCCACCACATCGTCACCGTCCCCTGCAGCGCTGTGGTGTCTGGCCTGCTGATGATGACCGACCGCGCCTCGTCGAGGCCCTCGCCGCAGGGCCTCGACGACGGCCTCCCACAGTCATCGGCCACCGCCGTCGACACCGTGCCCATCCCTGACCGGCCTTGCGGTGACACCTCTTACCCGTACACGCCCTTCGAGCATGGGGACACCACTCCTAGGCACCTCGCCGGGGAGGATGAGATCACCATCTGCCCGCCACCGGTCAAAACATCATGACGGAGACATCACTTCAGTGCCTCGAGGTGGTGCCGCAGCGGCCGACACCACCGGTAGTGCGGCCGTATCACCGCTTGATCGTCGAAAGACGCCTCAGGGATCTGATGCACCTTCTCGTCCTGGCCACCTTCGTCGAGCTGGAGATCGCCGATCATCTCGCGGACGGGCCGCTGGATGTGCAGGCTCTGGCACGGCGATGTCAGGCCCAGCCCGATGAGCTCGAACGTTTTCTCCCGGTCGCAGCGGCAGATGGACTCCTGCGCCGCGATCGGATGAGCCGCTACCAGCTCACGCACCTGGGCCAAGCGATGCGCGCTGACATCGCAGAATCGTTGCGGCCCCTGGTGAGGGCGTGTACCGATGAGCCCATCGCCGCGGCCCTGCTGCGGCTTCCGGCGACGATCCGCGCCGGTAGCGCGGCAGCTTTCCCCGCAGGACCCCTCACCGGTCGGCCGGCGGCCGCCGCGCTGGTGCGCGAGTCCGGCACCGCTGACCGTGAAGCGCAGATCGTCGAAGCACTGAGCGGCCTCGACCTCGGCCTCGCCCACGCCAGGAGCCTCGTCGTGGTCGGCACCGACCCACGCCTCGTCGCCGCCTTGGTGAAAGCACACCCGCACTGTCGGGGCATCGTGTTTCGCGCCCCCGAGCAGGAGGGCACTGCCGCGGGGGCAGCGGGCTGTGAGGCGGATCGGCAGTGCACGATCGTGTACGGCATCATCACCCAGCACCTTCTGCCTCCTGCAGACATCTACCTGCTGATCGGTCAGCTGCGGGAGATGGACGACTCGAGTGCCCAGCAGGTGCTGTCAGCGGTGCGCGAGGCCATGAACAGCACCAGCAGCCGGTGTGAACTGTGGGTGGTCGAGGGCGTTCTCGACGCCGCCCCTCACCCGCAACACCCGTGGTCTGGCTCCTGGGTCTGTCGTCAGGTGTACCACCTGGCCCTGGGCGCAGGCCGGATCCGCACTCACCAGCAGTACCACGACCTGTTCGAATCGGCCCGCCTGGAACAGGTCAAATCCTCGCGAGCACTGACGGCCGATGACCACCTGTTCACCTTGCGATGTTCACGCTGAGGACCCCGCCGCACGGCCGCCTCATCACCCCATCCAACTTTTAAGGAAATGCATGATTGACAATATTGGTGCAGGCCACCGGGACCTTCGGGCCGCGGCGCACCGCTATGAGTATGAGTACGGCTGCGCACCAGAGCCGGCGACGAGCCCATCGGCGGCCGCATCGGTCCGCGGCGTTGCGTGCGCAGGCGGCCTCAGATGAGGTCCCCGCTGCCTTCTCGCCGGACCACCCCGCCCTCAAGCATCCCTTCGCCCGGTCACCCACGAGAAGTGATCCAGCGCGTCATCAACCGCTACTGGATGGCGTGCGGGGTGCGCGCTTTCATCCGCCTCGGTGTCCCCGACGCCCTGGCCGGCGGCGGCCTGAGCCTTCGCCACCTGGCCGAGCAGTGCGACGCGCACCCTGATTTCCTGGCGAGACTGCTGCGAGCCTTAGCCCCGCACGCCCTGGTGGCGGCCGACGCCACCACGAATCAGTGGTGGCTGCCGCCGGTCGGGGAGACGCTGATCACCGGCCGTCGCGGTGCCCTGGAGGCGGTGATAGAGCGCTGGGAGTCTCCTGCCTATGAACACGACCTGCGAGTCCTGCCCGAACTGCTCACCTCCGCCGTGACCACCCGCCCGGGCCTTCTGCTCGACCTGCTGTCGCCGCCGGCGGCTAACAGTGCTTCTGCTACCGAGATGTCTGACCCTCAGCGGAGCATCGCCGACCTGCTCACCGCCTTCGGTGACCTGGCCGCGCTCCGGGTCGCCGCAGAGCATCGCTGGGCCGATAAGCTACGCGACGGCGCGCTCAGCGCAGCCGATCTCGCCGAGCGGACCGGCGTTCACCCCGATCCCGTCAGGGAGATCGCCGACAGGCTGCGCACGCTGGACGTGCTCACCTCACCCGTCGATGACCACTATGAGCTCACCGCCGCCGGGCAGACCCTGCGCTATGACCGGCCCGACTCCATGCGTCCTGCACTGCAGATGTGCGGCCATCCGGTGTGGTGGGGGGCGATGTGGCATCTGGACACCGTCGTGGGGACCGGTCAGCCGTATCTCGCCCCGGGCACGTCGGCCTACGATGTCATCGGCGGCGATCCCGTCGCCCAAAGCGTGTTCGACCGGTTCATGACCTGCCGCAGCGCCCCGATCGCTGAGGCGCTTCGCATCTGGGCCGCCACCGCGGCGATTGAGCCCGGGTCCGTCATCGTCGACGTTGGCGGCGGCCGCGGCACCTTGCTGGCAGCGCTGCTGGAGGAGCTGCCCGGCTGCCGTGGAGTGCTGCTGGAGCGCAGCGTGGTCCTTCCCGCGGCGCGCACCTACCTGGCCGACCATCAGATGAGCGGCCGATGCGAGGTGGTCGGCGGCGATTTCTTCGCCCAGGTCCCATCCGGCGATGTCCACCTGCTGGGCAGCGTCCTGCACAACTGGAGCGATAAGGACGCCGTAGCGATCCTGAACGGCATCCGCGGGGCCACGACCGGCACGGGGCGGCTGGTCATCGTGGAATACGTGCTGCCCAACGGCCCTGAACCTCATAGCGGCTACGGCATGGACCTGCGGGGGATGGGCCTGTTTGCCGGCGGGCGCGAACGCACCGCCGCCGAATTCACCACCCTGCTGACCGAGGCAGGGTTCACGCTCTTGGCTGCTTGCAGCCTGCCGCACGGGCTCACCCGCATGATTGCCGTCCCGACTGCCGCCTAGAGCGCTCGCCGGCGAAAAGGGGCGCACTTCGCCGCTCAGATTCGCGCCGGATTCGGTGCGGCGGCGGGCACGGGCCGAGGTGCACCTCGGCCTGTGCCCGCCGCCCTTCCCCTGTCGCGCCCAGACCCCGCACCCGCAGCCACCGTGACCTTGTTGCCTGGAGTATTTGATGTCTCACCCCCCTCCTGCCCGCCCTGCGGCGGGTACCGGAAGATGTCCGGTACAGCCGTTGTACGGCGCGGACTTTCACGCCGATCCCATCGCGGTATTTCGCCGCCTGCGCGCCCAGGGCCCGGTCGCACCCGTGTGGCTCGCCGAAGGCGTGCGGGGATATGTCGTCCTTGACCTGGCGACGATCTACCACATCTCCCGTGATCCGCAGACGTGGTCGCGTGACTCGCGCCGGTGCGAGCAGCTGGCCGACGGGTCGATACCCGCCGACTCTGAGCTCAGGCCCATGATGGGATGGCGTAATAACCTGTTGTTCGCCGATGGGGCCGAGCACACGCGGCTTCGACAAGCCGTCGAAGCGGCTTTGTCTGAAATCGACAAGGGCGCTTTGGAGCGGCAGGTGCGTGCTGAGTGCCACCGGCTCATCGACGCTTTCAGCGCCGAGGGCCGCGCCGACCTGGTGGCCGACTACGCCGCCGTCGTGCCGTTGCGCGTCGTCATGGGACTGTTCGGCCTGGAGCCCGTTGAGGTCGACCAGATGCTGCCGCTGCTGCATCAGATCTGGGACGGCACGAACGCCGCGGAGGCCAACAGCAGATACGAGCACATGCTGCGCAGGCTCATCTGCCGCCAGCGCGTCCACCCGGGGGCGACCATCACCAGATTCCTCGAAGAGCACCCCGCCGACCTCAGCGATGAGGAACTCCTGCAGCATCTGGTCCTGCTCGTCGGCGCCGCCGGGGCCCCCACCGGCAACCTGATCGCCAACGCGCTCGCAGCGCTGCTGAGCGATGGGGCGCTGCGCTGTGATGTCGCCGGACAGCGGACCAGCATCCTGGAGGCCGTCCATCGGGTGCTGTGGCAGCAGTGCCCCATGCAGGTCTACCCGTTCGTCTACCCGGTGCGTAACACTACTTTGGGCGGCCACCGCATTGCGGCCGGTACCCCGGTCGGCATGGGGATCACCGCTGCGAATCTGGGAGAGGCCGACCAGATGGGCGGGCAGATGCAGGGCAATCGCGCGCACGCCTCTTTTGGTGCCGGCCTTCACCGATGCCCCGGCGAGAAGATCGCCATGGATATCACCGTCTGGGCCATCACCGTGCTGGCCGAGCGCCTGCCGGATCTTCGCCTCACCGAGCACACCCGCCTGACCTGGCGTCCCTCACTGTTCGCCGCCGCCGTCGAGCACCTGCCCGCCAGCTTCACCCCCTCCCAGGAGAGATCCTCATGGACAGAGCCCACCCCGTCGCCTTGGCCGCCGGCACCCCCCACGAACAAGCAGCCCGCCTCCACGCGCTCGGGCCTGTCTTTCAGGTGGCGCTCCCTGGTGAGGTCACTGCGTGGGCGGTAACCCGCCATGAGCTCTTGCGGCGCATCTGTAGTGATGAGCGCTTTGCGAAAAACCCGCGGCACTGGCGCGCCTGGACCACCGGCCTGATCCCCCCGGACTGGGTGCTGATCTCCTGGGTCGGGGTCGAGAACATGCTCACCGCTGATGACCCCGACCATGGCCGGCTGCGGAAACTGGTCGCCCAAGCCTTCACCCCGCGCCAAATCGAGCGCCTGGCGCCGCGGATCACCGAGATCACCGCCGCGCTGCTGCAGCAGATGGCCGAGCACGCCGCCGACACCGCAGGGCTGGTCGACCTGAAAGCAGGCCTCGCGCTCCCCTTGCCGCTGACGGTGATCAGTGAGCTGTTCGGCGTACCCGGCGAGCAACGCGAGCGGCTGCAACCGCTGTGCGCGACGGTGTTCGACCAGACCATCACCCCCCAACAGGCGCAGGCAGCCCACGAGGGCCTGCAAAACGAACTGGCCGAGCTGGTGCGCCACAAGCGCGCCAGGCCGGGCACCGACCTGACCAGCGCGCTGATCGCCGCCCGCGACGGAGGCGATCACCTCAGCGAGCCAGAGCTGATCTGGACACTGATCCTGATGATCGGCGCGGGTTATGAGACGACCACCAACCTGATCACCAACGCCGTGCACGGCCTGCTCACCCACCCCGACCAGCTCGCCCGCGTCCTCGGCGGTGAGGTCGGCTGGGCGGCGGCGGTGGAGGAGACACTGCGGCTGTATCCCAGCATCGCCGCCCTGCCTTTCCGCTACACCCGCCAAGATGTGCACCTCGGCGGCGTCACCATTCCCGCAGGCGAGGCGGTGCTGATGTGTTACGCCGCCGCCGGGCGCGACAGTGCCCAACACGGGCCTGACGCGGGCCGTTTCGATCTCACCCGGCGCCAGCAACCCCACCTGAGTTTCGGCCACGGCGCGCACTACTGCCTGGGGGCGGCCCTGGCCCGGCAGGAGGCCACCATCGCGCTGGAGATGCTCTTTCACCGCTTCCCCGCTCTGCGCCTGGCCGTTGAGGCCGACACGTTGACCTGGCTGCCGTCGATCGTCGCCACCGGCGTGACCTCGCTACCGGTCCTTCTCAGCGAGCAGCCCCACCCCGGCGCCGCGATCCCCTCAAGGGCCGCCTGACCTCACCGCCGCGCCGCCGGCCGCTTCGCGAGCGCGGCGCGCCCGGCCGTCGGCCCGCCATCCCCGGGCCGTTTTCCAGAGACCAGGGTCCATCCCCGTTCTGGTCTCACAGGGCCGGCAGCCCGAAAGCCTGTTCCCCTTCGCGGGCTTTTGGCTGTCTCGATTCGAGCCTTCACCCCTATCTCCTCTGACCCGAAAGCGTTCTGCTGTGCCCACCACCCGAGCCGGCGACGGCAACCCCACCAAATTGCCCGATGACGCTTTTCTCGTGCCGAACGTCGCTCGCATGAACGACTTCTACCTCAGCGGCAAAGACCACTACAAGGTCGACCGCGAAGCAGCCCTGGCCGTGATGCGAGCAGTGCCCGCACTGCAGACGACCGTGCGAGCAAGCCGCTACTTCCTGCGCCGGGTGATTCAATACCTCATCACCGAGGCAGGCATCACGCAGATCATCGACATCGGCCCTGGCCTGCCCGCGCTGGAAAACGTCCACGACATCGCCCAAGCGCATAACCCCGGTACCAAAGTCGCCTACGTCGACAACGACCCTCTTGTGCTCCTTCACGCCCGCGCGCTGCTCGCGAAGACCTCCGAAACCGTCGTGGCCTGGGGCGACCTGCGTGACCCTGACACCATCAGGACCAACTCCACGATCAGGGACCACATCGACTTCACCCAGCCTGTCGCCATCATGCTGTGCGGCATCTTGCATTTCGTCACCGACGAGCAAGACCCCACCGGGATCGTCTCGGCCCTCATGGACGCGGTACCGGCCGGATCGCATCTGGTCATCTCGCATGGAGAGCTACGCCAAGGTGACAAGGGCCTGCAGGCGGCGCAGAGAATCTACGAAAATGCCAACGCTCCGCTGGTGCTCCGCACCGAGCATCAGATCAGCGCGTTCTTCGACGGCCTGGAGATGGTCGATCCCGGGGTTGTGCGCATTCCCTGGTGGCGCCCCGAACCCCCGATCTTCACCCTCAACGAGGACGTCCTTGGTTTCGGCGGGGTGGGAGTGAAGCGATGAGCGCACACCAGCGAAAAGCCCTGATCAACCGGACACCGGGACTGTTCCGCAACCATCGGGCGTGTAGGTTCCCGCTCTTCGCCCAACGATCCGACCAGGCTCCGGGCGCAGCTCGACACGTCATCCCCAATGGCACATCGACTACGCCCCGCTCCGGCGGTGCTGGATCGCCACACGGCGCAGGCCCCGGCCCTGGCCCTGGCCCCGCAAGAGCATGCGGTCGGCCGCAGCGGATCAAGTCCGTCGCGGGCCTGAACCTGGTCATCGCGACGCTCGCGGACCCGGCGGCGCCGAGACCCTCATGAGCCGGTGCGGCGGCAGGAGTCCCCGTCTCCTGCCGGCGCACCTCCCTTCCCCCTGCGAGCGGTGGTGCGCAACCGGGGAACCGCTCGCGGGGCGGACCCCCAGATCAGCAATACCTTCGCGTGGCGCACAGCACTTTAATGATCTTGAAAGAGTCGAAAGGATTTCGTGAACACCACGACAGGTCAGAAGCTGGGGACGTCACCAAGGCGGCCCCTGCGGTGACACAGACTCTCGACAGCGCGCAGCTGTGGTCACACCAGCCGGTTGCCGTGGCCGCGATCGAACGAACGCTTCGGCGAGGCGGCCGGGCGACGGTGGAATCGGCGTGCGGCACCGGCAAGACCCGGATCGCGGCCCAGGCGGCGGGACGCCTGGCTCCGGCGGGACGAGTACTGATCATGGTGCCGACCCTGGAGTTGGTCGGGCAGATGGTGCGCACCTTCGACCGGCACGGCGGGGTGGCACTGGGCCGGGTGGTCGCGGTGTGCTCCGATGCCCGGGTGCTGTCGCGCGGCAACACGCTGGATGTCGAGGGCGCACAGGTGACCACCGACCCGGCGTCCCTGGCGGCGGCGACGGCGGGCCCAGGCCGGCTGACGGTTCTGGCCACCTATCAGAGCCTGCCGGTGCTGGCCGCGGCCCACGCCCGCTATGGCCTCAAAAGGTGGGATTTGGCGATAGCCGATGAGGCGCACCGCACGGCCGGCCGGGCGGGCCGGGCATGGGCGGCCTTCCACGACGACGCCATGGTCCCGGCCCGGCGCCGGCTGTACATGACCGCGACCCGCAAGATCCTGCTCGGTGACGGGGGGCGTGATGAGCTGGTGTCGATGGACGATCAGGGCATCTACGGGCCCGTGGTCTTTCGCCTGCCGACCTCGACAGCGATCGAGCGCGGCCTGCTGGCCGACTACGAGATCGTCGTCCCGCTGGTCACCGACGAGGAGATCCATCGGCTGACCGAGGAGCAGGAGCGTCACCTGCGGCTGGACACCGCCCTCATGGACCCCCGGACGTTGGCGATGCAAATCGCGGTCCTGCGTGCCGCGCGGGAGTACGGCATCCGCCGGGCGATTAGCTTCCACAACCGGGTGGCCGACGCCCGCCACTGGGCGGCGACGCTTCCCCAGGCGTGGCAGCTCATGGAGCCCGCGCATCGCCCGGCCTCGGTATCGGGCCACTACGTCTACGGCGGCCAGGACATCGCCGAGCGCCGCGCGGCACTGGAGCGGCTCGGCGACGATTCCCCGCACTCTCCCCACACTGAGAGCAAGAGTGGCGGGCACTTGTGTGTGGTGTCCAACGCCCGCGTTCTCACCGAGGGGGTGGACGCCCCCGCGGTGGATGCCATCGTGCTGGCCGCTGTCCGCAACAGCGTGATCGACACGGTGCAGGCCGTGGGGCGGGCGCTGCGAATCGGAGAGCGTCCCGGCAAGATCGCCCGTATCGTGGTACCGGTTTTCCTGGAGCCCGGAGAAAGCCCCGAAACGGCTCTGGAGAGCTCGCGGTACGCGCAGGTCTGGCAGGTGGTCCGGGCGCTGCGCGCACACGATGATCGCCTCGCCAACCATCTCGACAAGATGCGGGTCCAGATGGGTGCCCGCAACCAGGACGCCGCCGCTGCAGCCGACGTCGAGCCGTCACCGATGCGCCCCACCTGGCTGTCGGTGACAGGCGCGCCGGTACCTGAGGGGTTCGCCGCGGCCATCCAGGTCCGCGCGGTCCAGGCGGCCACCTCCACGTGGAGTGAGTACTACGGTGCCGCCCGCGCCTACTTCGCAGAGCATAAAGATTTACTCATCCACGAGAACTTCCAGACCGCCGGAGGCCTGCGGCTGGGGAAATGGGTGAAAAAGCAAGCCGCTGACCACAACGCCGGCGTGCTCAGCGCCGAGCAGATCGATCTGCTGACAAAGATCGGCATGGTCTGGACCCGGCGGGAGGAAAAATGGCAGCACGCCCTGAGCGTGGCTCGCACCTACGCTGAAAAGCACGGCAGCCTGAGCCTGATTCCCGCAGGCCTGACAATAGACGGGGTACCGCTCTCCTCGTGGCTAAAAACCCAGCAAGTTTGCCTGAGAAATGGCACGCTTTCCGAAGAACGCCGCCTGGCGTTAGAAGCCGTCGACCCTGCCTGGCACAAGACCGTTTCCTTATGGGGGCGGACCTACCAGGAGGCGCGTGAATTCGCCGCCACGCACAAACACTTGCGCCCCGACCCCGAATATCGAACCGCTACGGGCACGAACCTGCTTGCATGGCTGGATCATCAGCGTGACCGTGGCGGCACCAAATCAAACAGGCCACTCACCGCCGAACAACGGAAACTCCTGGACGAGATCGGGATGGTCTGGTCAATCATAGAAGAGGAATTACGACGCGGGCTGGCGGCCGCCACCGCATACGCTGCCGAGCACGGCAACCTGGACGTACCCACCATGTGGGAGACCCCCGAAGGTTTCGCACTGGGACAATGGCTCGCTACACGTCGTAAATTCCCTGACCGTCTCGCTCCGCAAGACCGCGCTGTCCTCGACAAGCTGGATCCCAACTGGGTGACTGCCCGCAGCACCAAAGCCCGCTGGAACACCTACTTCCAAGCCGCCCGTGCTTACGTGGAAAAGCATGGCCACTTGCCCCGTAAAACGGGGCATCCGGTCCCAGAAGGTCTCGATTTCCGTCCCTGGCTGAACAGGCAGCGCCAAAACGCCCGGGAAGGAAAACTCACCCCCGGGCGTTTTGGCGCGTTAACAGCTCTAGACCCAGGCTGGCTAGCCGGCCGTGGCGCCAAATCATCCAGTGACAAGAACAAGAAGAGGTCATGACCGCACCCCGCCCCACGCCACAGGTAGCCGAGCATGGCGCAGATGATGCCGCTTCCGAGCCGGATGCGGCAAGATCAGCGGCCTGGCCAGGTCAGATCAGGAAACCGGTGTGCCTGGCAGTCGACTATGGGGGGACGCTCACCGACCCGCTCACACCGCTCGACCCGCGCCTCGCTATGCGCCCTGTATGTCCCCGAGCGGCCAAAACACTGAGGCAGCTGCACGCGATGGATATCCGGCTTCTGCTGACTTCCAACACAAAAACGGGACAACGCAGAGGGCCGGCGTTGGAGGCGGCGGGGGTGTTGCATCTGTTCGCCGAGGTGCTGGAGTCCGACCTTCTGGGGTGTGCCAAACCTGAGCCGTCGTTCTACGCGAAGGTGACAGCCGCCGCCCGATGCCCCCGCGAAGTGATCATGTCCGTCGGGAACAACCTGCTGAAGGATGTCCTGGGTCCGCTCGACTTCGGAATGCGGGCGGCCCTGATCGGCCAGGGCGCGCTGAGCGCTGAGGACAAGACGCTCCTGCCGAGCGGGGTAGTGGTGCTCTCCCACCTGAGCGACCTGCCCGCCTTGCTGCGAGATCGCCCCCCGCGAAAGGAGACCGGACGTTGAAACGAGCCCCGCGGCGGGAAGGACCTGCCGATTTCGGTGGCCGACATCAGCGAAGGGCGGGCCAGGAACCTCCTGTGCCCATCCCTCATCACCTGATACCAGGAGCGTAAGTGGCTTCAAACGACGAGTTGGTGATCGCCGCGCTGAATTTACAGGACGGTGGATGGGACACAACTCACCACGACCATCGAGGACTGGAGCTTCTTCCCCAGCTTGTGAACCAGATCTCCGGGGAAGTCGACGTTCTGCTGTTTCAGGAGGGGAGGGGGTTCACCACTCGGGGGCAGGAGCTACGGTTTCGCGCCGAGGAACTGCTGCGTGACTTCGGGTTGCGCAGCTTCATCACCCGCAGTGTCCGCGGTCAGCTTCATGAGATGGTCTTCGTCCGCTGGCCTCGGTTCCGTCCTGTCCGTCATTACACCCCTGACCTGCCGGACGTCTTCCATGATCAGGTCGGCTGGCTGTACTTTCAGGTGGCGGGCCTGCAGCCGGTGCTGGCGCTGAGGTCGGTGCAGTGGGCGAGCTGGAACGGCGACATCCGCCTGGACGAGGCCCAAAAGCTCACCAAGTTCGCCGCTCGGGGCGTGGCGGCCGTCATCGGCGGTGATTTCAACTCGCTGTTCCCCGACTGCCCAGACCATCAGCCGGAGTTCGAGCCCGACTGGGAGCAGCTTCCGCTCCACAAACGCCTTCACAAGACATTGCCGCCAGGACTGCGGCCTGACGGGCGGCTGGTGTCGGATCGGCGGGCGCTGACCGTGCTCGCCGAGGCAGGTTTCGTCAACGTCGGCTGCGTAGCCGGGGATACGACGGTCACGGTCAGCCCCGACGTTGACTCCGGGCAGGGTGCCCGCATCGACCACATCCTGCTCAGCCCACTGCTCGCCCCTGCCATCGTCCCCGGCTCCTACCAGGTTTGGGCCAATGAGCTGGGCCGGAGCGCGAGCGACCATTTCTTGGTGTCCATACGGCTGGGTCTGCGACGACTGAGCGGGTGATACGCACGACCGGGCCGGCGCGGCGGCACCCATGAGGGGCCGCCGCGCCGGCCCGCCGCGCTGTGGGCTCGGATGGGTTTGGCGTGTGCCGACACGAAGGTCTGGTCGATCGATCAAGAGACTTCTTCAGTGGTCCGGATGGCGGGGATCACATGGTGCAGTAGACCAGCCAGGACCGGCCCGCTTCGGCCGCCTCAGCCGCATGGGCCATGTAAGCCTTTCGAGCGCGCCCCGTGAGCCTTTTCGGCGGCCCGGTTCGCACTTTGAAAAGGCGCGACAAAGTCCACAGCGCGGCCAAAGCGGCCACCGCCTCCTTCGGCGCGGTCCGCCAGGAGGGTACCGCGGCCATGAGCGCCTCGGCCTGCGACGGGGGATGGCCGGTCATGATGAGGCGAGGGACGAGGGCGAACGGCTCTATCCACGCGGCACCCTTGGCTGCCAGGGCCCAGTTGGTGGCGTACGCCTGACCGTCACAGATCAGAAGTTTGTGCGGGGTCAGGTCGTAGTGCAGCAGCGTGTCCCCGGCCAGGTCCTCAGGCCGAAATCCGCGGAGGGCTTCTTCGAACAAGACCTGATACGGCAGGCCCAAGTCACGACTGCCGATCAGGTGCTCGGCGCGGTCCTGGAGCAAGACGAGGTTGTCGGCGACGTCGGGGACCCGCGCGCGGGCCGGACACGGCGTGAGCACCTCGTTGAGCAAGCTCACGGTATCTGTCACCAGGGGGATGTCCGGCGAGCCGGGCGTCAGGTCCGCAGGCCGGCCGTCGATGTAGTCAAACAGAAGCAGCGTCCACCCCTCCAGGCCGCGGCTCCAGCGCAGCCGCGGGGCGGGCAGGTCCGGCGGCAAGACGGTGCCCACCCCTCGCTCGCGCGCGTATCGAGGCGCGGCGGGACTGTCGGCGGGAATCGCCCTCAGAAGGAGAGAGCCGCCGTCCTCAATGTGCAGCCGGGTGATGATGCCCGCTACGAGAGCCTTGGCCGCCGGTTCGGCCTTGAGGACCCGGCCGGTCTGAGCCTCAACGGCTGCGCGCACCGTGGCGGGCAGGTCCTCCCACTGTGGCCTGCTCACGATCGGCTCTCCTGCAACTCGGTGCGGCCCCGCTGCCACTGGCCGCCTTCGATCTTTGAGGTCCACAACGAGGTCCACAGCTCATCCACGACGGGCAGGCCCGCGGCCCGCATCGCCTCGACGCTGGTTTGGAGGGCGGCCTTCGAGTCCGGTGGTGCGTGCTTGGGGACGTCGATCGGCCAGTGGTGGATGAAGCGGCCGGCGACTTGCTGGCAGAACTCCCCGTAGGCCCGGGTGTACGTCAAGAACTTCTCCCAGGCGATCTCCACCGCGGGCGAGGGGAACAGACGCACGTCCGGATTGAGGCCACAGGCGACCAGGAAGGCCAGCGCCTGCTCGATGACCTCTTGTGCCTGGTCTTGCGAGATGTGCTCTTCGCGGGCGATGCGATCGGCGAGGAACCCGAACAGCTGGTCGGGGATGAGGCTGCGCGGGTTGGCCAGCTCTCTGGCGGTGAGCTGTGCTGCGGCAGCGGCCATGGAGATCTCCCTTGCGGTGGGGGTGAGGGGTTCGCGCTGCATGGTGCGGAGCGAAGTGCGCCCGAGCGGGCCCGCGCCACGCCCCATGGGGGCGCTGCGTCGGCCTTAGTGCGCTGGCGTCTTGCGGGGCGGGGCGTAGCAGAAGGCGGCGATCAGGCGGGCTGCCTCGTCCAGGTCGTCCAGCGGCGCGGATTGCTCAGCGATGGCTTCCGGGGACGAGGGCTCCCGCTGCGGGGCCTGCCAGGAGTAGCGCAGCCCGTCGTCGCCGGGGACGACGCACACGGTGACGTCGTTGGCGACGTGTAGGCGTGGCCCGTTCTCATAGCTGATGGATGCGTAGATCCGGTGGGGGTGCAAGCGCTCTCGGAGCCGCTGGAGAGCGTGTCCAGCGTCGAGGATGTCCCGCAGGGCCTTGCTTGCTGGTGTGCCATAGGCGGGAAAGCCCATGCCGCTACCTTTCCGGTGTAGGGGTGTGCTCGTAGGCCTGCTCGCGTCGGCGTCAGAGGGGAGCGACATCCTCGGCCGGGGCGTCGGCCAGCAGTGGCAGGTCGCTAAGCGGGTAAGCGCGCTGGGGCCGGTAGTGCTCAGCGACCCGTTCAGCGACAGTGTCGGGCTTCGCCGCGCTGGTGAGCGGAGCTTCGCCGGGTGGACTGCATGCGGGGTGGGTCCACCGGAATTTCTCGCGCACGAGGTCGTAGATGGCGTAGCCAAGCCGGTCGGGCGTTGATGAGGGTTTCCTCACGGGCGCCGCTCGGGCGAGGAAATCGCATCGTGGGCGGTCCGAAGCGGAGGTGCCTGGTAGTAGTAGATCTCCTCTACCGTGCGTAGCCCTGCCGCCTGGAGGTCGGCCAGTAGCTTGGATGCGGTGGCGGGGACGATGGCGCGGGCCACGTGGGCGCCGTGCCGTGCCCCGGCGGCCAGAGCGGCCGAGATCATTGGACCGGCCAGGGCCGGGCGGTCGGCGGCGGGGTGGATCAGCACATCGGCCAGGAGCGCCTCGGTAGGTTCACCTGGTTCGGTGTGGGCGAGTGGGTAGAGCAGTACAGCTGCTTCAAGCTCGCCATCGCGTCCGGTCACTCCGAGCAGGCCTTCATTGATGAATCGGTCATCGGCGCGCCAGCGACGGTCGGTGTCGGCGGCGACCGTAACCCCCTGGGCGGGGTGCACGGCGTGGTAGAGCCGAGCTAAGGCGTCGGCGTGTGCTGGTGTCACTGCGTGGATCTGCGGGCCGGCGTGCGGCTGGGGTGGGTCCGCTGCCCCGGGTAGGGCGGTGATCGGCCCTTTGAGCAGTGCCGCGGTGGCATGGAGGTGCCAGCCGGCGCGATGGAAGAGGTCCCATCCGTGGCGGCGGCGTGCTGGGATTTCCGCACTGTACACAACCATCGTGGGATCGGTCACCGTGTCGAGGACCTGGGCCAGAAGTGCGGTGCCCAGCCCACGCCGTTGGCAGCTGGGGTCCACGATCGGTCCCCACACCCGAGCGGGCCCGCCCGGCGCGGTGGGCTGGCGTAGTGCGGCTGCCCCGCTCAGGGCTCCGCCAGCGGAGCGGGCCAGGAACACCGTCGTGGCCGCTCCGTTCGCGGGTGGGCGCAGCCGGGAGCGGACCAGAGCGTCGGTGACCGGCCGCTGGTCGGCCCAGCCGACCATGGCGGCATAGCCCAGATGGGCGAGTTCCCTATCCAGCGGTGTTCCGGGTTGGTAGGGGGCCACGGTGATCGTCACGGTCATGGGCGCTCCCGGGGACTGGCGGCGGCCACGCCGACGCATGTGCTGCCCCGGCGGGTCAGAAAGGCTGGGTGAAGCCGCAAGGGCCAGGTCGGCGCGGCAGGGTGGGAGAACAACTGCACCTGCGCGAAGGAGGTGGCGAAGGTGGCGCTGAGCTGCTGCGGTGTGGTGAACGGGCTGGGGCGCGACGGGCGGCGCCAGTTTTGGTGGGCGAGCCGGGCCCGCTGCGGCGCAGAGCCGGGCCAGGTGGCGGCCGCGGTAGCTTGGATGATCCGGCCGAGCGTGTCGTATTCCAGGCGCCCGGCGGGGCCGGCGATGCGGGTGCTGTAGAGCACCAGGCCGTCGCTGGAGAGTAAGGAGGCCAGGCGGCGCAGCAGTGCGTGCCTGTCGGCGGGTTCGGGCAGCAGCGACAGCAGCCCATCGGTGACGATCACGTCGAAGGGCCCGTCGAGGCCCGCCAGGTGCGGTGCGGTGGCGGTCGTGGTGGTGATGTCGATGCCCGCTTGGTGCGCCCAGGCGTTCACCAGGGTCAGCGGGGCGCGACAGCGGTCGACCACGGTGAGAGACAGGTGCGGGGTCAGCTGGGTCAGGGTCTGGGCCATGATTTCGTCGGAGGCTCCGCATACCAGGGCGCGCCGGGGCTGCCATGGGTGGCGTTCGGCCAGGATGCGCCGGTAGAACCCGGTGTGCCAACGGGGGGTGCCTTTCAGCCCTGCCATCCGAAGCAGCCGCCAGGTGGCGTGATAGCAAAAGCATCGTTGGTCACAGTGCTGTCGCGCGGTGTGCAGTGCGCCGGTGAGGGTGAGCTGCCAAAGGTGTGGGTTCATCGTCCCTCCTGAAGTGGGGTATGGGCGATGAGGTGAAGCAATCGCGCGACGCGCCGGTAGGGCTCGAGAGATCCCGCTTGCCACTCGGCCTGCACGATGAGGTCGAAGTCCGGGCCGATCGGGGCATCACCGAGGTGGTCGGTGAAGATGCGCACCCCGTACCACCTCGCGATGACCGCGCCGGCGTCAGTCATCAGGGTCTGGAGTTGGCGCAGGGTGTGGCCGCGGCTGGTCACTCCGAGGTTGCCCACCTCAGTGCCCGCGTTCATGATCTGCAGCGCGTCCGCCCATCGCGCCTCCAGGCCCGGGCGCATCGCCAGAGCGTCGCCGTTCTTGGTGAGCACCGAGATCAGGCCACCGGGCCGTACGGCCGCCACCATCGCGCTCAGCAGGGTGTGCGGGGCGGCGACATACATCAGCACGCCGTGACAGCAGGCAACGTCGAAGCCGTCGCCGACCAGTTCACCGGCGTGTTCGCCGGACCCTAGCACCACGGTGACCCGCTGACGGACGTCGCCGGGTTCGGCGGCCAGGTTGGTCTGGGCTCGCTTGAGCATCGCGGGGTCGGGGTCCAGCAAGGTCACCGTGTGTCCGGCGCGGGCGAGCTGGATGGCTTGATGGCCGTCCCCGCCGCCGACATCCAGCACCCGCTGGGGCCCGGCGGGTAGATGCGTGTGAAGCGCTCGGGCGACCAGAGCGTGGCGCAGGGCGCCCCGTAACGTGCCGGTGTGGCGAAGGTACTGGGCCGAAAGGTCACTGGGGGTTGAGGTCCACGAGTTGTCCACGAGCGCCTTTCGGTGAGAGCAGTCTGGAGAAGAGGTCTGGGTGCTGCAGCACCATCAGGATCGACAGATACCGCCTGTCAAGCAGTGCGCGCAGCTCACGCGCCGCGGCGGTGTCGGGCAGGCGGCCCTGGCGGGCATTTCGGCGCAGCGCGACCAGGTAGGGCAGTTGTTGTTCGAGTTCGTTCAGATCGACTGTGGTGTGGCCGAGCCAGGCGCCGAGCCGCTCGCGGCTCATCACCTCCCACACCACTACGTCGTGTCGGGGTGTGCCGCTGTGTTCGATGGTTGCCAGGTGCGGGATGCGGCACATCGCGCTTGAGGGCAGGTCCGGGCGGCGGGCGCTGGTCACGCACGCCCCGTGCAGACCGCGAGCACGCCGCACTTGGTGCAGATGCTCGGCGAACGTGACCGCCAGGCTCGCCTGCACCGGGCTGGCCTGTTCACAGATGACGGCGACCGCGTGCACCCAGGAACGCCGGGCTACCGCAAGGGCGGCGCGTAGCGCGATGACCGGATCGCGTTGCTCGTAGTAAAGCCTGCTCTGCCGTTCGTCATTACTGACCACGCCTGGGCCGAAGGAATCACCCAGTTCGGTGGCGGAAAAGTACCGTTCTCCGGTGGAGGTGATCATCAGGTGGCCTCCGGTCCGAACCTGGCGTAGTAGCGCTCCAGCAGACCGCACGATTCGAGCACCTGGTCGCTGGCCGCCACGTTGTGCCCCCGCGCGAAACCGTGCTCAGGCGCGGCAAGCGTGGCCGCACCTACCAGCAAACTGGCCAAGATGAGGTCGGAGTACTTGTTCGGCAGGGACTGGGAGTGGTGGAAGTTGATCGGATAGCCGTCACCGACCACCGTGACCTGCACCCCTGAGGGCAGGCTCAACTGGGTGCCGAGCACGCCGAGGTCGGCCACATGCGAGGACTGCCGGCGCAGTTCCTCGACGGCGAACTCCCGGTCTCTGGACGTCGTCGACACCAGGTAGCAGTCCCGGATGATCGCGGCCGTGTGCTCGCCGCGCAGGCTGGTGCGCCCGGTCGCTCCGATGATGAGCAGTGGCCGGTGCTCGCGCAGCAGCTGGGAAAGGAAGCGACTGGTGAAAAAGCCGTGCTCGTGAGCTGCGAGCAGCCGAACCATCCGCTGATCGTGCACGGCGACGCGCATTCGCCGCGTGCGCAGCACGTGGGCGATCTGTTCGCCGATCCGTCCAAAGCCGATCACCAAAGCGCTTTGGCCTTCGAACTTCTCCTCGGGCAGCAGAGCCAGGACATTGCGGACCGCCGCGTCGGCGATGCCGTAGGACTCGATGGTGGCCTTGACCGCTGACTCGGCCACCGAAAAGATCGGCACTGGCAGGTGGTCGGCCCAGGGCTCCAGCTTGGTGATGCCGGAGATCGTCTGCTCGACCAGGCCCACGAACTGGGAGATGAGTTCGGGGCGGTCGGCCAGTAGCACCGGCAGGGTGTATCCGCCGTCGTCGATCAGCAGGCCGCGGCGGCCGAGTGCGCTGGCACGCTGGGCGTGATCTCCGAGCGCGTCCGCGGTCCGCTCCCACGGCCAGACCGTGATTCCTTCCGCACTCAGGTGGGCGTCCACCCGGTGGGTGAGGGGGTAGCGGTAGCCCTTGTCGATGACCGTGATCGCCTGTGGCGGCACGCCCATGGCCTGTACCGCCTCGACCAGCATGAGGAAATCGGTCATGTGATGCACGGTCAAAACGGGGGCGATCGTTGACAGGCAGTCGGGGGGCAGGAGCATCGGCAGGCCTGTGGTCAGCGGCATCTGGCTGCGCAGCGTCTGCAGCTCGCTGCCGGTGAACGGCACCCGCTGGGCGGCGCGCAGGATCGCGGCCGTCTGTTCCGGCGACAGCCCCGCCGCCTTCTCGATGATCAACGTCACGGTGAGCGTGTCGGCCGCTTCGGCTTTGGGATCGATAGGGGGGCCCGCGACCAGCCGCAGACGCCCTTCATCACCCACGGCCAGCTGTAGGTCGTGGCCGTCACCGACCGGCTCTGCCATGTCGACAACCTTGGCGATGGACTCGATCACCGCGTTCAGCACCATCGGCAGATCCTGGCTCTGGCCTTTCACCTTTACCGACGCGACGGGGTTGTGAGCGATCATCAGCGCTCACCGGCGCCGCAGTCGCCAGGCGGTCGGATGGCCGGCAGAGCTGGTGGCGGGGGCGGGCCGGCTATCGGCGGCGTCGCGCGTCCGGCGCCGATGGCGCGTCCCTGAGTGAAGACCGGTTGCGACGGCGCCCGGGTTTGTGCGTCGTCGACTCCGGCCGACGGGCTGTCACTGACCATCACAACGATGGATGAGGCCATGCCAGAGCTCCCTGCGTCGTGGCCTGCGTGCTGGTGCCGGACTCGGTGGCAGCGGCTCGGAGACACGCCCACGCCATCGTGGAGTCGGTGCGTTCACCCTGACGGCTGGGCCATGGCACCGATACGACACCGGACCGCCATCTGACCGCCACGGCCCACTCCGTCCTCCTTGTGGCCCGTGGCGGTCAGATGGCGGCTCGGTGTCGTATCGGTGCCGTCCGTGACACCTCACCGTTGAAGCAACCCGGTTTCGGGCCAAGGGGCGGCTGTTTCGCCGGCATGTGCCACCACCCTGAGGGGAGACTGAGGTGCTCGTCACTCATCAACGCCGTCGAGGTGACACCTCACGACAGGCGGCATCTTGCGTCGGGACCTTGTGGGCCAGACGCGCTGGCATCGGCCGAGCCGATGAGCAGGTGGTCACGCCGGCACAGCGATCCCGCCTGGCTCGCTTGATCATTGACACCCACCTCGAGCGTGTCGTGATGTCGACCTACCGCCGCGGCGCTGATCGACGAGCCGCACATGTGCGGCAGGACAACCCGGGGGAGCGGAAGAACCGGGGGTGGGGCCTGGCGTCGGTGCCAGGCCCCGCCGGGCGGTCGGCCTGCCCGGCTCGCAGCGGTGAGCCCGAGGTGGTCGTGGAGTTCCATCGCCCTGGCGGTACACGGTGAGCATGGCGAACCTGAGACCGCGCTGGTTGTCCGGCACTGTCGCGGCGCATCCCCTGGGAGTGGGCTGCTGGGGCATCGGCGGCCCGTTCTCCAACCTGGAGACGCCGATGGGCTGGTCCACCGCCAACGACGCCCGTTCCCTTGACGGGCTTGTCGCAGCGGTGGAATGCGGCGCCACCTTGTTTGACACTGCCGATGTGTACGGGCACGGGCACTCCGAGCGGCTGCTGGGACGGCTCTTGCGTCGATACCCGCGTGAGCAGATCCAGTTGAGCAGCAAGGTCGGCTACGTGCGCGGCACCGCTGCTCACCCCTACGCCGCCCCGCAACTTCAGCACCAGCTCAGCCAGAGCCTGCAGAACCTCGGGGTGGAGGATCTCGATCTGTACTTCCTGCACCACCTGGACTTCGGCCAAGACGACCAGTTCCTGCCCGAGGCCATCGACCAGATGCGGGCACTGCGCCAGATGGGCTTGGTCAAGGCCATCGGCATGCGCGGACCCCATCCAATGAGCGGCGACCGTAGCGGTGACCACCCGGCCCGGCTGGCCCGCTTCCGCTGGATCTTCCACCTGTTGCGGCCCGATGTGCTGTGGGTGCGTTTCAACCCGCTCACCCCCGAGTTACGCATTGACGATGAGGACCTGTTCACCTGGACCGCGCGACAGGGGGTGGGGCTGCTGCTGGCCGAGCCGCTCGCCGGCGGTCTGCTCACCGGCAAGTACGACCCGGCGCACCCGCCCGCCTTCGGCATCGGTGATCACCGACGTGGCAAGCGGTGGTTCACCCCCGCGGGGCTGGCTGTCGTCGACGACGGACTGACCCCGCTACGCCATCGCTTCGGCACCGGGCACCACGACCTGGCCCGGGTCGCGTTGTGGTACTGCCTGCAACGGGCTGAGCACAGCGCGGTCCTGGCGGGATTCACCCACCCCGAACAGGTCAGCGCCAACTACACCGCGCTGGGCGACCCGCTGACACCGGAAGAGCTCGCCTTCGCCGAAGCCGCCTACGCCCAGCTGCGTGCGGCGTTCATCGAACACGGCGACCGTCTCCTGGATCAGGTGACGGCATGAACGCCTTACACCGGCCGGTGGCCGTTTCGGTGCTGGGACCGCCGGCGAGCGGCAAATCCACCCTGACCAGTGCGCTGGCCACCCGCCACGGCGGGCGGATCTTCCGGCTGCGCGAGTACGCCCACCGGCGCGCCGCAGACGAGCCCGCGCTCGCCGCGGCGATGCACGCGCGCGCCGATGCCCTGGGGTGGCTGCCCGACCGGCTGGCCCTGCGCCTGGTCGGCGACGCCCTTCGGGGCGCCTACCACCCCTTAGCGGGCGCTCCGGTGCTGTTAGAGGGCTACCCCGGTAACGCCGTGCAGGCCGCCCACCTGGCGAAGCTGCTGCGCCGCTGCGACGGGATGCTGGTCGTCTTGGACCTGCACCTCGACCAGGACACCGCCTGGCAGCGGGCCCGCACCCGCCGGGTCTGCCCCAGATGCGAATCCGACACCGGCACCGACCCCCACCGGCCCGCCCCAGCGGCCCCAGACGGGGAGTGCGCGCAGTGCGCGGGGCCGCTGCGACCACGGCACGGCGACACCCCGTCCGCGCTGGCCGCCCGCGCCGACCGGTTCCACCAGCACCGCCCCCAGATCCGGCGCGCGCTGCAGGTACACCACGTGCCCTGGCACACCCTGAGCACCCAGTGCGCCCCCTCAGCCGTCCTTTCGGCGGCCGAAGCCGCCCTCGGCATCCATCCGCCCCTGCACCTCGACCCGGGAGCACCGATTCCATGAGCGCCGTCGACCTGCCCATGCCCGACGTGAGACGCCCGCACGCCGACGTCTACGGACACGCCCGCATGCCCGCTGCGGCCCACACCGACATCGCGCACGCCCAGCGCATCGACAAGGTGCCCTACGGCCGGTTCCGTAACGTGTACCTGTACATCACCGAGGCCTGCCAGTTGCGGTGCGGCTCGTGCTACATGGGCGACCGGCTGGAGCGGGCCCTGAAGATGCCGTTCGAGCAGATCAGCGACAACCTGGTGGCATGGCGGCAGATGGGCGGCTCGAAGCTGACCGTCCTGGGCGGGGAGCCGACCCTGCACCCCCGCTACGAAGACACCATCCGCCTGGCCAATGAGCTCGGCTACGAACACGTGATCACCACCAGCAACGGGCTGAAGCCCGCCGCCCGCAAGTTCGCGCGCATGGAGCCCGGCGACTTCGCCTACGTGCAGATCAGCCTGGACGGTGGCTCCCCGGACACCCACGACGCCGTCCGCGGCGAGGGGACCTTCGCCACCACCTTGCAAACCGTCGGGGAACTGGCCCGGCGAGGTTTCGACACCCGCATCATCTGCACCGTCAACAAGGCCAACCAAAACGACTGCCTGAACCTGCTGGGCATCGCCGACGACTTGGGCGTGTCCCTGGTCAAGTTCCACGTCTTCTCCGTGATCGGCAGAGGCCACGGCAACCAGGACTGGGCCATGCGTCCCCACGAGTGGCTGGAGTTTTGCGACGCGCTACCCGCGGCCGCCGCCGATCGCCGCACCCGGGTGTGGTACCAGCCCACCTTCGCCCGCCGTGAGCAGATGGGCCGCTACCAGGCCGAGGGCTACCGCGGCTGCATCGGCCGGACCCTGGACCGCATCTCGATCTTCCCCGACGGGCGCGCCTATGTGTGCAGCTTCCTGTTCGACACCGATCTGCACTTCGCCACTGTCACCGACCGCGGCCGGATCGAACTGAACAAGGGGCCGAACGAGTTCGACCTGTTCACTGGTGCGCTCACCCAGCACGGCTGCGGGAACTGCAAGGCCCCTGGCTCGTGCATGGGGGGCTGCCCCGCCGAGCAGATCGTCGACGGCACGGCCTCCTGCGCCGAGGAGCAGGACATCGTCTCGGTGTGCCGGCTGTGGAAGTCCATCCCGGCCAACTGACCGATCCCGCCCACAGCCGCCCGCCACCTTCGGCATCGTTACCCCTCTGCGGCAAGTGGCCGCACCAACCCCAACGACAAGGAACACACATGTCCACAGACCGGTACAAGACCTGCGTCGATGTCCACCTGATCCTGCGCCGGGGAGATGAGATCCTGCTCGGCAAGCGGCAAAACACCGGCTACGCCGACGGCTCCTGGCACCTACCCTCCGGCCACCTGGACCCGGGCGAGTCCGCCAGCGCGGCACTGATCCGCGAAAGCGCCGAGGAGATCGGCGTGTCGGTCAAACCCGCCGACGTCCGCTTCGCCCACCTGATGCACCACTACACCAACGACGCCCGCACCGCGCTGTTTTTCGAGGTCACCCAGTGGAGCGGGAACGTCGACAACCGCGAACCCGACAAGTGCTCCGGCTGGGACTGGTTCCCTCTCGACGCCCTGCCCGACCAGATGATCCCTTATGCGGCCGAGGCCCTGGCCCACTACCGCAAGGACCTCACCTACTCTGAGCGTGGCTGGGCCTGAGCATGGACGACGCCGTGGACCTCGCCTGCTTCAGCTACCTCGCCGGCGCCCGGCTGCTGGCGGTGGATCGCTACCCCGCCGCCGACACCGGCACCGAGGTCCACAGCGTCACCCACTCCCTGGCCGGCGACGGGCCGATCACCGCCATCACCGCCAGCAAACTCGGCCTGCGCACCGCTCTTAGCGCCAACCACGTCGGCGCCGACACCACCGGAGTGGCCCTGCTATCGCAGCTGGATGCCGCCGGAGTCCACCACCGGCTGTCCCCGCGAGCCCGCACCACCACCTCGGAGCTGACCGTGGTCACCGACCTGGCCGGCACCCGCACCTGGTTCGCCCACCTCGCCCAGGCCTACATCGGCCTGGCTGATGCCGACCTCACCGCGCTGACCCGCGCCAAGCTCGCCTACATCGACTGCTACCAGGTACTCACAACCGGCGCCGCCCGTGCCATCAGCGCAGCCGCCCACGCAGGCGTCCCGCTGATGCTGAACCTCGGCGGCGACCCGCTGCACCCCGACATCCAGCGCGCCGCCTCCCACGGACACCTCGCCGTCGTTCAGACCAGCCTGCCCGAGCAGCAGGCGCACCTGGCCGACGAGGTGGCCGACGACCTCGCCCGCAGGGTAGCGCCCGACGTCATCCTGGTCACCCTCGGAAGCCAAGGCGCCATCGCCCACCAGCCCGGCGCACGCCACCGCGCCCCGGCCGGGAAGGGCCCGATCGCGCACACCCACGGCGCCGGAGCCGCGTTCTCCGCCGGATTCGCCGCCTCCTACCTGGCCGGCCACGACATCCTCACCGCCTTGCACCACGCCTGCCGCACCGGCACCGCGCACTGCGCCCCACCGGGCAGCCACCCCGCTCTTCCCGGCGACCTACTTCCACCGTCAGGAGTATCGGCATGACCGTGATCGACGACCACATCCCCGCCCTGCGCGCCGCGGACTGGAACGACACCGCCCACGTCGAGGCCAGCACCGCGGGCCTGCTCGCCGAACTCGCCGCCGACCCCGCCGCGCTACGCGCCGCCGTCGAGGCGATCAGCGGCGACCGGCATCTGCAGCAGTTGTGCGAGCACTACGACATCCTCGACAAGCTCGTCTTGCACGACGACCCCTCCGGGTTCCGCGTCCGCCTGCACCTGTTCGGCCCTGAGCACTACGACCGGCCGCACAACCACCGCTGGACCTACAGCGCCCGGCTGCTGTCAGGCAGCTACACCCACACCCTCTACGGCACCGAGGAAGGCTTCGACGAGACCACTGACGTCTCGCGGCTGCATCCCACGATGGTGCGCACCGAGCACACCGGTGACGGCTACACCCTGCACCACACCATGGTCCACGCCGCGGTCGCCCAGCCCGACACCGTCTCCCTCATCGTGCGTGGACCCGCCGTCAAGGACCGCTTCCTGGTCACCGACCGCGCCACGGGCCAGGTCTGGTGGCAGCACGGCGCCGCTCAGGAGTCCCCCGCCGAAGCAGCCGCCAAGCGTATGCATGCCGACCGGTTCACCGGCTGTCTGCACGCACTGGACAAACTCGGCATCATCTGACAGGCACAGCTGAGGCCGGCGTCGGCTCCCCGGTGCCGGCCTCAGCGAGAGGCAGGCTCGCGATCACCTCCCACCGGTACACGCTGTCCTGCCGCCGCAACTCCACCAACTCAACCCGGGAAACCGTGACAAGCACCGGTGGACGCTCGCGCAGCGCGGCCACCCACTCCACCACCGGCGCCGTGGGACGCGGTTGCGCGTTGTAGGCGATCCCCAGATGAGGGCGAAACGACGCGGTGGAGCCGTCTTCCGGCGCGTTCGCCTGCGCCAACACCGCGTGCAGTTCGACCAGCGGCTCCCACGGGGCGACGCTGTAGCGCAGCGCGCCTGATGACCCGGTCAACGGACCCACCTGCACCTCGAACGCCGCCGGAACGCGCTCGGCCGCCACAGCCACGAGGCCTTGCAGCCTCCCCCGATCCATCTGGGCAACATCGGCGACCTTGCACATGGTGATGTGCAGCCCCTCAGCGGGCACCAGATCAAAGCCCTCAGCCGGGATGGCTGCCTGACACGCAAGAGCCTCCTCGATCAGTTCCAGCTCCTTGGGGAAGGTGAGCATCCAATAGAAGGCCCGGCCGCCCTCCCACCCCGGCCGGTCCCAATGATCAGCCATGCGCGGCAGCGCCTGGAAGGCCGACCAATCGTGCGCGGCGATCACCTGCGGTGCCACCAGATCGGGCGGCGGCTCCACCGGGAACGCCCGCTTGTCCGGCCGCAGTACCGTCCCCACCGCTCCTCCACCTGCCCCACGGGCGCCTACGCGCCCTCACACCGCTTGGCTCCTCACTCTGAAGAGCGGCTCATCGTCAGGGAGCTTAGCCGCTCATCGAACTCGCGCACGGGGTGCAGATCATCCCAGCGTGAGGCCTGCACACGTAGTTCGCGCGCACGTTTGAGAATCGACTGGATCGGCTTGCCAGCGGCGGCATCCAACGCCTCGTGGCCCAACTGCATCGCATGCTCAACATCTGGAGCCGCACCCTGAAGCACCGAGCTGGCCACATCCAGCCGCACCAGCGCCTTGCTCCACGCAGAATCGGATGCCATCACGTGAGCGTCGACCGCATCGGCGCACTCCCCGGCACGAGCGGTGTCAGCCAACGACACATACGCGGTCAGCGCGTTGGACAAGGTGCGGGCCATGCCGTAGGGCTCAAAGGAGATACAGGACGTCAGACCGCTCACCAGGCCGGGCTGCCGATCCGACAGCTCCAAAGCCTGTCCGATCGCCTGCACCGCACCTTTGCGGTCGCCGAGCCTGGCCAAAGCGCGTGCCCGTCCGTTGACCAGCAGACGAATCGCCTGTGGACTCGCAGGTGCCAGCCCCACACCCGCAGCGGCGGCGGCGTCGGCCTCTGCGTACCGTTCGGCGTAGTACAAGCCCAATGAAGTCGTCCCCAGAGCCCAGGCGATGGTCGAGTTGTCGTTGATCTCCCGGGCAAGGGCCACGGCCTCCTCGCAATACGCGAACGCGGCCTCAGACCCGGTGTTGACAGCCATGTAACCCAGCAGCCCCGAGACTCGCGCGGCGAGCCGGCACACCTGCTGCCTGTCGGCCTGGGACTGCCGTCCCCTCAGCAGGCCGTGGAGCATCCGGCGCACAATCCGGACCTCCGGACCGAGCCGCTCCGGCCCCACCACTTCATACTGCTGCACAACCCGTTCGATCGCCGCTTGCGCCAGATGAACGTCAGCCGCCTCTGTCTCATCGGGGAACAGCTCTTTCGTCTGGGCTCGAATTCGGCCAGGAGAGTCCCACAGATCAGCCCCGGCCAGAGCGCTCTGCTCAGCTGGTTGCGAAAGCGGCACAGCGCCACTCAATGGGGTGCTGTCGGCGTGGACCGTGGCGAACAGCACCTCCGCTGCGACATCGAACATGTGCTCAAGAACACGGCAAACATCATGTGCTGGGAGACCTTTGATATCCCCGGTCATCCAGCGGTCATACGTGCGACTGGAGATCGTTAGATTCGCCAGCCGCGGTTCGTCATGCAGACGCGCCAACTCCAAGGAGGATCGACCAAAATGAATCAGGAAGGTCGCGAAAGAAAGATGCCGCTGCTGGATCAACAGCCGAAAACGTGTAACCCTCAGCATGACACCCCATTCACCGCCGCCGCCAGAAAACAGGAACCTGTACAAAAGAGCACGTTATACGGAAATGATCCCAAAGGTGCCCGCGGCGGCGGAAAGTTGCGGACCGGTAGCCGCGCCCAGTAGCCCTCACCATGGAAAACACCACGAACAGCGCTCATCGGACATATCCATCCATAAATCCTCTGAGCACCCTACAGATCAGGCAGGAAATGTCACCCGCAACGCTCGCCAAGCCATGGTGACGCGGCTTAATAGCAATTCACACCTAGTTGCGTACCCGGTAAATAGGGGACTCCAACGAGATACAGGCCAGCGTCGAGCGCGGCAGCGGCTCCCACAGGAGAGTTCTCCAAAGCGACGGTGTCATGGGGAGCGACATCCATAGCGGAACAGGCCGCCAGGTAGACAATCGAAAAAAGGGGGATGGTGCGGATCCCTGCTCCAGACACCGATAAGCCGGGGGCGGCCACTGGGGGATCCGCCGGGGTTACGCAGCAGAGGTGAGGGGGCTCTTGCCGGCCGAGGGCCGTGGCGCAGGCCCGGCAGGTGCGCATCAGGCCGACGTCGAACGGCGGTGACCACTCCCCGATCAAGACCGCCTCAGCGAAGGTGCCGCAGACGGCGGTCACGGGCCCGGGCCGAAGTCCGGCGGGGATCGCGATGGCGTGGCGTAGCCGGTCGCCGGTGAGGGCGGTACCGTACCCGAGCTCGAAAGCGGGCTCCGGCGCGGCGGGGGTGATGGTCAGGTCTCCCAGGTGAAAGGTGAAGCGGCGCGCCCGGCCACCGGGGGCGGGAACCGTCTCCTCCAGCTCCACCAGGGCATGGCTACCATCACACATCGCCACGGTCTGTCCGTTTTGGCCTTCGAGATACCTCTTCAACGCGCCCAGGGTGCCGTGGCTGAGAAAGATCCGATCGACCAGGACCCGATCACCCGGCCGGGGCCTTCGCTGGACTGTGGGCGAAGGCGCCGCAGTCACCTCCAGTCCGCAGACCGCCAGCGTCCAGACGGTGCGTCGATTGGCCACCACAGGCAGGCCACTCACCTCGATACTCACCTCGGCGTGCTGACCGCCGGCCAAGACCGCCCTCACCGTCCCGATGCGGCCGATCAGCCAATGCTTCTTACCTGGCTCGACCAAGCCGCTGGAAAGGGAGCGGACGCGGATGGTGTCTCCCGCGGTGAGCGGGCGCCGGGACGTCACCGAGGTGTCCGGTGTGCGCGCCGGGTGCGGGCCCGCCACCGGTGACAGGGGGCAGCCAGAGCGCGGGTGGTGAGACTGAAGGTCCAGCTACCGTCGGCGGCACGCTGGAAGGTGACGCGGCTGGGAGGGGTGAGCCGGTACAGGTGCAGGCGCCATACCGGGAAGGCGGCGAGCCGGTCATGCCAGGGCCCCCTCCACAGGCCGGTTCCGCGCCGGGCGGGCAAAGGGCCGCGATCAGGTCTTACGGGTGCGGTGGCGTTGAGCATGACGGTGTTCTCCTCGCAGTGGGTGTGCAGAGCGGCTGGCACTTGTGGGGGAGTGCCGGCCGGCCTGCGTCCACGCACCTCCGAGTGGGTGTGGGCGCGCGGTATGCCAGGCATGGCCAGAGATGCCTGTGCCGGGGCCCGCGAGAGGGAAGGATCAGCGACCGCGCTCCTCTCCCCACAGCAGCACATGGGTACGCAGCGACAGTGACCAGTCATGGGCGATCACCGCCTCGGCCAGTCCCGATGGCTGCGGGGAACTTGAATCGCGCCCACACGGCCTTGCCGTCGTCGTGCTCGTCCACGCCCCAGGCATCGGCCAACTCGTTCACGATCATCAGGCCCCGCCCGGACGGGTCGGTGCTGTCGGGATGGCGCAGCCGCGGGCGGCGGATGCTGTGGTCGTACACCGCGATGTGGGCGCAGCCGTCACCGACGGCAATCGTCACCACAAACCCGCACTCGCAGAAGTTGCCGTGTTTGAGTGCGTTGGCAGCCAGCTCGGTGACGCACAATCCGGCATCATCGACGCATTCGCCCGCTATGCCCCAATCGGATAAGACGGTGGCGACCAGAACCCGAGCCTGGGGGACCGATTCGGGTACGGCGGAAAAACACCACTTAACGAGGTTCGCCGTGCGCCTCATATCTCAGCGCCCCCGGTGGCGGGTTCGATGGTACGGCAGAGCAGGTGACCACCGTAGGAGCAGGTGGTGCGCTCACCGGCCTGACGGAAGCGGCCCATATTGCGAAGCAACAGCAATCGCCTCTGCCTGACCAGTCCGTCGAGTTGCGCAAGCGGGCCGGGCAGCCTGGTGAACAGGACCGGCTGGTTCTCGTCTTGCCCTTGGAACTCCACCGCCGGTACCCCACGCAGGCTCAGGTGCGCCTGCAGCTGGCTGGGCACCACGACAGCGCTGGTCTTCACGAAAGGCTCCTTACCGGTGACTGATGTGCTTTGCGGGCCGCATCCATCACGTTGTGTGCTTACGCGATGACGTTGTGTCTTTTAGATGAGAATGTGTCGCCCCCGGAGAAAACCCGGCGACGGCGCAGCCTCGCCTTAGGGGAGGCGGAAGACTAAAAAAGGACACGCACTAATTGCGGAAAGCTGTGACTTGATGTTAGGGGCCAATGGGGCACTCCAACAGGGTCGCGGAGGGGGCATGGTGTGTCATGCCTGTGTCGTGGGCGGGTCGCGCGAAACGAAACGCTGCGAGGAACGGGTACAAAAAGAACCATCCATCTAGGTTCAAAGCATCGGGGAAGCGAAAGGTCAGCTTGTTGGTCCAGACGAGAGTGGGTGTGATCCGTGCCCAATCAGCCGAGCCTCCTCAAGACGCTCTTAACGAAGCGGCACCTCACATCACGAGCGGCGTTCGCTGGGGAGTACGACAGGGTCGCCCGGCAGCTCGGAAAGGACTTCATCGGAACGGCCCCCAGCGTGGAGCAGTTCAAGCGGTGGTTGACGTGCCAGGTCAAGACGTTGCCTCGCGCCGATCATTGCCGTGTCCTCGAAAGGATGTTTCCGGGATATAGCGCCGAGGAGCTTTTATCCCCATATGATCCGATTAAGATTCCTGTGGGCGATGACAGACCACACGAAAATGAGGAGGCGAACACGAACCGGCGAGATGTCTTTCGGCTGAGTGCAGGGGCCGTGGCCACTGGACTGGTCGAAAGCGTATGGACTGGCCCGGACCTGCTTGAAAAGATCCTGGACTCAGGCAGCGTCGGCGAAGGCCGACTGCTGCACCTGGAGCACGAAGCGCTACGACTGGGGCAGAAAGTAGTGAAGGTTCCCCCGGCCAGCCTGCTGCAAGAAACGTTGCTGAACCTGTCCGGGGTACAGGATCTTCTCAGGCAACGACAGCAGGCCAGCGCGCAGCAGCGCCTAGCCCGAGTCGTGGCTCAACTCGCCACCGTCGTTGGTGAGATCCTGTTCAACTCCAACCAGTTCGGGCTCGCGCGCCGCTGGTACCGTGCCGCCGCCCGAGCAGCCCAGGAGGCAGGAGACCGCTACCTCGGCGACATCGCCCTGGCCGGCACCTCCTACCTGCCCACCTACGACAGGGAGCCGCGTGAAGTGCTCGCCCACGTACTTCCCCGCCTGGAGCAGGGCCCCCCGCCCAGTCCGGCGGTCGCCTGGCTATGGGGATTCGCCGCCAAGGCATACGCAGCCCTCGGCGACCGGGTCGCGTTCGAGCGGGCGATCGAGGCTTCTCGGACCGCTCTGGAGCGGTCATCCCCCGGGACCATCCAGCCAGGCATCTTCTCGTTCTTGCCGGAGAAAATCTCCTTCTACGAAGCCCGCGGCCGGGTCGATCTCGGAGACGCTGATGGAGCCGCGGCCGCCGCCGCCAGGGCGCTGGCGCACTACGACTTGACCGACACCACCGAACCCGCCCTGGTGCGCTTCGAGCACGCCTCCGCGCTCGCACAAGCCGGAGAACCGCACGAAGCGTACCGGGTTGCGCACGGGGCCGTCACCGATCCGCACACCTTCCACAGTGCCAGCGTGGTGACCCGCGCCCGTGAATTCGCCACCCTGCTCGACCCGAGGAGCCAGACGGGCCGCGCCTGGCGGGAAGTCCTCGCCGACCTTCAACCGCCCGATGCCTCCATCCCCGCCCTCCCACCATCAAGGACCTGATCACGATGAACGCCCGCGACCTACTGAAGGAGTACGTCATGGGCGGGAAGCTCATGCAGATCACTACCCTCGCAGGTGACGGAGCCCCGCAGACATGCAGCGTTTGGTACGACGCTCATTTCGCCCCCGACGTTCTGCGGTGGATTTCCCGCCACGACCGCAGCCACAGCGCCAACATCCGCACTGACTCGCGTGTCTCCGGCGCGATCGTCGCGATCCCCCTGGACGAACTCGGGCAGACGGTGCGGGGGGTCTCCTTCACCGGGCAGGCCCGCGAACTCCCCACCGTGGGCATCGACGAGCAGATCGCAGAGTTCGTTGCCCGCTGGCCAGCCGCAGCGGGTGCCTTGGACCGAACGAAACTCATGGCCAGGCACACCCCGACACGGCTCTATGAGGCCACGATCACTCAGTGGGTGCTCTTCGACGAAGAGCACTTCCCGAGCGATCCCCGCCAGATGGTGGCCACCGGCTGACCGCCTCTACCACGCCGTGATGCTGAGGTCACCTGAATCCACGACGTTGTCACCGTGTCCGGCAAGTCCTCCGAGGCGAGCATGCACACGGCTTCGTTGAATACCGCATCACTGTGGAGAGGAGGGCTTGGCGGCGCGCTGCCGCGTATCACCTGACCTGCTGGCCAGCCGACGGGGCCGGAGACTTTCAGGCAACGATCGCGGAGACGCGGCGCCGCGTCGGCGTTGTGGTGGAGGCCTTTGAGAACACGAAGAAGTGTGATTGGTCTACGCCGTTCAGGGTGGTAGAGCTGATGCGTTCCCCCATGCGGGCCGGGATCGATCGAAGGGGAGAATGGTGACTTCGCCGGCGACCGATACATCCTCCGAACTGCGAATACTGGCTGCGGTGTGTGATGCTTTCGGCCTCGGCGCTCCCAGATGTGTTACTCCGATCGCTGAAGGGCTGATGAACCGCAACTGGCGCGTCGATGCTGGCGCTGTCAGCGTCGCGGTCAAAGAAGTCCGGGACGTCAGCGCCAACCAGACCCTCCTGCAGCACCGCGTCACGGCGGCGCTGGCCGCGGCCGGCCTGCCCGTTCCCACACCACTGACCACGCCTGGTGGGCAAACGCTGCTGCACGTCGACGGCGAGGTGTTTACTGCCGTCTCATGGGTGGAGGGGGAACACGTTCCTGGAACCCGGTGGAGCTTCCAACAGTGCCGTCAGGTCGGCGAACTGCTGGGCCGTATTCACGCGGGCCTGGCCCGGGCGCTGCCCGAGGGAGTCGGCTCGATCCGGCACCAGGTGCCGACTCCCGTCGACGCCCGGGCCGGTTTCGATCGCTACCAGGTGCTGATCGAAGAACGCCCCCAGTTGGACGACTTCGACCGGCTCGCCCTCGCCCAACTCGACGCCCGACGTGAGCTGCTGGAGAGCGTGAGCCACCTGCGGCCCGACGACAGCGCCGATCTGCAGCCGGCCGGGTACGTGCATGGTGACTTCCACCAGCTGAACCTGCTGTGGCGCGGCGGGCGAGTGGTGGCGGTGCTGGACTGGGACCGGATGGGACGCTGCCGCCGAGCCTACGCCTACGAACTGATCCGCTCGATCACGCTGATCTTCACCTCTACCGACACAGGTGTCGTGGATACAGAGCGGGCGGCGGTGTTCACCGCCGCCTACCGCGGCGTCATCGCGATCACCGACGAACAGATCCTGCACACGTTGCGCCGCTTGTGGTGGGAACGGATAGGCGATCTATGGCAGCTGAACTGGCACTACATGCGACACAACAACTCCTGCGATCATCTGTTCGGCTCCGCCTGCGCCTTGCTGAAGTGGTGGAGCACCCACCTGGTGCTCATGGAGCAGACCCTCACCAGCCGATGACCGTCGCCAGAGCGACCACCCGCAGAGCATCTCGCGTGATCCGGCGTTCACCGACATGTACGAGGACTAAGGATGCGCGTGCTCTGATCCTGGCTTGGCCTGATTCCTCCGTCCAGACCGAGCCAATCGCGGCACCTGCAACCGGCGGCGTACCCGCTTCGGCCTGGTGGGGCTTGTCTTGGCGAATGCGTGGCGTCAATCTCGGTGAGACCAGGGTCGTCACAAAAAGCTCACCCATGAAAGCTGACTGTCACGGTATGAGAGGTGATGCGTTCCTGTACATCGGCAGAGCCGGCACCGCGAATCCGCGCAACCGCTCTGCCGAACCGCGTACCCCATCGGGTAAGACACAACGGCCTTACCCGATGCCTCCCCCCATCCGATGAGAAGCCCTTCACCAGCCTGAGCAGCGCACTTTCACCGGCAGGCATCTCCCAATCCCGAAGCAGGAGCCGCTGACATGGCTGATGAGACAGCCGTCACCGACACCACCCCCCAACAGCACGACGAACAGCTGAGGTTCACCTACAGCGGCGGAGACAGCGCTGAGCTGGCTCAGCACCTGACCGGACGCAGCTTGAGCAGCCGCCTGCCGCAACTGGTACGCCGCTCCTTCGCTCTAGCCTGGGCCGTGGACCGGCGTTCGACGATCGCCCTGCTGGCCTGCCAAGTCCTCTCGGGCCTGATGGAGGCGCTGGGCCTGTTCGCCACCACCGCGGCGCTCAGCGCGCTGATCCAATCCGCCCACGATCCCGCGCACCTGCACGTGGCCCTGCCGTCGGTGCTGGTCCTGGCCGGGGCGGCCGGCCTGCGCGCGGTCTTGGGCATCGCGATTCAGGGCCTGTCGAACCGGTTGGGGCCGCGGATCTCTCGGGAGGCGGAGTACCGCATGCTCCACGCGGCCACCAACGCCGAGATGGCCGCCTACGACCACCCGGGCTTCAACGACCGCTACGACAAGGCCGACCGGGGCGTCGAGGTCAGCCGGGACATGATCGGCCAGTCCCAGAACCTGGTCTCCAGCCTGGCCACGCTGATCGCCGCGGCCGCGGTCATCGCGACGCTGGCTCCGATCCTGCTGCCGCTGCTCGTGCTGACCGCGGTGCCACAAGCGCTGGCCTCGGTCACCGGCGAGCGAGTCGCCTACCTGGCGACGCTGAGAACATTCCATGATCGCCGCATGCTGAACATGCTGCGCTGGCACCTGACCCACAAAGACCAGGCCGACCAGATCCGCACCGACACCCTGGCCCCCTATCTTCTGGACAAATACCGGGCCAGCGGCGCGCGGGTGGACCACACCAACGACCAAGCCGCCTGGCAACGCGCCAAGATCAGCTTTGTGGGGTCCGCCGTCAGCGGCCTGGCCTCAGCGTTGATGTGGGCCGGGGTGATCTTCCTGCTCGGCGCCGGCCATATCGGCGCGGCCGCAGCCGGCACACTGGTCTTCGCCCTGCGCTCAGCCGGCGGCGGACTACATGGCATCGTCGGATACGGATCCGATCTCATGCGCACCGGCCGGTACATGGACGACTGGGAGTCCTTCATCACCGAGGCCGCCGGGCAACGCCTGGACCGGGGCAACATTGTGCCGGACCGCCCTCGGCAGGTGGTCCTGCACCGCGTCACCTACCGCTACCCCGAGGCCGACCACGACACCTTGTTCGAGGTGGACTTCACCGTCCGGCAGGGAGAGATCGTCGCCGTGGTGGGCGAGAACGGCTCCGGCAAGACCACCTTGTTGAAACTGCTGTCCGGCCTGAACCTGCCCGCCAGCGGTGACGTCGTCTGGGACGGCATCAGCACCCGCGAGCTGAATCCGCACGCCCTATGGAAACAGTGTGCGGTCGTACCGCAGGAGTTCGCCCGCTGGCCCATGACCGCCCGGGAGAACATCCAACTCGGCCAACCCCAGCCTGAGGCCGATGACGCCGTACGGCGCGCAGCCGATGCCAGCGGCGCCGACGCGGTGATAGCGACGCTGCGCAGCGGCCTGAACACACTTTTGGCGCGGGAATGGTGGGGAGGCCAGGCTCTCTCATCGGGCCAATGGCAGCGCATCGCGGCCGCCCGGGCGATCCACCGCGACGCAGGCCTGCTGGTGATGGACGAGCCCACCTCCGACCTGGACGCGCGCGCCGAACACCGGATCTTCACCGGGTTGCGCCAGCTCGCGGAGCATCGGGCGATCGTGCTGGTCACCCACAACCTCGCCAACACGATCGTTGCCGACCGCATCGTGGTGTTGGAAAGCGGGCGCGTCAGCGCTGAGGGAACGTTCTGCGAGCTGACGGCCCGGCCCGGCCTGTTCCGCGACCTATGGCTCTTGCAACAAGACCGCGCGAATCCCTCCGCACAAGAGGACATGAGACGATGACCGGACCTCAAACAGCGAACACACAGGCATGGGACCGCTACGGCAGCCACCACCTCCGCAAGAAAACGGCCGCTCCTCCGATCCCAGACACCATCCGATGGGCTTTCGGCACCGCAGGGCCCGGAACGGAGGTACTGGGTCCGCTGGCGGGCCGCCGGGTGCTGGAGCTGGGTTGCGGTACCGGCCGGTACGCCGCCCACCTGGCCCACCACCATCACGCGCACGTCACCGGGGTCGAAAGCTCGCTCGCCCAATACCAGCGGGCCGTCTCCTTCTACGGCTCGGTCCCGGGCTTGACGCTGGTGCGGGCCGATGCCGTCGACTACCTCCAGCAGGCCGACACGTTCGATGTGATCATCAGTATCCACGGAGCCCTGTGCTTCACCCCTCCATCCCTGCTGCTGCCGGGTGTCTTCACGACGTTGCGGCCGGGCGGCCTGCTGGCCGCCTCCGTGCTGCACACGAACTACCGCGGCCACGGGCCATCGCAGACCGTCGAGCCGTCACCGCAGCGGTTGCAGATCACCGGCCAAGCACCCGACACGGTGTATCGCTGGGTACTCACGCCCACCCTGTGGAGGCGGCTCCTTGCCGAGCACGGCTTGGCGGTCACCTCCGTCGACCACATCAACAGCGACGCTGACGACGACCCGACCTCCTGCTGCTTGATCCGCGCCACGCGAGATCAGCGGTGATCGTGTTCGTCGCTGCGGCCGCGACGCGCGAGCTACCCGCCGCTCTACGCTTCCCTGGCACAGAGTCCGCGGCTGTAGGACGACGAGCCGGTCGCCGATGTCTCGGAGGAGAGCGTGATAACCCACCGCTTGGCCAGTTCGGCGGAATTGCTGCAGACCAACGCCGCTTACCGCCGTTACGCCGCAGCCCGGCTGGCCTCCACCCTGGGGACGACGGTGGCCCCCCTTGGGCTGGCCTTCGCGGTGATCGAGGGGGGTGGCGGAGCGGCAGCTCTTAGTGCCGTCTTGCTGGTCGAGCTTCTTGCTTTTCTGGTGGTGACGCCGGTGGCCGGGGGGCTGGCCGATCGGCTTCCTCGCTTGAGCATCATTATCGGCTGTCAGATCATCAATGCCCTGACCCAGACGGTAGCGGCGGTGTTGGTGGCGACTGAAGCCGCCACGGTGACCACGCTGGCCGCGCTGGGGGTGCTGACCGGCGCGACGACCGCGTTTTTTCAGCCCGCGATGAAGAGCGCGCTGGCGAGCCTCGTCGCCCGCCGGATGCTCGTCGATGCCAATGCCTTAATTCAGATCGCCAGCAACATCGTCGCCGTCGTCGGGCCCACGCTGGCCGGGTTCGTGATCACCGTCAGCGCGGCTCACTGGGTGCTGGCCTGGGATGCGTTCACCTACGCCGTCTCAGCTGCGGTGTTTTGCACGCTACGGCTACCGCCCATGCAGGCCTCAGGCCGACGGCGGTTCTGGATGGACCTGACCGACGGCTGGGCGGCATTCGTCTCCCGCCGCTGGCTGTGGGTTCTCACCATGCTCAGCATGATTACCGGGGCCTGCTGGGCAGGCATAACGATCTTGGAGCCTATCTACGCCACCCGGTATCTGGACGGGGCGCTCAGCTTAGGTCTCATCAACTCCGCGACCGGCATTGGCCTTGGGATCGGATCGCTCAGCGCGCTCCTGCTGCGCCCGGCCCGGGTCGGCCTCATCGGCTGCGCGGCCGCGATCTCTGTGGGGTTGCTGCTGGTGAGCATGGCCGCCGGGGCACCCCTGCCGGTGATCGCCGGGGCCGCAGGGGCGACCGGCGCCGCCGGCACCCTCCAGATGGTGAGCTGGACGTCCCACCTCCAAGCCGTCATTCCCGACGCTCAGCTCAGCCGGATCCTGGCCACGACCGCGGCGCTCGGTACCGTTCTCGTGCCGGTCGCCTACGCGATCATTGGCCCGCTGTCTGAGCTGGTCGGGGTACGGCCGGTGCTGTGGGGGTGCGCCGCCCTGGTGCTCGCCGGTGCCGCCGTCACCGCGTGCGTCGGCGACGTCCGCCAGGTGACCTCGGCCCCCGCTGTCGCCTCAGCTGGACCGTGATACCGGAGGCTGACACCTGCATGAGGTCGACCACTAGCGAGGGTGGCCGTGCTACCAGCCGCCAACCGGGTTGATCGCCCAAGCCAGGCGATGCTCCTCCCAAGAAGAAGGGGAGCAACCGGGGGCTTTCAAGCTTGAAAGTTTGAGATCGCCGAGCCCGCCGAAGTGGTGCACTCGAGACGAGGGGCGGCCGGGAGACAACGGCGAAATCTCCCGGCCGGGCCGGTCTCGGCCGGCTGTTAACGCCTTCTCGTACCTGAGGGGTGTGCGGCCACGTCTAGCTTCCGCGGGCGGCCCTCCACCCCGCGCTGGTCAGCCCGGGTGGTTCGGTTGATCGTGAGGAACATGCTCAGCGAAGGGGGGCTCGGTGTCGCTCAAGCAGCCACCTGTCCACGCATGTCCGAAGGTTGCGCAAGGCCGCCCACGGTGGGTGGGGCGATATGGTCGTGGGCTTTCAACATTGTGGGCGGGTGCGGGCGTACAGGGCGGTGAGCGCGTTGTGGTAGGCGCCGGCCGGGTCGTCGCTAGAAAGGGCGATGAGCTGCCAGTCGTGACCGGTGGCGGCGAAGGGGTACCATCTGCCGTCATCATGTCCGTGGCGGATCTCAATGTCGGCGCTGGGGTCGGTGACGCGGTTGTCGGCGATGGCCAGCGCAGCGGCCGCCTCCGGGCGCAGCGGGTTGATGGCCGCGGCGGCCTGCTGGAGGATCTGGGGGTCGTCTGGGTAGAGGTGGAGGGTGGCGCGGACGCCGGGGGCGCCGGCCAGCGCATAGGTTTTCAGGAGCCGGTGGAAGGCTTGTGGCTCCATGTCGAGCCGGTAGGCCACGTTCTCGGCACGCTTCCCGGCCGGTAGGGAAGCGGTCAGACGCACGGCGTCGGCGACCGGGTCCGTCTCGAGCAGGGTGCCTTCGGCCAAGAGCTGCTGGGCCTGGCGGGCGGCTTCGGTCACAAGGTGGCCAAGCAACTGCAGCGAGGGTGCGGGTGCCGGTGGCTCGGGCAACCCCATCGCCGCGAAGCTCGCCGCGGACGCGTCGCCGACGGCGGCGACTTCGCGCGCGGGAAGGGGCGGTGCGCTGTCGTCCCAGTTTCGATATGCCTGGTGGGCGGCGATGTAGGGGCCCGCCGGGCGTGGCGGTATGCGGGGCCGGTCGTGCTTTTCGGGCGCCGCCACGGCGGCGGGGTCCGGCGCTTGAAGAAGACCGATCAGGTGCCGGTGAGGAAGGCCGCGCAAGGTCATCAGCAGGGAAGGGTTGGCGTTCAGGCGCTGGGTGAGAGCGTGTCCGAGGGCGGCGGTGTGCTGGCACGGCGCTTGCCGGCAGTCGCAGGCGAACCTCACCTGGGCGGCGCCGGGGGCGAGGGGGACGTCGCCGGTGTGGGCGGGGTCGGCGAGTTCGGCGGGTAGCTGGCCCTTCAACAGGGCGCCCTTATGGCGGCTGCGGGTCAGGGCCGCGGCCAGTGCCTGCTGTTCCTCCTCGCTGAGCGGGGCGATGCGGATAGTGGCGCGGGCGGGTTCGCCATGGCGGGGGGTGATGAGGGTACTGATCTGTCCAGGCTGGGAGTCCAGGCCCGCGGGGACGCCGCCGGCCTGGTAGATGGTGTAGCCCAGCAGGAGAGTGGCAGGGCTGGCGGTGGCCTGATTGTGCGCCGTCTCCCAGGCCAGCGCCCACGGTGAGGTGGCGTCGGTCACGAGCGGGCTCCCAGGGCGATGAGTTCGGCGAGTTCGGTGTCTGAGAGGTCGGCGAGCGCGGTCTCTCCGCTCGCCAGGACGGCGTCGGCCAAGGCGCGCTTGCCTTCCAGAAAGGTGTCGATGCGGTCCTCGATCGTCAACTCGGTCTGCATCAGATGTACTTCCAGGATGCGGGCCTGGCCGATGCGGTGGGCTCGGTCGATGGCCTGGTCCTCCACGGCGGGGTTCCAGGGCCGGTCGAACATGACGACGTGGCCGGCCTCGGTCAGAGTCAGACCGGTGCCGCCCGCCTTCACCGTGAGGATCATGACCGGGTTGCGGCGGGCCTGGAAGGCGTCGACGAGGTCCTGGCGGGCCTTGCCGGGCGGGATCTGGCCGTGCAGAAACAACGGGTCGATACCTTGGGCGCGAAGGTGGGTCACCAGCAGCTGGCCCATGGCGGCGTAGTTGGTGAACACCAGCGCCGACTCGCCCCCCGCGGTGATCGGGGACAGGCGCTCGTCGAGGGCGGTGAGCTTGCCCGAGCGGCGCCGCTCGACCTGTGGGTCGTAGCGATGTGGGTCGGGAATCTCGCGCAGGTAGTGGGCCGGGGTGTTGCAGATCTGGCGCAGGTGCGTGATCAGGGTGAGGACCAGGGCGCGGCGCTCGCCGGGCTGGGCGGCGCGGATCTGCTCCATCGCCTGGCGAGCCACCGCCTCGTAAAGGCTGACCTGCTCGAGGGTGAGGGTCACATAACGGCGGGTGGTGACCTTCGCGGGCAGTTCCTTGAGGATGTGCGGGTCGCTTTTTCGGCGCCGGAGCATGAAGGGGGCCAGCACGCGGGTTAGGCGACGGGCCTCATCGCCGTCGGGGTCGTGCTCGATGGGACGGGCGTAGCGGTCGTTGAAGGTGCGGGGGCTGCCGAACAGGCCGGGGTTGGTCCAGTCCAGGACCGACCAGGCATCCATGAGGCCGTTCTCGACGGGGGTGCCGGTCAGCGCGACCCGGGCTTTGGCGCTCAGCCGGCGCAGTTGCCGGGCGGTCAGCGAGCGGTGGTTTTTCACCTGCTGGGCCTCATCGGCGATGGCGAGGTCGAAGCTTTGCGCGGCAAGGATGTCGGCGTCGCGTCGCAGGGTGCCGTAGGTGGTGATGACGACCTCGTCGCCGCTCAGGCCCTCAAGGGTGCGGCCTTCGCCGTGGTAGCGGCGGGTGGGGGTGGCCGGGGCGAAGCGGGTGATCTCGCGCTCCCAGGTGGCGAGCATGGAGGCCGGGCAGATGACCAGGGTTGGGGCGGCGCGTTCAGCCTGCTCGCGGCGGTGCAGGTGCAAGGCGATAGCGGTGATGGTCTTGCCGATGCCCATGTCGTCGGCCAGGCACGCGCCGAAGCCAAAGCGGGTGAGGTTGGCCAGCCAGGCCAATCCTCGCGCCTGGTAGTCGCGCAGCGTCGCCTTCAGCGCGGCGGGCGCGGGGATGGGCTGGTAGGAGCCGACGCGCAGGAACTCCACCAGATCGGCGAGCGCGTCGGTCGGCTCACACGCCACCAGGTCACCGTCGACGGTGAGGCTGCCGGTCAAGGCCGCGGTCAGTGCCTCGGCCGCGGGGAGCATGCCAAGGTCGCGGCCAGCTGCGCGGCGGGCGGTTTGCGCGGTGACCAGCAGCCAGCGGCCTCGCAGGTGGACCAGGGCGCGGCCGGCGGTGGCGAGGGTGTCCATCTCGGCATCGGTCAGGCCGTCGCCGTCGACGGTCAGCTGCCAGCGGAAGTCCAGGACGTTGTCCAGACCGAAGGCGGGCTCGCCGGCCTCGGGGGCGTGGCGGGTGCCGATCAGCGCGCGCACGCCCAGGGCGCGGGCCCACTGCTCGGGCCAGGTGATCTCGATGCCGTATCGGGCCAGGTTCTGGCCCATCTCGCCGAGCAGGAGCGCGGCTTCGGCGGCATGCACGGTGAACCTGGCCGGGTGGTCTTGCTCCAGGAGTCGCTGCAGCGGCGGCCAAAGGCGGGCAGCAGCGCGCAAAGACCGGCGGACCCTCTCCAATTGGAGCGGGTCGGCGCCGTGCTCGGGCAGGTACGTGGCGGCGTCGACGAGCCGGGACTCGCCGCCCGGCGAGGTGGTCTTGATCCGCAGCACCGCCCACAGCAGTTCGGTGTCGCCGGGGCTGTTGGCGGGCGGTGGCTTGATCGTCACGACCAGGCCGAGCGGCGGGCGCGGGTCGAGAATCGTGTCGATCTGGTCCGTCCATGCGACCAGGTCCAGGCTCTGGGGGCGCGGGGAGGGGGCGGTGTAGGGGGCTGCGCCGAGTGCGTACGCGGTTCCCGGGCCACGCACGACCGCATCAGCCAAAGCGTCCAGGACGCGACGCACCACGATGCGCGGCGCCCACAGCTGGTAGGGGGTGCGGGCGGCCGGGACGCAGTGCGCGTACGGGGGCATCGCCTCGGCGAGATCGGCAGCGATGGCCTGCTGCCCTGAGGTCAGGGGCCCCAGGTGCCAGGCGTCGCGGCCGGCGGAGTCGGTGCCCGGGTACACGCGCTCATCGGCGATGGCTTCAAGGCCCAGGCGGATGACGGCCCGCCATGTCTGCGTACTGGGGTGCAGGCCGTCATCGGCCAGCCGGGCCAGCACCCCGGCCAGCAGCCTCAGCGGCACCGGCCACACCGGGACCGATGCGGCGCGCACTCCGACGCCCATCCCGGGCAGCACCAGCTCGACGTTTTCCGCCCGCAGCGGCGCGGGCGGGTCGGTGTCGGGCAGAGAGCTGCCGTCAGGGTGGTAGATCACCATCCGGGCGGCGCTGCCGCTCAGGTCCGCACTCACCGCGGCACCCGCCCGAAGGACGGACTCCAGCAGCCGCACGGCCAGCAGCGTCTGGGCGGGCGTTCCCGCAGCAGGCGCGGTGCGCGGGTGCGGCACGAACGCGGGCGTGGCCGGCTCCGGCGCCGCGTCCTCGGCGTTGTCGGCGTGCGCGACCGGGCTGGCGGGTACCAGCGCGAGACGGGCGAGCAGCGCCCGCGCGGCGACCTGATAGGAGGCGCGCTTGCTCGGCGCGCGCCCCTGCGCCTGAACCGTCTGGTCCTGGTAGCGGCACGACAGGGTGCACTGAAACACCCGCCGATGCGCCGGGCCGGTGGTCGAGTAGTCCGGCTCGACGTCGGTGATGACGCCGGTCTGCCGCAAGGAGTTCAGCGCGCCGAGGGGGTCCTTGCCTGGAGCCAGTGGCTTGATCGCGGGCACCGCCTGGACCGGTGCGGCTGGCCGGGGCTCATCGTCGGCGACGATCAGGGCCAGCAGCGCGCGGGCCGCCTGCTCGCGGGCCGCGCCCTTGCTCAGCCCACTTCCCGCCGCCTCGAGGTCGCGGCCCTTGGAGCGGCAGGTGGCCTGGCAGGTGAACAGCGGCTGTTTGCCGCTGAACCCGGGCGAGACCTCGAAGGCCACGTCGGTGATCAGCTCGATCTGCGCGAGCTCGTTCAACGCGCTGATCGGATTCTTGTCAGGCGGAAGCGGCCCCACCGAGGTCCCCTGCTCCGGTACCTGCGAGGGCTCCGGCAGCGCCAGCCCCGCCAGCTGGGCCAAGACGGCGACCGCGGCCGAGCGCCGGGCGTGCCTCTTCGAGCGCTCCGGCGCGCTGTCGGCGTGCAGGGGACCGGTGCCGGGGTCGTAGGTCACCCTCGTCTGGAACCGCGTCGTCTCCTGGGTGGCTCCAGGGATGACGGTGTCCTCATAAACCGGGGTGGGCTGCCCGGCAGCGGCCGCGTGGAGATTGAGGATCGCCGGTGCGAACCCTTCGCCGACGGCGATCGAGTCCATGATGGCCCGGCGGGCCGGTTCCCACTGCGGCGCCGGCGCCTGGAAGAGCACGAGGTACACATCACGCGGGTCCAGCACACCGGCCCTGGCCCGGGCCGCGATCTCCGCCACCAAGGCCGGCGCCACGGCGGCTTGTACGCACACCTGCTGAAGCTGCGCGCGAAAGCCGTCCGCGGACAGCGCACCCGCCAGCGCCACGGACGCGTTGTCGCCGACTGCGACCGGTTCCCATTCCGCGCCATCGCCTGACTCCTGCACCACCGGCTGAACCGCGCACAGATGCCCGAGCAGGCTCACCGCGGCCCGGTGCTGGGCCGTCTTGCGCTGGTCGGCGTAGGCGGCGATGCCGTGGGCGAACCCGTCGGGCGTACGCCACCCGGCCTGTGCCCCGAAGCGGCCCAACCCGTCCCTGGCCGGTAGCTTGCGCAGCACGAACACCGTCTTCACCGCCTGGGCGTGTGAGGTGAGAACGGCGGTGGCGTGCTCTGGAGCCAAGGCCAGCGCCGTCCACGCGGCCGACCGGGCCGGCTGCATCTGCGCGTGCGCAGCCGTGCCGTCCAGCAAAAGAGCCCGCAGGTCCCGCGTCCGCAACCGGCCCGCCCCGGCCCGCCGGGTGACCTCGGCGGCGAACGCCCCGGGCCACAGGCCGTCCGCGCACGCCCTGGACAACAAGCGGCTGAACTCCCGGTCCTCCAACCGCCGAAACGCGGCCGCGTCGCCGCCGCGAAGCTCCTGACGTTCCTTGTCCTGGGCGCGCTTTTTGAGAAAATCGCTGGTTGTCAGCGGAGTGGGCCGGGTCGTCACTCTGGCGAAGCCTCCAGGTAGCTGGATGGGCCGCACAGGCCGTCAACGGTCGAACCGAGCTCGACGATGGATCCAGCGTCGGCGTAGTCGGCCTGTATGTGCCCTCCCGCGGCCCCCAGCAGCACCGCAACGTCGATAAACGCCTTTTCAGGACTGGGAAAGAGCTCACGCATCCCGAACGGCCCGACGTCGCCGGGGCGAGATGCACCAAGCTGTGCGGCGCCTTTGCGGCGGTGCGGGTCCGGAATCATCTCAAAGCTGCTGGCAGGAGGCGGCCACTGATCGCCTCCGTCCACCGGTGTGCTTCATCCCGCCGGTGTGCGGCTGACCATCGGCGCTGTTGCCTGTGCAGGAGTAGGTGCTCGTTCTCATGACCGCATCTGATCACATGGCCGTTCCGACGCGCCCAGGGTTCACACCATCTGCGTCGCTTTTCGTCGGCCGCCTGCTCTGATGTGCCTTCAGGAGGTCAGCGGACCGGCCGCCAGTCTCCGGACGGTCTCCATGTCGTCGAAGTGGATGGTCCGCTCGCCGATGATCTGGTACTTCTCCGCGCCCTTGCCTGCGATCAGCACGATGTCGCCGGGCTCGGCTACGGCCAGCGCCCACTCAATCGCCGCTCCGCGGTCGGTGATCCGCGCATACTGGGTGCCGGTCGCGGCGACCGCGGTGATGATCTGATCCATGATGGTCTCGGGATCTTCGCTACGAGGGTTGTCGCTGGTGACCACCACCACATCGGAGTGCTTTCCGGCGATCTTCCCCATGGGGGCGCGCTTGGTTCTGTCGCGATCTCCGCCGCAACCGAAGACCGTGATGACACGGTGGCCGGCATCCGAGACGTCGCAGCTTGTTCAAGCTGGGGCGGGGAGATAGATCGTCTGCTGTTGTTGACGGGCTCGGCGGGCGGCAGGGATACGGGCGGCGGTGTTGGCGGGCAACTTGGTCTCGGCTTCTTCCCAGGTGAAAAACCCAAAGCCGTCGAGTTCGGCGCTCTCTACCCGGATCAGGCCTGGGTCGGTGACGGTGCCGCCGTCGAACAGGAAGTTGACCATCGGCTTGGGCCGGTCGCCTAGGGCCGGGGCGAAGTCCACAACCAGCAGTTCCCGGGCTTGGATCTTCAACCCGACTTCTTCGACGACTTCGCGTTCGCCGCATTCGTGCGGGGATTCGCCGGGTTCGATGATGCCGCCGGGGATGGCCCAGTAGGGCCGGTAGTTGGGTTTGACCATCAGAACCCGGTCGCGATCGTCGGTGAGTAATACGACCACCGACAGGTAGACGGTTGGGAGGGTGGGATACCAGTCCTTGGGTTCCAGGTAGGTCACCCCTTTCACGCTACTCCAGCATGTCGGTGGGCGTGAGCTCGCCGATCTTCGTCAGTGGCTTCAGTTCGGGACGGCGACCTGTTCCAGGAACATGGTGACCTCGGGTACCGGCCGGTAGGGCGCAAGGGTCGCGGCCAGAAGCATGATCCGGGCGTGGACGCGTTCGGATCGGATGCGGTGGGCCAGGCCGAGCGCTTCAAGGGCGAGATGGGCGGCGGCGTCGATCCGGCCCGCCTGGGCGTGGGCCGTCGCGGTGAGCGCGGTGTGCAGGGCGCGAGTGCGGACGTTGCCCGGCGCCAAATCCATGACCTGGTGGTGGAACGTCAACGCCTCTTCGGGCCGGCCGAGGTCGAGCAACGAGCGCATGGCGCTTCCGGCCAGGTGAGCGGGACCGAAGTAGCGCGCCCAGGACGGGCCGGTTCCGTTCGAACGGTTGAGCGCATGCTCGGCTTGGCCGATCGTGGTCCGAAAGCCCCGCAGGTCCCCGGCGATCGCGTACGCGGTGGCCTGGCTGCTCAGCAGCCGGGCCGAGACCGCGGGGACAGGCCACCGCCCCGCGCCCTCGGTGGCCGCCCGCGACAGGCGGACGGCTTCGCCAGGAAGGTTGAGGAACACGGCCTGGGTGGCAAGGTTGGCCAGGATGTGCGCACCGTAGGTGCGGTCGCCCGATGCCTTGGACAGCCGCAGCGCTTGGATGAACGCGCGCTGGGCGGCGCCTTGTTCGGAAATGTCGTAGGACATGAACCCCACCATGCCGGTCAGCTCGGCGGCCACGGCGAACAGCTCTCTGCCGATCGGGTCGGTGTAGGAGCCGCGCAGCATGGGGGCGACGTCGCGGCTGAGGAAATCGGCCAGGAAGGTCCGGGCGTGGCCGCCGCCGTGCCGCCGGTCGAGTTCGAGGAACTGATCGAAGCAGCCGCGCAGCGCCTCCACGTCTTGACCGGTGACCCGGTGCCCCGTCGCATGGGCGACCGTGGAGTCTGGGGGGTCGAAGTGCCAGCGCCACCCGGCCTCGATCGCCGCCGCGGTGACGAACGACGCGCTCGTCGTCGGCCGTCCTCGCCGCCCGAATCGGCGCCACAATGTCGCGACTGTCTCGACCGCCTCGGGCACGGTGGTGGGGAACAGTAACCCGTCCTGTTCACGATCGCGACCGGTGAAGCCGAGCTCGGTGACGTTCACCTGCCGGTGCAGGCGCGCCGCCAGGATCATGGCGATGAGCTCTGGGACGGGCTGTTCGGGACGGCGGCCGCGCAGCCACCAGTACACCGATGCCCCGTCGTATTTCAAGATCAGCCCGTACTCCTGGGCGCCGGCCTGATTGACCTGGCGGGCAAACGCGGCGTGGGAACGGTCGAAGGCGGCCTCGGCCAGGAGGTCTTCCAGTCCGTGATTGGTCACCGGCTTGTTCACCTGTGCCCCTTTGCTGCCCGGGCGGGACGGAATGGCTCAGCTCGAACCTCAAGGTAAGCGCTGATCGCCGGTACGTCATCAACCGCACAAGGACACGCAAGCCTCACATGATGGGCACACACCCTCGCATGCACGTCCATCTGTGCCTTCTCCCGTCGCCGAGGTGATGTGAAGGTCTCCCACTTGAAGAAGGGCACTGACCGAACCTGAGCCAGAGCGGCCACCGCCGCTTCTGCGACGACCGCGGGGCCCAGGCGGCTCAAGCCCATCGTCTCGCTCCGGGAGAAGCAAAGCCGTTTCCATCGGCTCATGTGGGATCTCGGCCAGAGGAGATCAGGTGCGAACTGCACATCTCGAAGAAACCGACTTTCTATCCATTGATCCGCTCGCCGGGCCGCTTGGCCTCACCGAAGTGGTCAACGACGGCGCCGAGCTGTTGTTGATCGCGGTTTCTGAATCGGTGCGCCAAGAGCTCCCGGCTGTCCGGCTCTGGCACACCCCACTGCACGCTGACGGACACTGCGCCCACATCCGGCCGGCGGTCTCTGATCACCACATCCTGCGCTTCAACATCGACCGTCGCCTCGTGGACGACATCCTCAACCAGCATCCCGACACATCCGCATACGGGGCATAGTCCGTCCGCTCACCTGTCGTGTGGCCCTCAGACCGCCCATATCACCGACCCCCGAGAGGGAAGTCCATGGATTTCAGCTCGGTGCCACCCCCCTCCGGCGCGTTCACCATCGGCAAGACCTTCGATTTCGAGGCCGGGCACCGGCTGCCCAGCCTCCCACCCGGGCACAAGTGCTCGCAGCAGCACGGACACAGCTATCAGGTCGAGGTCATTCTCACCGCCCCTGCCCTGCAGGCCCCCGGCTTCGTCACCGACTTCGGGGCCCTGTCGCTGTTCAAGAAGTTCCTGGACGACGAGCTCGACCACCACAACCTCGACGAGATCCTGCCCTTCGAGCCGACCTCGGAGCACCTGGCCCGGTTCCTGGCCGGATGGTTCATCCAGAACGTCGAGCCGGAGATTCCCGGCCGGCTGGTCGCTATCGGGGTCCGCGAGACGCAGCGCAGCTGGGCTCGCTTCGACGTGGAGCAGCGATGACGTCCGCAGGTGCCGACGCGGTGGCGCTCACAGGCAGCGATGAGGAGTTCCGGCTGATCGTCGCCGAGTGCTTCGGCGTCGAAAAGCCGACCTTTCAGGGTGAGGGCCCCAGCTGCGGCGTCCCGGCCCTGTTCATCCGCTTGTCGAGGTGCAACCTGACCTGTAGCTGGTGCGACACCACGTACACGTGGGACTGGTCCCGCTTCGACCCGCACAAAGAGTCGACGCGACAGACGGTGGCCGACCTCCTCGCGTGGGCACTCGCATCAGCTGTGAAGTTGGTCGTCATCACCGGCGGCGAGCCGCTGATCCAGCAGCCGTCCCTGATCCCGCTGGTGCGGGGGCTGCTGGCCGCAGGCAAGCGGGTGGAGTTCGAGACGAACGGCACCATTGCCCCCGACCCGGCGCTGCTGGTCGACGGCGTCTGCTTCAACGTCTCTCCCAAGCTCGCCAACTCCGATGTCGAGGAGGACAGGCGGATCAAACCGGCCGTATTGGAGGCGTTCGTGGCGAGCGGCCGGGCCGTGTTCAAGTTCGTCACCCGCACCGTGGCGGAGCTGGATGAGATCGGCGCCCTGGTGGACCGGTACGGCCTGGACCCGGTGTACGTGATGCCCGAGGGCACCACGCCGCAGGACCTGATCGCGGCCACCCGGGTGCTCGCAGACGCTGTCGCGGCCCGCCGCTGGTACTTCACTCAGCGCCTGCACGTCCTGGCGTTCGCCGAGAGGCGCGGACGCTGACCCGCCCCCTCCTTGCTCACCCCCTGTTTCCCCAGCCCCTTGGAAGCGAGGCGCAGTCCATGACCCACGCCCTCTACAGCCCGGTGAGCGGTGAGAGCACCGCCCTGCCGCCGCAGACCGGCCCTGCCGCGCCGGGACCGGTCGATACCGAGCGAATCGCGGATTTGATCGGCCAGCTCCTCGCTGCGCTCGGTGAGGACCCCGCCCGGGAAGGATTGGCGGGCACGCCGGCCCGCGTCGCGGCCTGGTGGCGCGACTTCCTGGCGCCGGACCCCTCGGCGATGGCGACATGCTTCACCGAGACCCACGCCAGTGACCAGCTGGTCGTGGTCGGGGGACTGAACGTGTGGTCCCTGTGTGAGCACCACATGCTGCCCATGCAGCTGGACGCGCACGTCGGCTACCTCGCCGACGGCACTGTCCTGGGGCTGTCGAAGTTCGGCCGGATCGCGCAGCACCACGCCGGGCGCCTGCAGATGCAGGAGCGCTTCACCCGCCAGCTCGCCGATGAGGTAGCAGCCGCCATCGGCAGCCAGGACGTGGCCGTCACGGTGCACGGCGTGCACCTGTGCATGAGCATGCGCGGCGTCCGGATGGAGAGGGCCCGCACGTCCACCGTGCAGGCCGGCGGCCGGTTCAAGACCGACCCGCTGCTCTCCCAGCAGTTCCTCACCCTCACCACCGCCGGCCAGCGGGGAACAGCGTGATGGCGATCAGCCCCTCAGCGGTGATGCCTTCCGGCATCCCCAGCGCCTGCACGTCCTCGCGTTCGCCGACGCCCGCAGGCGCTGACGACCAACGCTGGTCAATGCCCCGAGGGTTACTAGGAAACGAGGCGCCATTCATGTCGGACACATCCCCCACTCAAAGTGCCGTTTCCGGACTGCATGCCGCCGCGCTCCTGCCAGCGACGGCGACCGGTAGCGACAATCGGGGAATCACGCACCTGACGTGGCCTCGAATGGAAGAGCTGGTCAGCCGGATCGCCGAGGCGATAAGGGATGACGGCGCTCCCCAGACCCTGGTGGCAGTCCTGCGCGGTGGTGGCATACCGGCCATCTGGCTCTCCCACCAACTCCGGCTGCGAGATGTGCGGGGGGTCGGGGTAACCCACACCACAGACGACAGCACCAACGCCGCGAAGACCCCGCAGCCAGTGGCCGTCAACCCGGCCTCGCTGGGCGACCTCACCGGCCGAGACGTCCTGATCGTGGACGACGTCGCCGGCACCGGGCACACCCTCGCCGCCGCGGCGCGACTGGCCGCCGACGCAGGAGCCAGTCGGGTTCGGACCGCGGTGTGCGTGGTGAACGAGGACAACTGGACCGGCCGCCCCCCGGCTGAGGCTGGCGTCACCTACATCGGCACGATCACCCACGGGTGGGTGGTCTTCCCCTGGGAGGGCAACGATGAGCACGAGCACTGATCAGCTTCCCGAGCAGTTCCGCACCCGGCCCGAGACCCCCATGATCGGCCCGTACAGCATCAACCAGATGGATGACTTCTACGCGGCGCTGCACCGCGGGGAGGCTAAAGCATCGGGGCTGATGAACCTGATGCAGCACCTCATTGCCGCCGAGCGGTGCGCGCCGGGCGCGAAGGTGCTGGACGTGTGCTGCGGCCGCGGGCTGGCGCTGCCGCTGCTGCGCCGGTACACGCCGCAGATCGAACGCTACGTTGGGCTGGACATCAGCTCCGACAACGTGAACGAGGCCCGAGAACGGATCGCGTTCTTGCGCGAGACCTACGGAGGGCTCTTCCCGGTCGAGCTCGTCGAGTGCGATGTGGCCGAGCCCTGGCCGCAGCTGCCCGCCTTCGACGTGGCGCTGTACACCTCGGCGCTGGAGCACCTGCCCTTCGAACTCGGTGCGCGCAGCCTGCGCAGCACGGCGCAGGCACTCGCGCCCGGCGGGGTGCTATTGCTGTCCACACCGCAGGCGTTCGGCCCGCCACCGCGGCCTCTGCAGTACCGCGTCCACGTCTACGAGTGGTCGCGGCAGGAGGTGGAGCAGGTCGTCGGCGAGGCGGGCCTGGTCGTCGAGGACGTGATGGGCTTGTTGCCGCCCGAACCGGACGTGGTGGCCGACGAGCTCACCGAACGGTACGGGCAAGGTGCGGCCGACTGGTACCGCGACCTGGCCGCGCGCGTCCCTGGGGCGCTGCTGGACACGGTCTCGGCAGTGTCGGTGCCGAAGAAGGCGACCGAGCTGCTGTATGTGTGCCGGAGGCCCGCATGAGTGCCGCCGCTGTCCCCGCACCGCGCCGTGAGCCCGCCCCTGACCGGCCGCTGCGAATGATCATCGAGGGCATCAACGGCGTCGGAAAAACCACCACGGCCCGAGCGCTCGCCGCCGCTCTCGGCGAGCGGTGCCTGCTGCTGGCCGAACTCACCGACCAGCCCGGCGACACCCTGCCCGGACGCGTGATCTCCGCCTTGGCCGCGCAGGACGACGTGTGCCTGCGCACCGGACACCCGGTCGTGGAGACGTTGGCCCTGCTCGCGCTGAAGATCCGCGAAATCGAACGCCTCGCCGCCTACCCGACTACGCGCGAGGTGGTCATCGAAGACCGCGGCGTCGACACCGTCGCCGTCTACCAGGCCGCGATCCTCTGCGCGCACGTGCCAGAAGCCGATCCCGCGCACGTCGCCCGGCACGTGCTCTCCTCGGTGTCGCGGTGGCTACCCCCGCCCGACGCCACCATCTTGCTGACCGGCGACCGGGAGGTGTGCATGCGGCGCTTCGCCGACCGGATCGGACGGACGCTGGCGCCGCAGGACCTGCGTGTGATCGAGCAGGCCGACGCGCTCTACACCGGGCTGGCCGCCGCTGAGCCCCACCGCTACAGCGTGATCGACACCGCCGGGCGATCGGCTGAGGCCGTCGCCGACGCGGTGGGCGCGCTCGTGCAGGACCTCGTGAAGCAACGGGAGGCTGACCATGCCGCGTGATGCAACTCTGCTCTGGGGCCTGCGCTCGCCCTGCGGGTTCGCCTGCCCGCACTGCTACTTCGGCACGATCGAGGAGCACAAACAGGCTCCGCCCAACGAGGTCGGCGTCTTGTCGCACCTGTCTCGTACCGACCTGCCGCCCCGGGCGCTCAAAGCGTTCGCACAAACCCTGGCCGGCTCGCCGATCGAGCGGGTGGTCATCGCCGGCGGCGAACCGCTGGACTGGCCCCCCACGCTGGAGGTGATCGAACTCATCAAGGAGGCAGGCTGTCAGGTCGTGATCGCCACCAACGGGATCCCGCTCACCCGCCCGCCGGTGGCCGAACGGCTCATCGCGCTCGGCGTCGACGGCGTTTCGGTCTCCCTGGACAGTGCGGACGCGCAGACCAACGACCGGCTGCGGCCCTCGCGGTCGGGCCGCTTCGGCTACGACGATGTCCTGGCTGGTATCGGCGCCCTGCTGGCCGCCCGAGGCGACCGGCACGCGCCGCGGGTGGGGATCTACACCGTGGTGATACGGGAACGCCCGCAGGAGATCACCGACATGGCCCATCTGGCCGGCCGGCTGGGCGTGGACTACTACGTCCCCCAGCCAATCTCCCTGACGCCCGACCACAAGCTCTTCGAGGAGCTGACCCACCGCCGCGAAGACGTGCGGGCCGTGGCCGAGCAGCTCGATCGTCTCTACGACGAACCGGGCAGAGTGGCGCTGCCGGACCTCTCCTACGCACGGCGCTTTGTCACCGCGATCTCTACTCAGGAAGGCGGGCATGTGCCCGACTGCTTCGGCGGCGCCCGCCTGTTCTTCATCCAGCCCGACGGCTCGCTCTGGGACTGCCCGTCCGACCGCCGGATCGCCGCCACCCCGCCTGAGCAGCGACGCACCATCCGCGACGGCGACGCGCGCACGCTTTTCGCGACGAGGCCCGCGTGCACGAACTGCTCGCTGTTCAGCCGAGACTGCGTGAACATGTGGCCGCTCGTGCTGGACATGCCGCGGCTACTGAACGCCGAGGCCACCCAATGACACTGCCTGCGCTCCCCGGCGGTGCACAGCTGCTCGCAGATCAGCTCGCCGCCGCGCTCGAGCAGATGCCCGACCCGAGCGGCGGCCCGGCCGCCGGGCAACTGGAGCGCGACCTGGCCGAGGCGTTCGGTGTCCCGTACGCCGTCGCGGTCGCCTCCGGCACCGCGGCCCTGCACGCCGCGCTGTCGGCCTGCGGCATCGGCCCCGGCGACGAAGTTCTCGTGCCGGCGCTGAGCGTCGTCATGACCGTGGCGCCCCTGGGCGCCCTCGGAGCAACGCCGGTGTTCATCGACAGCGACCCGGCCACCTTGGACCTGGACTACGACGACGCGGCCCGCAAGGTCACCTCACAGACCCGGGCGATCATCCCGGTGCACCTGTGGGGCCGGATGGGAGATGCGGCGGCCCTGGCGGCGTTCGCATCCGAGCACGGGCTCGCCGTCGTCGAGGACGCCGCGCAGGCCGCCGGCACCGCGCGCGACGGGCAGCGAGCCGGCACGGTCGGCACCGTCGGCTGCATCAGCATGAAGGACGGCAAGATCCTGTGGAGCGGCGAGGGCGGCTTCCTGCTCACCGCCCGCCGCGAGATAGCAGAGCACGCGACCGCGTTTCGCAGCCACTGGCAGCCGGCTCCTTCGGGCGAGGCCCCGCTGAGCCGCCTGGCAACCAACTCCCGCCTCGCTGCCCCCCTCGCCGCGATCGCCCTGGCCAACCTCCGCCGCCTGGCAAGCCTGGTGGAACTGCGCCGCGCACAGACCTGCCACCTACTGCACGCCCTGGAGCAGACACCCGGCCTCCTCGCCCTCGCACCAGCTACGCGCGAGGAATGGAACGGCTTCGCCCCGCTCCTTCACATCGCCCTGCCGAACCCCCGGGCGTTCGCCGAACACCTCGCGCAGCAGGCAGTGCCGAACTCCACCGGCAGTTTCCGGCTCATCCCCTGCGACGCCCGGCCCATGTTCACCGGCCGCGACCGGCCATGCCGCGGCGCCGCCCAGATCCTCGACCACATGCTCGCCGTCATCCTCACCGAACGCGACACCGAGACCACACTCGACCGCTACGCCGCTGTCATCGCCACAGAGGCCACCGCATGGGCCACGTGAGCGACGCCCCGGAACCAGCACCGACGAACCCCGCCGAAACGACCTTTCCGGCGGGGCCCTGTCCTCGCCCCTGAACGGATCCTGCCGCATGACGATCACACCGGTACATTCCTGCACCCGCGGCCCGCTGATCTCCGTCGAAGGCATCACCGGAGTCGGCAAGACGTATCTGACCAACCGCGCCGTCGAAGCCCTCGACGACAAGCCGCTGAGGCTCGACGGGTTCTCCCAGCGAGCGAACGGGCGCCCGGGACTGGGCGAAGCCCTGCTCCGCTCCCTGCGCGAAGCCAGCGCAGGGGACCCGTTCCTGCGCGGGGGCACCCCCATGGCCGAGGCTTTGATCCTGCTGGCCATCAAGCGCTATGACCTGGACACCGTCATTGCCGAGCTGTCCAGCGGGCGTGCCGTCATCGAGGGCCGCAGCGTCGACACCACGGCGGTGTGCCAGGCTTTGTTGCTGCACCCCGACGACCCGGACGCTGCTCTTGAGACGGCAACCGCCCTGCGGGAATTCGCGTCCTCCTACCGGCCCCTTCCTGGCCTCACGATCCTCGTCACCGACGACGCCTGCGAGGCCGTCGTGCGCGCGCAGCGGCGCGACCGGTGCGTCTTCACAACCGAGCAGGCCACGTTCATGCGTGAGGCATGCACGCTCTACGAGCGGCTCGCCGCCACCGATCCGGCACGCTACCGGGTCGTGGACCGGCGCAGCGTCGGTGAGCACGAGGCGGCCGAGCTGATCCGGGCGTGGATCCGCGGTGCCGGGACCGGCCTGGGCTGCGTGCGCGAGCCGTGGCAGGGCCCGGGTGCCCGGTGCATGTGCTGCGGCCGCCGCGCGGAATCGGCGCCGGCATGAACGAGACGGCCCGTCCCTCGATCTGCCCGGGCCCGGCTTCAGCAAGGAACTGCGCGCCTACGGTCCCCGACGGCATCGAGGCTGTGGTCTTCGACTTCGACGCAACCCTCGCCGACACGACGCCCGGCCACGAGCAGGCGCTGCGAGCGGCGCTGCAGCCGCACGGCCTCGACCTGGACCACGACTGGTATCGCCGACACGTCGGCCTGTCCATCCACGACCTGCTGGCCGCGCTACCGCACGGCCGGCAGCTACCCCACGCCGAGATCATCCGACAGAGCCGAACCCACCTGCTGGCAGGCATGCACAACATCACCCCCATCGCGTGCGTCGTCTCGCTCTTGCACGCCGCACGCCGTGCTGGACTGCCCTGCGCCGTGGCATCAGGCGCCAGCCGACTTCTCGTCCATCCCGGCCTCGACGCTCTGGGCCTGAGGCGGGAGTTCGCAGCCGTCGTCACACGAGAAGACGTCACGCACGGCAAGCCGGCCCCGGACCTGTACCTCGCGGCTGCCCACTGCCTCGACCTCTCGCCAGAGGGCTGCCTGGCCGTCGACGACGCTCCCGACGGCGTCACCGCCGCCCGCGCAGCCGGCATGCACGTGATCACAGTGGTCGACGGCCACCTGGCCCCCACCGACGAAGACGCAGAGGGAGCCGCACGCCGCTTCGCTTCAGAGGTCAGGGCGCCGATGCCGCATCCGACACCGCGGCGGGCTCAGGCCAGCCGCCGCCCGCGAGACGGAGGCCGCACCGCATGACGCTGCGCCGGACGCCACGCCGCCACGATCAGTGAATCCCGCCGGATGACGGCGTGAGGCCGTCGCACTAGGAGAGCATGATGCCCATCCTCCACTCGACCAAGAACCTGCAGATCATCGAACCTCCCACGACTACGAGGGAGGGGGTCGGAACCTTCGAGTACACGGACAATTACACGGTGTTTCACTACGGCAGGATGCCGGACCTGATCCTCGGGAAAGGTGAGGCGATCTGCCGCATGGCCGTCTTCAACTTCACGATGTTGGAGGCGGCGGGCGTGCGGACCCATTTCCGCCGGTTCATCGCCCCGAATCGGATCGAGTTCGATCTCGCGCGTGTCCCAGACCCAGACGCCGAGCCGCTCACCCAGGACGCGGGAAACTACCTCATTCCCGTGCAGGTCCTCTTCCGCAACGAACTCCCTCAAGGAAGCTCCGTTCACCGCCGGCTCGCAGCCGGCACGCTGACACCGGCCGAGGTCGGGCTCCGAGCCATTCCCGCGGTCGGCGAGAAGCTGCCCCATCCGCTCATCGAGTACGCGACGATGCTGGAAGACGTCAACCGGTTCATCGGCGGGCCCGAGGCCCAGCGCCTCGCCAATCTGAGCGACGAGCAGTTCCAGGCGATGCGCGACATCACCGTCAAGGTCAACGAGGTGCTGACCGGGCACGCATGCAAGCTCGGGCTGAGCCACTGCGACGGCAAGGTCGAGTTCCTGGTGTCGAGCGACGCGGGCATCGTGCTCGCCGACAGTCCCGGTACACCTGACGAAAGCCGCCTGAGGTTCAACGCAGTGCACTGCGGCAAGCAGCTCCTTCGGAACTGGTACGTCGACAACGGGCTCGAGGTGCCGGTCAGCACGCTGATCGCCGATGGCGTGCCCAGGAGCCGGTGGCCGCAGCCGGCACCCCTGCCGCCCGAGTTCCTGCCGGTGATGTCGGACCTGTACCGGTCCCTGAGCCAGACCTGGACGGGAGAGCGCCTCTGGAACGCGCCGGACCTACAGGCCGCCACGCAGGCCGTTGCCCGCCTCATTAGTCAATGACGGCACACTGCGGCCAGCACTCAGGCATGCTCTCCTCGATGTGACGGGCGTGGGCCGGCAACACCACGAAACCTACGAGAACGGTGGATCATGGGCGGATTGACACAAGACCCCGCCTTCCTGGCGACGACGTTCGTGGTCATCGACTTCGAGGCGACGACCCCCAAGGGCTACCCGGCCCAGCCCATCGAGGTCGCCGCTCTCGCACTCCGCTACGAAAAAGGCGCATGGAGAGCAGCCGGCAGGAGCGCCTCTCTCATCCGGCCGCCCGCATTTGCTCCGGTGACGCCAGCCGTTACGGCCCAAAACGGCTTGACCCCCGAGCAGCTGAGCCAGGCCCCTGGTCCAGCCGAAGCGCTGGGCGCACTGGATCGGCGATTCACGGCCAACAAACCGTACCTGCTGGTTGCTCAACACGCCGCCACCGAGGCCAACATCATCCACAACCAGCGCGAGCACTGCCCAACGCTGGCCCGCATTGACCTTCTTGACACGATCCCGCTTGCCAAACACCTCGTCCCAGGTCTGCCGAACTACAAACTCGACACGCTGCTGGCGCATTTCGCCATCACGCAGCCGACGGACCGCCACAGGGCCTACGCCGACGTCGATGTCACCGCGCAGGTGTTCTTCCGGCTCGTCAGCGCCGCGGACGAGGATACTCAGCTCAGCGATCTCGCAGCCCTGGTGAAAATCGCGGGGCGCACGGCCAAGTGCAACATGCCCGACCAAGGCGGATTGTTCGACATCCAACCTCCCGGCGGGAGCAGGCACATGCAAACCGGTCTGAGATAGGACGGCGCTCATTTTGATGACCACGAAACAGCTGGACCGCGACGAGGTCCCGTTCTGGTTCGATCCGCTGTGCCCCTGGGCGTGGATCACCTCACGCTGGCTCCTGGAAGTCGAGCAGGTTCGGCCGGTGCGCGCCGATTGGCGAATCATGTCGCTGGCCTACCTAAACCTCCTCCAGCGCGAGGGCAAGGGACTCAGTCAGGACTACCGGGACCTGATGACGAAGGCATGGGGTCCGGTACGGGTCTGCGCGGCGGCCGCTGAGCACGCTGGCCGCGGCGTCCTCGGACCGCTGTACACCGCCATCGGCACCCGGCTTCACCCCCAAAGACGTCGCGACGATCCCACCGTTATCACCGAAGCTCTCGCGGAGGCGCACCTGCCCGCTTCGCTGACCGCAGCCGCCACAAGCACGGAGTTCGATCAGCTCATCAAAACCTCGCACGACGAGGCGTTCAACGAGGTCGGCCTTGATGTCGGGACGCCCGTTCTCCGCATCGGCGGCACGGCCCTGTTCGGCCCCGTGCTCAGGCGGGCCCCCTGCGGTGAAGCCGCCGGACGACTCTGGGACGGCCTGGTCATGGTCGCCGGGACGGATGGCTTCTTCGAGCTCAAGCGGAGCCGGGACCGGAGCGTCAAACCGTCCTTTGAGTGAGTGGACACCACAGCTCAGCTGACATCGGCTGAGGTTGCGACCGTCGAGGCCCTCGCGTTCGGTTCGACAAGGAGGCGAACACCGACTGCGGAGCCTCGACCGGTGCGCACCGTGATCCGGTGCCGCTGCCGACCGGAAGCGTTCGACGAGGTCCGGTCAACCGGCCCGGGCCGGTGCGCTGACCGCTCGCGCCATGCGGTGCCCGACAAGGCGCTCGGCCTCGGCGAGCAGGTACCAGGCGGCACCCCTCACCTCGGACTCTTGGATGCGCCCCACGTCCGCATCTGTCACGAAGGAGTATCCGATGTCGAGATGGTGGTGCTCCGGTTCGTCCTTCTCCGGTCGTGCCGGAACCCTGCCGTACTCGATGTAGACGGGGGTTTGCGACGCTGGGAAGATCTTTCCGGGATCAACACCGGTCTCCTCCGTCAGCTCCCGCACTGCCGCGTCGATCAGTGTGGCATCCGTCGGCTCAAGGTGACCTCCAGGCTGCAACGTGATCCCGTACGCGAGGTGCTCGACAAGCAGGATCTCATCACCGCGGACCAGCAGTGCGCCAACAGTCACATGCATCCGAAAATTCCGCCGCGAGGCGAAACCCCCTCCCCGAGACAGCAGTTGCACCGGCTCAGACAGCAGCGCGGCCTCGTCCGGGTAGCGCTCGATGTAGGCGGAAAGCACGCTCGAGATGTCTGAGTCACTGATCGCCACGGGGCACTCCTGCACCAGGCCGAGAGACCGCCGATTCCTTGATCATCACGTTTCCTCCCTGGCGGGGCACGCGACCACGCGCGGATGCGGGCGTGCACGCTCGCCGCCGGAAACCAGCAGCTTGACACAGTCATCACTCCCTCCGCTGGGTAACCAGAAAGCGCACGCGCCCCAACTCTGCCTCACCGAACAGGCGATCGGCCCGGTAGCCAGGTGCTGGGTCATGGGAAGGACTTGACCTGGTTGTGGACCGGGAAAAGCGGCTTTCCGCAGGGGCAGTGAATTTCCATTGCACAACCCGCGACATCGCATACTTCATGCCAAACACCCGAACCAACATCACGGCGAGGCCACACCGTCACCATGGCAGTGGCGCCGATCTGCGTGGCGGGCTTCACGATCTGGGTGCTCAAAGCTCGGGGAAATCGGGGAACAAGGCCTTCAGCACATCAGGGGCTGCCCGCAGGCCCTGGTACCAGGTATCTGCTTGGGTGCGGAACTCCTCGTGCGGCTGGGTGATGTCACTGGCCGCGTTCGAGCTGTCCAGGAGAAGCGACAGCGACCAGGCCGACAGGTACCGGCCCAGGTCGTCGAGTGCGGCGATGGCCTCGCTGGTGATGGGGCCGCCGTGGGCGATGGCGTTACGGGAGCGACGCAGCCGGGCTCGGGCGACCTCCCAGCGGCCTTCGATCTGCTCACACCAGGTGGCGAGTGCGGCGGGGGAGTCGAGCCGGGAGGCGAGCTGGCGGAGGTTGCGGCCTATTCGGGTGTGGAGAGGATGAATCTGGATAAGCCGAGGCAGTGCCTGGACGGCCGCCACCCCGTCGAAGTTGACGATGACGGCTGCCTTGGAGGTTTCGATTGTCCGCCGCAACGACCGCAGCTCGGCATGGTGGTCGGCCGCGGCGCCTTCAGCGTCCGCGAGCGCCTCGAGGACGACGCGAAACAGGCTGGCGTTGACGGTCGCTCGGATCCAGGCCGACTTCAGGTAGGTATCGAGGTAACCGGTCCAGGTGAGGGGGGACACGCGGGTAGCGGTGAGTTCCAGGACACGCACGTTGAGGATGAGCGCTGAGAGCGAGGGGTGTTCCTGGGCGTGTTCCCACCAGTGGATAGCGCCGACTGTCTCCTTGAGTTCCTTGTCGGCGTGGGCCAGTTTCTCCCACAGCTTCGGCGTGAGGTCGACCAGTTCGCGTCCCACCGGATTGAACAGCAGGCGGCCGCGGTCGGCTTCTGGGGAACGGAACCGGCCGACAGAGCCGATCAGTCCGTTGATCGCGTGGAGGTATCCCTCCAGGGGCCGCCAGGTGGCGCTGCTGGTCCGGAAGCGGGCCAGGCCCACCAGGGCGTGGATGCGTTCTCGAGCGACATGGACGGCATCGGCGAAGACTTCCTCGCCGAGGTCGACGCGGACCAGTACCGTGTCGCCTCCTTCAGGCAGATCTTGGAAACGGAACTGACTGTGACCAGCGGTCAGCTCTGCCGGCAGACCGTGCAGGAGTTGAGGGAAGCCGTCCTTCAGCCGCGCTCGTAGCCATTCGCCTTCATACAGCGTGACCGGGCCTATGTCCTGCACGACCAATGGCGGGACGGCATTGGTGAAGGCCAGCCAGACCACGTGGCGGGCTTTTTCGGGGGGCTGGAGCAACAGCCGGCGACACAACTCGAGGATCTCCCCCTCCGACAGCTCCGAGACCTGTTCGCCCTCACCCCAATCGTCGTCTGCCGGCGCGGGGGCGATATCGCCGAGCGTCACCTTGGCGCAGGTGACGTCGAAGGCGGAACCGTCCAGCACCATGCACAGCTCGCTGCTCAGCTCGCGGGGGTGGCGGCCGGTGAACTGGGCCAGGCGCCAAAACAGGTCGCGGCGGCCGGCGATGAGGTCATAGGTGGCGTGCTCATCGCGGCAGGCGGCTAAGAGGTCTCGCCAGGCGGCCTCCAGCACGAGCGGATCGGCCCACCGCTGCTGCAGAGCGTGCAGGGCGGTGCGAGGTGGCTGGCGATCAGGAGCGTTGCTCGCACCGGGGAACCCGGCCAGGCAATCGTGCGCCGTTTGGAGCTCGGGCTGAAGTGCGGCCTGTAGGTCGGGGCCGAGCCTGGTCACCGCGTCGGTGAAGTCCTTGATCGCGCTCGTCCAGGCAGGCTTGTGGTGCTTCCTGTCATACGGCCGCCGGTCGGCGAGCCAACCAGCGACCTCCTCGGCTGCCACGACGGCGTCGACGACATCGCGCTCACTCCACCATCGTCGGCCTTCCCACCACCCCAAGGCTTCGCGGAACTCGTCGAAGGGCGTGTGGGAGTGGAACCGTGGCGAGAGGGGGTTACGCATCGACCTAGTGTGATGGTCTACCTCGCTAAAGAGCTGATATTTCGTGATTGTCCCTGGTGAGGTGGCGAGTTGCCCAGCGAGCGACGCGTGCGGCCCGGTGTACAGTCACCTGCTGCGGCTTAGCTGCTGGCCGACCTGCACGCGGCGGGCCTGGCCACGGTGGAGAAGATCCGCTACTACCAGGCGCCGCTGGTGCCGCACACCGAAGGAGAATTCTCGTGACGACCTCGGCCTCTGTCTCTCTTCCGCAGTGCACTCTTGGCTGCTGGGGCATCGGCGGACCGGCCGAAAACCTCGGCTTGCCGATGGGGACTGTTACCGATGACCGTCGGCAGAGCGTTCACCCGCAGAGCGTCTCGCGTGATCCGGCGTTCACCGACACGCATGGGGCTGCTGAGCGACCGGTCCTGCCTGAAGGTGCGCAAGCCTGGCAGCAGGGTCCGGGTTGGTCGACTGCGGCCGACCTGGATCGGGCTCTCCGTAGTCGTTCGATTCCCCGGAAACCGTCGCGCGCAAGCATTACAGTCGGCCGGTGACCACCGACACCCTGCCTTCCGCCACCCCTGATCTACTGCGCGCCGACATGGTCGCAACGCTCAAGGAACGGGGCTCGATCCGCTCCTCGCAGGTCGAAGCGGCCTTCGCCGTGGTTCCGCGTGAGAGGTTCGCGCCCGAGGCGCCGCTGGAGGCCGCCTACTCCGCTCAGGACGTGGTCGTCACCAAACGCGGCCCGGACGGCAGGGCGACGAGTTCGATCAGCGCGCCCTGGCTCCAAGCCGAGATGCTCGAAGCCGCACAGCTCACCCCTGGCGCGAAAGTGCTCGAGGTTGGCGGCGGCGGTTGCAACGCGGCGCTCATCGCCGAGATCGTGGGCCCGGACGGGCTGGTGGTCACCGTGGACATCGACCCGTTCGTCACCGGGCGAGCGGCCCGGTTCCTCGCCGCGACCGGCTACCCGCATGTGCAGGTCGTGCTGGGTGATGCCGAGCATGCCGCCGCCGAGCACGCGCCCGAGGGCGGTTTTGACGCCATCATCGTCACTGTCGGGGTCTGGGACATCCCGTGGGGGCCTCTGCTTGCCCCGGCCGGCCGGATGGTGGTGCCGCTGCGGTTCTCCACGGTCAGCCGGTCCTTCACCTTTGTCCGGGACGGTGACCACTTCGTCGGCTTGAACCCCACGGTGTGTGGATTCGTTCCGGCTCAGGGAGTCGGGGCGCTCCCGGATCAAGAGGTGGTCTTGGCCGACGGTGCGGTGAGGCTGACGCTCGAAGAGGGGCCCGCCCTTGACGTCGCCGCGCTCGACCAGGCCCTGACCGGCGCCCGTAGCGAGCTGTGGACCGGCGTCACGGTCGGCCGGGGTGAGTCGTTCGACTCGATGCACCTGTGGATCGCGACCACAGATGATCGGTTCGGCATGATCTGGCAGGACCCAGACCGCGACTGCGGCATGGTCAAGGTGGCGACGCGCTGGTATTGCCCCGTGCTCATCACTGCGGACAGTTTCGCCTACCTCACGATCCGCGAACTGCCCCGGGCAGAGGAGACGGCGGAGCCCCGGTGGGAGTTCGGCGTCTGCGGGTACGGGCCCGCCGGCGCCGACCTCGCCCACCACCTCCATGACCACATTCAGACGTGGGACCGCGACTGGCGAACCCACCCCGCCCCGACGTTCACCCTCTACCCCGCTGATGCTTTCCCGCCTGCCCCGGCGGTCGGCCAGATCTTCCGCAAGCGGCACACCCAACTGATCATGATCTGGAAGTAGCCCTGAGAGTAGCCGTCGAGCAGACACGATGCTGGACGAGCAGGTCGAGGTGCTCCGGGGCCGCATGGACGCCACCGTGCCCGGAGTCGCCGCGGCGCTGCCACCACAGGCCGCCGACCGGATCCGTCACGAGCACAGCCGGTGAGCGGCCACGACAGGCTGGACACCGATCAACGCGGCTGATCCGTATGGCACCTGACCAGGCGTGGGTCAGGCAGACTCAGAAATCGGCACCCAGTTGAACTCCGGGCAGTAGCGGGAGTACGTGGCCAGCTTCCAAGCTGCGTACTCTCGCGTCCGGTCGGTGGCGCGCAGCAGATGCTTGACCCAGGTATGGGCGATCCGCTCATCCCGGCTCATGCCAGTGTCGATCTCGTCGAGCATGCGGCATGCGACCACGAAGTCCTCCTCGGTCAGCGCTGACAGGTCGATCTCGACGCCGTCGACCTCGAAGGAGAACACCAGCCGGGTGGTGGTGAACCGGGTGAAGCGCTCGCCCTTGAACGCCGTGTGCGGGGTGAGTGCCGCTATCAGCTCCTCTCGGCCGGCGACCGGGTAGCCGATTCCCAGATCCAGATCGCTGGTCTCCAGGTTGAGCTGGATCCCGAAGGAGCCGACGTCGCGCGGCGTGTGTCCCGTCCAGGACTCGACAAGGTGAGCCGCCGTGGCGCGAACCTGCAGAAGCCGCGTATCTTCTGTTCGGCGTGCCTGCCAGAACGCCTCAGCTAGACGGAGCTCCTCAGCGGTGAAGGACTCCGGAACAGCCCACCCCGTCACCATGAGGGCATCCAGGTCGAGGCTCGTCGTCGGCTCACCCGCAAAGATCGCTTGATCGGTCATCGAGCCAGCGTAGTAACACCAGCATCGTGAACCTCGGAAGTTCCCGAATTTCCCAGAGCTCCATCTGCGAATATCCGGTACTCGACGGGGGCTTCCCCCACGCAGGCTGGTTGCTGGCTTGGCGCCTTTTTTGGGTCTATCGCGGAACCGCTGCACTCCGGAAGGCCGAGCCGCTACGCGGTCGCCTACGGCGAGCCTTCCTCCGTTCCGCGAACCCGCGATCGAGACGACCCAGGCGCCAAGACAGCAACCACCCACACGCTTGTGGCAACTTTCCTGCCACAGTATTGTGGCAGGAAAGTTGCCACAGATTGAGGAGTTGCAGGTGCGCGTCACCCACTACACCGTCACCCACAACAACGGCCGGCCGCTCGCTGACGCCAGCCGTGCTCTCGCTGCAGCGTCGCCAACGCTGCGGGCGAGCGCAGTCAGCATCGACGAGGCTGACCACAGCGTCGTCATCGACGACGACATGGCTGTGGCGCTCGCCGCAAGCCTGGCCGCCTACACCCTCATCGGGCAGCACACCCCGGACCCCGCCGAGCGCAGGGCAACGCTCTACACGGGTGATGAGGCCGTTGCCAGCGCGACCGCGCTGGAGCACCCTCCCACCGCCGTGAATTACCTGAAACGGCTCAGTGGGCAGATCCAAGCACTGGAACGGCTACGCCACGCTGTCCTGCAGATCACCGACCCGCCGATCAGTCGCGTGCCCAGCATGCGCACTAGAGCCTGTCTGACAAATAATCAGAGCCGGTGCGGTTAGATGATCGTTCATGGTGAGACGTGGTGAACTGACCGATAAGGCCTGGCAGCGGATCGAGCCGTTGCTGCCCGCCACGGACGGACGAGGCCGCCCGTGGCGGGGCCACCGGCAGGTCATCAACGGGATCTTGTGGCGGCTTCGGACCGGGGCACCCTGGCGCGACATCCCCGAACGGTACGGGCCCTGGCAGACCTGCTACGAGCGGTTCAAACGCTGGGACGAGGACGGCACCTGGGTGCGCCTGCTGGAGGAGATGCAGGTCAAAGACGACTCCATTGGCAACGTCGAATGGACCTTCAGTATCGACTCCACGATCTCCAGAGCCCATCAGCACGCGGCGGGTGCCCGAAAAAGGGGGACGGAGCAGGGACGATCGATACGAAGGAATCACAAAAGCGGCAGGCCCTCGGCAGGTCCCGGGGAGGATTCACCACCAAGCTCCACCTGATCACCGAAGGCCGGGGCCTGCCGATGATCCCGCATCTGACCGGCGGGAACGTGGCCGACTGCACCGCCTTCGAAGCGGTCATGGCCAAGCTGAGAGTGCGTCGCGTCGCTGGTGGCCGTCCCCGCACCCGCCCGGACGCGCTCTTGGGCGACAAGGGCTACTCCTCCAAGAAGATCCGCGCCTACCTGCGTAGGCGCGGCATCAAGGCGGTCATTCCCGAGCGTAAGGACCAGATCGCCAACCGTAAGCGCAAGGGCGGCAGGGGAGGCCGCCCCCACGCTTTCGACCGGCAGACCTACAAGCAGCGCAACCTGGTGGAACGCTGCTTCGGCAAGCTCAAGCAGTGGCGGGCCATCGCCACCCGCTTCGACAAGCTCGCCAGCCGATACCTCACAGGCGTCACCATCGGATGCCTCATGCTCTGGATCCGCCACGCCGAATTGTCAGACAGGCTCTAAGGGCGTGTCGGACCGGGCCGCAGCAGTCGCGACCGGCTACAGCCACACCCAGATCGCCGAGCATCGAAACCTGCCGCTGGCGCCGGAGGCCGCGCGCTGGCGCGCCCTGCACCTGCTCACCGAAGTGGGCATCCCGCTCGGTGCGGCGACGCTCTCAACGCGCGCCGCCTTGAACATCTCCCTATGGGAGAGGGAAACCCGGGCACCTCGCGCATACCTGACTACGGCGCAGCACGATGGCCTGGCCGGAGCACAAGAGGCGGCAGAGCTGATCACCAGGGCGGTCACGGTGCTGGAGGAGGCGGGCCTCACCACAAGCCTGCGCCGCACCAACCCCGTCACCTACTCCGGCACCGGCGGTGGCACAGTGGACCTGCCGGAGTACTGGATCGACTGATTCGCCGCAGCTGCACAAAACCCTAGGTCAGGGGGGATGAAGTAGTTTCGTCCATCTGTGTAGTAGGAGAGAACGGAAATTCTTATTGCCCCTCCGAGGGGTCCACGGCCTGCCCCGCTCCGGGACAGGCTGACCGACGACCCCCAGAAGGGGAACACTCATGAGCAACCCTCAAAAGGATCGCACTCCGCTGGACATGCTCCTCGACGGAGAGGAGCCCACGGCCGCCGACCGTGCCCGCTGGGCGCAGCAGGCCGAGGAACTTCAGCGCTACGAGGCCAACCGTGGCCCCGCCGCCCTGGCGGCCCTGGCGCAGGTCACCGACGGTGGCACCATCGCCCTCGACGACGTCTGGCTGATGCTGCCCCAGGCGAAGGGGATGGCCGCAGTCGAGGAACTGGCCCAGCTGTCGGGCAGCCAGGCTGCGCACCGCCTGCGTGCGGGCTGCGCCGACCTGCACCAGCGCAGTGACCACGCCATCTCGGTGTGGACTCAGCGCGAGGGCGAGGATGCGGTGTACCTCAACGCCTGGTCCTGGCGCGAACCGGAGGCCGGCGGGGTGCGCTGGTGGCTGGATGCCCACCTGCACCTTCGCACCACCCGCAACGGCTATCTTGTCATCACCGCCACCCAGCCGGTCCGTCTCGCCGTGCGCGACGCAGACGAGGTGGTGACCATCTACACCGGTACCGGCCCTCTGCAGGAGGTGGTCACCTCGTGGTGGAATCACCGCGAGGGCCGCTCCAGCCAGCGACACCGCGCCGGGCAAGCCCCGCTGGGGCACACCGACCACGCCCTGTCCCTGGAGGAATGGCTGATCGTCCTCACAAAGGACGAGCGCCTGGCTCCTCACCCTGATGACATGGACGACGTCATGGCAGGCGTCATCTACTACGTCGGGACCGGCGAGTTTGGCCCTTATGACGGGCCTGCCAGCCCGGCAGGCGACAGCGCCCCGCCGGGAAATCGCCGCATCGCCGCGATGGTGCCGCTCAGCCTGCACGGACACGCCGCTCCGGCGTTCACCGCGGTCGTACCTCTTGAGGTTGCCGAGCGGCTGACCACTCACAGGCTTCCGCACTGGCTCAGCCTCAAGGGCATCACCCACCTGGGCAACGGCGTCTTGATGGTGACCGCCTCGCGGGTCAACTATCTGATGGACGACCACGGCGAACCCTCCGAGGGCAGTGTGGTCTTCGTCGACGGGCAACTGTCCCTGCTCGGAAAGAATGGCGCCCGCTACCCTCTGAGCCCGATCGAGTTGTGAAACCCCCATAGATCCCGCCTGCGAAAACGCCCGTTTTCCCGTCGCCTCACCGATCACGGGAGAGAGCCGCGTTCGCTCAGTGTCTGCTACCCCCGATGATGTGAAAATCTCATCGCCCCTCCGAGGGGTCTCACCGGCCGCTCACCCCCGGGCGGCCGTCCACCACCACCTCCGATGAGAGAACATGACCGCCCAGTGATCGAACATATGTGCGGTAGGGCAGTAGAGTCGGCGAGTGCATGTCTCCGCCTCGCTGCCCGTACCGCCCCTGATGCTTCACGGTGTCCGGCCGGTGTTCGTCTGCGGGCGCTGGCACGATGAAGGACGGCTCTGGGGGCACATCTGCTGGATCGTCCCGGGCGAGCCGGTGACAGATCCTCCATCCACCCCTGAGCGGCGCCTGCCGTACGCCGACCTCGGCGAGCTGGACGGCCAGTCTTACGACCGTCTCCCCAACCGTCCGGACAGGCTGTTGGCGCTGCCGCCGCTGATCGCCTACGGCGGGCAGGTGGCCTTGCTGCGCCGATGGCGATACGGGGGGAACTCCTGGTGGGCGCATCTGGCCCGACTGAGCATGGGCGAGAGCGCCGGTGCGCGCCGTGCGTTCCTCATCGATCAGCAGGTCGCCGCCGCCGATGTCATCCCACTGCCCGGTCAGGACTACCGGCATGTACCTCGAGATCGTCTTGGGCGCCCGTAACGCACGCTGCTGCCTGCGGGGTGCTGCCTCGGTCGCTATGGTCGCTGTTCGTCGGCGGCCGCGGTCAGTGCCGCCAGGCCTGCGCTGACCCGGGCGACAGCCGCGTCGACCTGCTCGATGTCGCCGGCATCGAGGCGTAATTCCCGCAGCTGCCCGGCCAGGATGTCGAGGTGGACGGTGAAGCGCTCGCAGGCGTCGACGGTGGCGGCCACCGCGGCAGGGGCGGCGTCGGGCAGGCCGGGGAACGGATCGTGCTGAGTCACGGCGGTCACGCTACGCCGAACCGCGCGCCTCGGCGTGCCGCCCGGTCGGCCTGGCCGGTCATGGCCACCACTGTCACCATCGTCAGGTGCCAGGCCCGTGACCTGCACCCATCTTCATCCGGTCTCGGCTGGCGCGTACGGGATGACCCGCACGCCCTCGTGTTGGTGAGCGTGCTGCTCGGTGTCGGTCCTGGCGGTGTCCTGCGTGGTGTGGTAGCCGTCGGCCGCCGGGCAGCACCCGCACTCCCACGCGTAGTGCGGGCTCTCCTTGACCTGCTCGATCATGAGCTCAACCACCGCGTTCGCCGTCACCTCCTTCCTGCTGTACCTCCAACGGGTGCCGGTCCTGCGATTGATGCCCAGCTCGCGACACGCGGCTGAGTTGTTCATTCCCTGCGCCATGAGGCGAAGGTATTGATCACGTTTGTCCGTCTGCGGCGCGGGTCCACGCTTCTTAGGCCGGCGAAACGGCTTGGTCATGGCAACACCCCTTGGGGTCAGGTGTTGCGACCACCTTTAGAATCCAAGCCGTCAACTGGGGCCAGATGAAGCCGCCCTAGCCAAGCGCGCCCGCCTCGAGCGCGCCCATGCTGACAGATGAGGGGCATAGCATGATGGCTGTAGCTCCCGCCCTCGCGCGGGCCAGCGGCTCTTCGGGCCGAGGATCCCAACAACAGATGCCCCTCGCGGTCGCGCCGCCCTGGTGCGACCGGCCCTGTGATCCCAAGGAGCGACATGGAAAATCCCCGCTACGACCTCGTGGAGCTGGTGCTCACCAACCGGCCTTACACCGGCGGTGAGCAGAACGCGATCGGGGCCTTCGTCACCCGGCAGCTCGCCGAGGCCGAAGCCGTCCGCGAATACGTCAGGCGTAACCCGGTCCCCTTCGAGCTGGTGGAGCTACGGCAGCGCCAGTACCGCCCCGGCTGCTCTCCTGCTCCGGAGGTCATGGTGTATCAGGTGGTGCCCCTGCCTCTCGGGGGTCGGGCCGGTCAGGTACAGCAAGACGAGAACGGCAAATGGCTGGGCTACCACTTCAACGACGCGCCAGGGGAATTCAGCTTCGGCCGCGGTAATGGCCAGCGTCAGCGCAGGGAGACTCAGGAGGAGGCGGTGGTCGATGTCATCGCCAGGCACCTTGTCTATTCCGGTGCGGTGCGCTTCGTCGAGGACACCGGCGAGTAAGGAACATTGCGAATCCACAGAGTAAAGGAGCGTGCACCGCACACCCCGAAGGAAGTAAGAGTCGGGTCGCCCGAGGCTGAGATGCCCCGGGCGACCCGACAGTTAATTCGGTGAGCAAAGGTGCCCAGGCAGGGGCGGCGCCTGCCGTCCCGCTCAGCCAGCCCGACCTGGCCGCCTGGATCATGGCAAGCCCGGCGTCGGTGACGCGGGCCCTCAAGACTTGGCGGCAGGACGGGGTATGCGTCACTGTCCATCCCCGACTTGAAGCGTCTCAGGGGCGAGGCCACGACCGCGGCGACCCCATTGTGAAAGCCACCCCTGTGGGGCTAGGGGAAGAAGGCGGCACAATCGGCCGAACAGCGCCGGCCTCGGCGCTACCGCCCGAGGCGGCCGTCGTCGGCGACGCCGCCGATCAGCCCAGCAAGGCCAGGAGCCGATCGGCCTGAAGCTGCACGGTGGCGGCCGGATTGCGGGCATGAGCAGCGCCGCCGTTGGGCAGTAGCGCCAGCAGCCACCAAATGGCCAGCAAACGGCGAAACTCGCACAACAGGACTGCTTCGCCGCCGGTCAGGTCGAAATGCTCCAGCAGCGCGCGGGGATCGACGGCGCCGCCAGACCACATCGAGATGTGCTCGGCGATCTCCGCGAGCTCAAACGCGCGGGGGGCCAGGCCGCTGTATTCGAAATCCACCAGCTGGACCCGGCCCCGACCGGCATCCCACAGAAAGTTGCCCAGGTTGCCGTCCCCTGAGGCCAGAACCATCGTTGCCGGGGCGCTCGCCGCCGCATCACGGCCGGGGTCGAACAACCAGTCGGCGCCGGCGTCGAACGCTCTGGTCACCAGCGGGTCAACCCCTTGCAGGCAAGCGGCGGTATGCCGGGTCCGGACCGCGGTGAGCATCTCGGCGGGATGTCCCAGCCGCGGTGGCAACTCGGTCAGTGCCGAGGCCGGGATGGCACTCTGCAGGGTGGTGATGGCCGAGGCCATCGCGGCAAGCTGCGCGGTTGTCACCGGTGCCGCCCCCAGCGGTGCACCGGGCAGGCGGGACATCACCACCATCGGCGCCGGGTCCAAAACCGCGTGCACGGGGACGGGCGCCAGATCGGGGGCGTGGACGGCGAGTAGCCGCAGAGCCCGCCACTCACGTTCGGGCTGACCGTCGTCCCACCGCCGGTAGTGCTTGGTCACCGTGTCGGCTCCCATGGTGAGCGTGTGCGTCGTTGACGGGCTGGCCATTGTGTTTTCCTTCCCGCCTCCCCGCGTCGCGTTGATCTGGGAGGGGCTCGGGTGAGCGTTGATGCTACAGCGGCCTTGCCCCCGTTGAGATGAAGGCGCCACCGGGCTGTGTTCAGACCAGGAACGCGCGGACGGCGGTGCCGCGACGATCAACCTGTGCTCGGGCGATCGAATGGAGCCCAGGGACGCCGAGGCGTTCGCGGTGACCACAGGCGTGCCGGCCGGTGGCTGGGCCTTTCGTCGTATCGGCGGACAGTACTGGCCCTGGTCGCGAAGGGCGGCGCGGGTTAGAGCCTGTCTGACAATTCGGCGTGGCGGATCCAGAGCATGAGGCATCCGATGGTGACGCCTGTGAGGTATCGGCTGGCGAGCTTGTCGAAGCGGGTGGCGATGGCCCGCCACTGCTTGAGCTTGCCGAAGCAGCGTTCCACCAGGTTGCGCTGCTTGTAGGTCTGCCGGTCGAAAGCGTGGGGGCGGCCTCCCCTGCCGCCCTTGCGCTTACGGTTGGCGATCTGGTCCTTACGCTCGGGAATGACCGCCTTGATGCCGCGCCTACGCAGGTAGGCGCGGATCTTCTTGGAGGAGTAGCCCTTGTCGCCCAAGAGCGCGTCCGGGCGGGTGCGGGGACGGCCACCAGCGACGCGACGCACTCTCAGCTTGGCCATGACCGCTTCGAAGGCGGTGCAGTCGGCCACGTTCCCGCCGGTCAGATGCGGGATCATCGGCAGGCCCCGGCCTTCGGTGATCAGGTGGAGCTTGGTGGTGAATCCTCCCCGGGACCTGCCGAGGGCCTGCCGCTTTTGTGATTCCTTCGTATCGATCGTCCCTGCTCCGTCCCCCTTTTTCGGGCACCCGCCGCGTGCTGATGGGCTCTGGAGATCGTGGAGTCGATACTGAAGGTCCATTCGACGTTGCCAATGGAGTCGTCTTTGACCTGCATCTCCTCCAGCAGGCGCACCCAGGTGCTGTCCTCGTCCCAGCGTTTGAACCGCTCGTAGCAGGTCTGCCAGGGCCCGTACCGTTCGGGGATGTCGCGCCAGGGTGCCCCGGTCCGAAGCCGCCACAAGATCCCGTTGATGACCTGCCGGTGGCCCCGCCACGGGCGGCCTCGTCCGTCCGTGGCGGGCAGCAACGGCTCGATCCGCTGCCAGGCCTTATCGGTCAGTTCACCACGTCTCACCATGAACGATCATCTAACCGCACCGGCTCTGATTATTTGTCAGACAGGCTCTAGGGCCGGCCGAAGAACCGTGGCGAAGGGCGGCGATCGGGGTCCGTTCATCGGCCTGGCCGGAGGCGAACGCGGCAGCTCGCAGCGAGCACGAGGCGCCGGTCGGCACCTCCTCCGTCAGGGGCACGCAGTGGGGCGTGCGGGCGTCTTGTCGTGGCGAGGCTGTGGAGCGGATGCTTCGGGATCTGCGATCACAATGCGTCCAGCAGCGCGTTCAGGCGCGCTTCGCGCTGCTGGTCGGCTTCGATGGGTGGGTGCCGGTGGCAGCCCAGGCGCACGCGGGCGGGGTCGGCCGGATCAGCGTGCAGCCACCAGTTGGCCACATATCCGCTGTCGAGGATGATTTCCAGCTGCGGGCCGGGCGTCAGGACGTGCTCGGTGATCGCGGTGGTCACCAGGTCGGCGGTGGCCGGCTCGCGCAGGTCGGGAAACTCCTTGGCCAGGGCTGCGACGACCGCCGCGGCGTAGGCGGTGGCCCGCTTGGCGCGGCCGATCAGGGGGCGGGGCATTCCAGGCTCCAGGTGCGGGCGAGGTGGGCGTTGATGTCGGCGATCAGAACATCGGCGCGCGGGCCACAGCCCGGGGACAAGCGGCCGCCGGTGCCGGGCCGGGCGTGCACGCCCGCGTCCCGCGGGTCGGCACGGGTCAGCAGGATCCGCCCGGCGCGCCCATCCAGGACATCGTCGGGGGTGACCTGGGTGATGCGGCGCCGGGCGGTGTCCAGCAGCAGCGCGGCCACGTGGTGGCGCAGACGGGGCGGGGAACGCATCGCGAGCGGACGGTACGGGTCCGCAGCGGGACGTCAAGGAAATCTACCCGCGGCATCAGCGCGCAGGCCAGCCCGGGCGCCGCAACGGGAAGACCTCTGCTGGGACGGTCAGGCCCCCGTGCGGGTTGCCGCCGGGGCGTCTGCCAGCATCTGCGTGTAGGCCACGTCCGCGGTGAGCAGCGTGACGCGGTTGCCGTCGTCGTCCTTGGCGAGCAGCACACCCCAGCCGTCGCCGTGGGCGTCGAATTCATCCACGCCACCTCGGCGCCGCTGCCGTTCAAGGTCAATCAGGCGTTGCTGGAGCAGGTGGTCACCATCACCGACGCCGAGATTGTCGAGGCGATGGCGGCCTGCTACACCCACCTGAAGGCCATCGTCGAGCCGAGCGGCGCGTGTGCGCCGGCGGCGGCGATGTGCGGGCGGATCGAGATCTTTTCCGGCACAATCGGCGTGATCCTGTCCGGGGGGAACATCACCTGGACCACGTTCCGGTCGCCGGTCGGCCGCGCCGAGACTGCTGGGGGAGATCGTGCGGTGCCTGGCCTGCACACCGGGGGCGTGCAGCAGCGAGCAGGCACTGCATGACGGCGTCGCCCTGTTCACCCAGTACATGAGCCCAGAGCAGATTGCGGCCATCGCCTACCACGGCGCCGACGCGGCCGATGATCCGCTCTGGCACCTCTCCGGAGCCGCCAGCCAGGCCGAGTACGGCCGCTGGTGCCGGCACTGCTGCGGCATGGCCTGCCTGCAGATGGTCCTCGACCACCGAGACGGGCACACCCCGCCGTTGCTGGAACTCCTGCGCGGCTGCCGCGCCTACGGCGGCTACGTCGAAGACGACGCGGGTCAGATCAAGGGCCTGTAATACGCGCCGTTCGCCGACTACGTGCGCGCCGAGCACGGCCTGCACGCCGATGTGCACCCGCACCTGACCGCCGCCGACCTGCCCGGCCTGCTCGCCGACGGGAACTTGGTGATCGCCTCGGTCCACAAGGAGATTCGTCGCCCCGCCCTGCCCGCGCCTGGCCGGGGCGGGCACCTGGTCCTGCTCACCGGCCACGACCACGGCCTGATCCACCTGCACAACCCCTCCGGCCACACCTGTGACGCCCGCCGGGCCAGCCTGCCCATCGACGTGTTCGAGATGTTCTTCGGCGGCCGCGGCATCGCCCTGCGCACGTGCTAGAACAAGCCATGGGAATCAAGGTATTGATCTCGGTGGACATGGAGGGGATTGCCGGCATCGTTCATCCGGCGGAGACCACCCCGGAGCGGCACGACTACGAGCGCGGCCGCAGGTTGATGACGGCGGAGGCCAACGCAGTGGTGGAAGGCGTGATCGATGCCGAGCCGGCGGCGGAGGTGCTGGTGGCCGATGCCCACGGCTCGTACCGCAATATCCTGCCCGAAGAACTCGACCGACGCGTCCGGCTGATCCGTGGCAAACCCCGCGAACTGGGCATGCTGGCGGGCCTGCAGGCGGGTGCCCAGGTAGCGATGTTCGTGGGGTACCACGCCCGCGCGGGCACCGGCGGCGCCGTGCTCGCCCACACCATCGCCGACGCCATCCTCGACGTCCGTATCAACGGCGCCTCACATGGCGAGATCGGAATCAACACCCTGCTGGCCGGCGGAGACGCCGCGGCCTGCGAGGAGTTCAGCGCGCTGGTGCCCCGTGGCGTCACCGTGCCGGTCAAACGAGGCCTTGGCCAAGACGCTATCGAAAAGGGGCAGCGGCGCATGATCTACGCTTAATCGTTTACGTGCCGCCTTACAGCGCGACGTCGAGAGCCTCGGGTGTGCCATCCGGCAGCGGGATCTGGCTCACATCTACCCATCGGTGCCGGCCGCTGGGCTCGGCCAGTACGAACCGCACTTCTCCTTGAGGGGTGACTGTGTTCGGCAGGTTACGCGCCGCGGTGACGAGGGCGGCCGCCCGCGGCAGCGGCATGTCCGCGTCGGCTTCCGGCGGCAGATTGCGGGCGAGCAGATGCACGGCTGCGGTGGCGATGTTGAGGCCTCGCCGGCGGTAATCGGCGGCCTGACCGCGGACGATGGGATGGTCGAGCAGAATGCTGGTGATCTTCGCATCAGCCAGTGCGTACTCCACGCTCAGCGGACGGAGGTCGACGGAGATCCGTTGCAGCACAGCGTGCTCGGCGTTCTGCGACGGGGACTCGCTGACGACGATGACCGGGCCGTTCTCCGCCGCAGCGATGAGGGGGAACTGCTCAGCGGTTACGTCGATGAGGTGTCCATGGGCAGGAAGCCAGACGACAGCGTGCCCATGAACTCTGTCGTCTTCCCATTCTGGTAGGAGCGCACCGTATGTGCCGGCTGCGCCGGTGCGCACGTTCAAAACAGCCACCGCGGCAGAGCGTACATGCGCGGGTACGCCCAGCTGGGCGTAGGCATGGACGAGCGCGGCGCAGTCATCGATGCAGCTTTCGACGGGCGCTCCGAAGACCGCGGCGATCGCGGACAGGAACAGTGCGGGCGTACCGGTCACCAGTAGCGGGTCAGAGGCCGGTACGCGCGTAAGGTGCTCCCCTAGGCGTGCGCGCGCCCGCTGCTCGACGTGCTCAGGGCCACTCATCGCCCGGCGGGCAGGATTACCCGATACCCCGGACCGTTCCCTCGTGCGACGAGCGGCACGACGTTGCGATTTCGGCACACGCCTACGTTACGCCGCCGCGCCAACACGGACTGGAGAATCGGCGAGCTCTGCGACGGCGCCGAGCAGCGCGAAGCCCTCACCCAGCAGGCGATCAATCGCCTCTTCACGCGACAACCGGTTTGGAGAACGCAGAAGGCGCCCGTCGTGGCGGGCGCCCTGGATAAGCGTGAAGAAAATCATCATTCGATCTTGGATGTGGTGCGGGGGCCTGGCGGCCAGGCGCGCATCCGGCAGCCGCCGACCGGGCACAGCAAAGCAGGGTCGGCCTGGTCGACGGGCACGGCGCGGGCGGGGTCAAGGCGTCCGCTGTGGCGGGCGGTCGTCAGGCAGCAGGCCGCTTCCGGGGCCGCGGGATCGCCCCGGGTGACCGCGCGATGCAGCCGGTCCAACCGCGTCATCGGACCGGCTGCGCCGGCCAGCGCAGGAGCCACTACCGGCCCCCCGACATCGGGGAGCCGATAGGGGGTCATTGAGCCGCGTTTCAGGTCGCTCATCGGGCGTGGCTACCGATGCTGCGCAGTACCTGGTAGGCGGCCTGGGCGTCGGCCAGCGCGCGGTGACAACCGCCCAGGGGAGACCAGCGATTGACGCGGGCCCAGGTGGAGCGCGCCTTCATCAAGCACTCCCACCGGCTGCTGGCGGGCAGAACGGCGGGATCCAGCCCGGTGTGGGCGTGGGTGGCCTTGACCGCCGCCTCGTCGAAGGATGAGTTGTAGGCCAAAAGCCTGCGATTGCCGATGGCGGCCAGGACGGCGGGGAGCACCTGCTCCCATGAAGGCGCGCTGGCCAGCTCCGCGTCGGTGATGCCGTGCACCGCGCGTGCCCCGGCCTCGACGGGTACCCCGCCCGGGTCGACCAAGGTGTCCACCAAGACCCTGCCGTCGAACGCATCCAAAATCGCGATTTCGACGATGACGCCGCTCAAGCCGGTGGTCTCGGTGTCGATGATCACCGCCTCGCCGCGCTGCTGGCAGGTCCACGCCCAGCGAACCACTTCCCCCACCGCGGTGGACAAGGTGATCTCCTCTGCGTACGGGCTGGCGCCGCGGTGCTTGGCGAGCGCCGTGGCGACCTCTTTCTCGGTAGGGCGACCGTCCGCGCGCTGCTCCCAATCGATGGTCCACCGTTGACGCAGTCGCTGCCAGGACGGCCACACCTCCACCGTGTACGTGTGGCCGAGGTCGCCGCAGAAGGCGCGGATCGCCGCCGCACGGGTGGCCGGCAGCCGGGTGTGCTCACGCAGCGGAGAAGGCTCCCCGGGCCGGGCCGCGCGCACGGCCTCCCAGTCCACGCCGGGCACTTCGGCCAGGACGTCCTCCAGGTCGCCCACGGCATACAGCGGGACTTCCACCGTGCTGCGCCTGCCCACCTCGCGGGTGACGTACCTGGTGGGCTCCACCCACCCGGCGGCGACGACATGATCGAAGTCGACCCGTCTCATCTCCAGGTGGACGGCCGACTCGTTGGGGCCGAGCAGGCGCTCGCGGCGGACCTGCTCGACGAACTCCTCATCCCCCGACAGGATCGCGATGTCGGACCTGCTGTAGCGGTCGAACCGGCCCAGCGCGATGCCGCGCTCACGCGCCACCCGGGCCAGGTCCTCTTCTCGCCAGCGCAGCCAGGCGGCGGCGTCCGCGGGGAGGATGGAGTCGGCCAGCCACGCGGTGCGGGCGCTGATCACCTCGGTGAGCACGGCCAGCCGCTCGGGCTCGGTCGCGACCTTCCGCAACTCGGCCACGTCGTACAGGTCCCACCCCTTGTACTCGTCGACCGCCGTGGCCAAGCCGCGCTTGACCAGGTCGGTGATGTCGTCGTAGGTGACCTCCAGGCCGGTCAGCTCGCCCAGCAGCTCGGCGCAGCGGCGAGCGCCCATCGGTGGCGGCGGGATCGCCTGGCGGATCTCTTGGGCCCGGCCGGCCACCTCCTCGGCCAGGGCGCGCGTCCAGTACGGGGTGCGGTCGGGGTCGGGGATGAGCCCGGCCTCGCGGCCGCGACGCCAGTCCCCGTAGGCGACCCCGAGCAACGCCATGAACTCCGAGTCGGACAGATCGTCGGGGATCTGGGCCAAGAGCTCGGCGCGGCGGGCCACGAGGTCGTCGACGACCGGGCCAGACCATCTCGGTGTCTTCATGTCAGGTGCGGGCACGAGGGCTGCGGCGCGGGCCCGGTTCAGCTGGTCCTCGGTCCATCCCAGCGCGAGGACCAGCTGAGTGGCGCTGTGGGCGGTGGTACGGCGGCGGGCCACAGCGGGCTTCGGATTGGTGGTCACCGAATATCTCCAGCGTGGAGGCCTTGTCCTTCAGGATGGGGAGGAAACGCGGAACGGTCGGGCACAGTGATCTCCGGGTTTTGTCGGTGGTTTTCGGTAGATTGACCGACATGTCCCGGTACCGGCTTCAGCCTTCGCGCGCCCAGGAGGCGGCGTTGCTGGAGCATTGCAGGCACGCCCGTTTCGTATGGAATTTGGCTGTTGAGCAGCACTCCCACTGGCGACCGGGCACAAAGTCGGCGCCGGGGTTCGCGGAGCAGTGCCGCCAACTCACCGAAGCGCGGGCAGAGTTCGAGTGGCTGCGCGCCGGGTCGATCATCGTTCAGCAGCAGGCGCTCAAAGACTTCGCCCAAGCCATGGCGAACTTTTTCGGGACAACGCACCGCAAGCCGACCTGGCGTAAGCGCGAGCAGAGCGAAGGGTTTCGCGTTGTTGGGGTGAAGTCTGGCGATGTGCGCCGCGTCTCCCGCAACGTCGGCGAGGCCAAGATTCCCAAGGTGGGTTGGGTCCGGTTCCGCTGGTCGCGCACCGTCGCGGAAGCGAAGTCCTACCGGGTGACCCGCGACCGTGCGGGCCGTTGGCATGTCGCATTCGCCGCGATCCCTGAGCCGATTCCCATGCCGGGTACGGGTGAGGTTGTTGGTGTGGACCGGGGCGTTACCGTGTCGGCCGCGCTGTCCACGGGTGAACTGCTGACCGCACCTACCCTGCGTGAGACAGAGCGGAAGCGGCTGCTGAGGTTGCAGCGGAAGCTCGCCAAGGCCAAGCGGGGTTCGAATCGGCGTAGCAAGGTCAAGTCCGCTATCGCCCACCTCAAGGCCCGTGAGACCGATCGGCGTAAGGACTGGATCGAGAAGACCTCGACTGATCTCGCACGCCGTTTCGACGTTATCGCCGTTGAAGACCTCAAGATCGGCACCATGACCCGTTCGGCGAAGGGCACTCTCGCCGAGCCTGGCCGGAACGTCCGCCAGAAGGCGGGTCTCAATCGGGGTATTCTCGCCAACGGGTGGGGCCAGCTCGTCACCCGGTTGGAGCAAAAAGCTCCGGGCCGGGTTCAGAGGATCAGTCCGCGTTTCACGTCGCAGATCTGCAACGCCTGCGGACACCGCGCAGCTGAGTCGAGAGAGAGTCAATCTCGATTCGTCTGTGTTGCTTGCGGGCACCGGGCCAACGCCGATGTGAACGCCGCAAAGAACATTCGTGACACCGTCCCAGGGCATGGGATGGCTGCGCGGGGAGGCCAGCCATTGGGCGAGCCTGTGAACCGTGAACTTCAACGCGACCTCCTCCTCGTGGGGTAGTTGCTGTTGGAATCCCCCGCCTTCAGGCGGGCGGAGGAAGTCAACAGAAACTCACCCGGGCGAGCACAGCCATCACGGGGCCGGCGGCCACGGCCGCCGTCAGCGCTTCAGCCGGAGAGGCATGCCCGTCCGCGGAGACCGGGCCGCACAGCAGCACATGCTGGACGCGGTCGACGAGGTTCCACCAGTCCTCAGACATCGGCACCAGGTCGAGCGCCTGCCCCACGATGATGTCGTCCCGCCCCTCGTCGTCGACATGGGCGATCTGTTCGACAGCCCGGTGGGCGATGCTCATCCGGACCCGCCATTGGGGGTCGGGGTCGGGCAAGGCGGGGTCTGCGCCAGGAAGGGGGGGAACGTCCCAGCGCGGCCAGCCGCAGCGGGTGAGCAGGTCATCGGCGCCGGCGGGGCCGGTCTCTGGTTCCAGGTACAGCAGCGGCAGCGGGGTGCGCGGGGTCTTTGCCATGCCGGGGATGAGCGCGTACACCGGCCCCTGCTCATCCTCGTCGGGGTCGTCCAACTCCAGGTCGAGCATGATCGGCTTGATGTCGGCGCCGCCGGCGGCCCAGTGGGCGAGGGCGTCGTCCAGGAGTTGTGCGAGCTCGTCGGCGCTCATCGCCTCGAGCGCCGTGAACGCTTGGGCGCCGTCGCCGGACTCATGCGCTTGCCGCACGAGCGGATGCCACGCCCGGGTCGGCGAGGAGGCGAACGGGCCCGCGGTGGGCCACAGCCCGTAGACGGCGCCCGCGAGCACCGCGACGGTGGCCCGATCAGCCAGCAGCGCCGGGATCAGCGTCTCCTGGCACGGCCGACATCCGGCGCGGCATGCCCCCACCACGGCGACGGCCAGCGGCGCATCCACCGGGCGGCCGTCCGCGTACGGCAGGTCGGCCAGGATCGACAGGTCCGGGGCGGGGTGGCGGTGGGCGGGGTCATCCCCGGCCAGCAGGCGCCGTCGCGCTTCGCGATAGGAGACGTCGTCACGGTCGACGCGGCGACGGGCGGCCTTCTTGCGAGCCCGGTTGGCAGTCATGATGATCCTTGTCAGCGGCGGCCCTACGCGCCTCCGCAGCAAGATGATCGCAACCATGCGGGGGCTCACCGCGATTCTGGGGACCGGGCCGGTCCTGAACCTTGTCCTCGTCGCTGCGGTGCGCGGCGTAGGCGCGCGGTACAGCTCGGGCAGGGCAGGCGTGACTGCCACCGCTGACACTACCCGGCGGCGCCGACGTTTTCACCCCCGCCACAGCAGCCGATCCAACTCGCGCAGGCCCACGCGGTGCGCCCAGGACGCGCCGCGGTGACGAAACGCTCGATCGGCCGCCGGATCACCGCTGAGGCGAGCACCACCTACCCGGCGGCGAAGGCCGATCTTCTTCGGCGAGCTGCCCGGGCGAGGCACCCCTTTCTGTGGAAAGTCCCTGCGTCCGGGCCCTCGTCAACGCTCTTGGCGCCGGCCACCATGTCATGCCCGATCCTGAGGCGGGTGCTCGTCGCGGCGAGCGTGAGCCGATGCGCGGGGCACCACGATCTGCAGGTCACGCGGCCTGTGCGCGACGCGAACGGCGCCCAGATCGCGCCCGACGTGGCAGGTCGGTGGGATGTGCCGGACATCGCACCAGCACCGTGCAGGCAGTCGCTGCCTGCACGGTGAACGTGTAGCGCGAGCGTGGAACGCCTCCCAGGAGCATGGCCGCCATGGGCCAGCCTCACGGCAGGGGTTGACCGGCATCCAGTGGGGGCGGATCCTCGCGGCTGAACCCGTACGATTCGCCCGCGCTCGAAGGAAGGCAGCGAGTGTGACTGCGCTCCAGCTCGACGCTCACCCTGGCGGCTCAGCTCCGCTCCGGTTCCTTTGGCTGGAGGTGTCCGGTAAGTGCCAATTGACTTGTTTGCACTGTTATGCGAACGCGTCGCCGCAGGGCACAGACGGGGTCATGACCCCGCAGGACTGGACGCGCGTCATCGACGAGGCTGCGGCCTTGGGAGTGCGGCTCGTGCAGTTCATCGGAGGCGAGCCCACGCTGTACAGGCCGCTGCCCGACCTGATCGGTCACGCCCTCGCCGCGGGGGTCCAGGTCGAGGTGTACTCGAACCTGGGTGCGCCACGAGGCGCTCCGTCGTATCCCCGGCTCAGCCGGGAGGAACTGAAGGGAGGTTCCTGGGCCTGATGGCTTACCTGGATCCGAAAGGTGAAGGGGACAATAGCATGCCAGAAAAACAGCGGTCGTGTTCAGGTGTAGAAGCGATGCGCTGAGGGGCCCGCGCGATATGGCGAAAGCTACACTGCCTGAATCCCAATCTCCAGACGATGCAAGGAATCATCCACCGGAAATATACGCCTGAGACCGGTGTCGCACCCTGTGGCGGAGTAACTAGATATCCACCGCAACCTTCGGGTCGCGAAACGATTCCCAATGAGGGAATTCAAGGAGATGAATGGGACGCCTAAGTCGCGCTAGATACGTACGACGGAGACGAACGTGGGATCGCCTAAGGGGCGCGAGCCCTATGGCGACGGAGGCCTCGTAGTAGTCGCAGGAGTAACGACCTGCCAGGGAGGGCGGGAAAGCCGCCCACAGGGCGAAGGGGGCCAGGTGATCGGATGTCCGAAGCTGGGAGGTATGCGTAATGCAGAGCGCCGAAACAGTGCTGGATGTCCTGCGTGAAAGAGGCAGACGTGACTTGCCGTGCGAGGAGCTGTATCGACAACTGTTCAACCCACATCTGTATCTTCTGGCCTACCAGCGGATCTACTCCAACCAGGGAGCGATGACGCCGGGGGTCTGCGGAGAGACCGCTGACGGCATGTCCGAGAGCAAGATCGAGCGCATCATCGATGCGTTGCGCCACGAGCGCTACCGATTCATGCCCGCGCGTAGGGTCTACATCCCGAAAGCAAACGGGAAGAAACGCCCACTCGGATTGCCCTCCTGGTCGGACAAGCTCGTAGGCGAAGTGATTCGACTCCTCCTGGAAGCGTATTACGAGCCGCGATTCTCCGACCGGTCGCATGGTTTCCGTCCCCGCCGAGGATGCCACACGGCTCTGACCGAGGTGACAAACGTATGGGCGGGAACGACCTGGTTCATCGAAGGAGACATTTCCGATTGCTTTGGATCACTCGACCACCAGGTCATGATCAGAACGCTTTCGGAAAGAATCCATGATAACAGGTTCCTTTGTTTGATAAAACAGATGTTGCGGGCGGGATATCTAGAAGAATGGGTATGGAACGCCACGCTCTCCGGAGCCCCGCAAGGGGGTGTTGTGTCCCCTATCCTCTCCAACATCTACCTGGATCGGTTGGACAAATACATCGAGACAGTGCTCATTCCGGAATACACCCGAGGAAAGGTCAGAAAAAGAAATCCGGCCTACTACGAGGTCGAGAAGGCCTTGAAGCGGGCTCGTGCCAGGCTCAGACGACGAAAGGAGGATGTAGAGAAGGACCCCGAGGTCCGAGAGCTGCGCGAGCAACTACGCCGCCTGCCGTCCGGGGACCCCAAGGACCCCGGCTACCGGCGGCTGCGATATATCCGCTACGCCGACGATCATCTACTCGGGTTCATCGGACCAAAAGCCGAAGCGGAAGAGATCAAACAGCGTCTCGCCACGTTCCTGCGTGATGACCTCATGCTAGAACTCAACGAGGACAAGACGCTCATCACTCACGCCCGAACGGGCGCGGCCCGCTTCCTTGGCTACGAAATCACCATTCAGCACCGCAACGACAAAATCTCCCGAGGCGGGAGAGTCCGACGAGGTGCGCGCGACACCAACGGCAAGGTTGCCCTACGGGTGCCGCGATCGGTGATCAAAGCCAAGTGTGCCCCCTACCTCAAGCGTGGCGACCCCACGCATCTGCCTCACTTAACAACCCTGACCGACCACAACATCATCAGGCTCTATGGGATGCAGTATCAGGGGATCGTTCAGTACTACCTGCCTGCCGGTGATGTCTGGAGACTTGACCGGCTCAAAGGGGTCATGCTGACCTCAATGCTCAAGACGCTGGCGGCCAAGCACCGCTCGTCGGTGACGAAGATGGCCAAGAAGTATAAGGCTGTCATCAACACACCGCACGGGCGCAGACGGTGCTTTGAAGCCCGTGTCGAAAGGCCAGGCAGAAAACCACTGATCGCAAGGTTCGGTGGAATCCCACTCAAGCGGCACCGGAAAGCGGTTATCCACGACCGTATTCCCGACACATCCGCCCGAACACGGGGCAGTGAGCTGATCACTCGGCTCAAACGGAGGAGATGCGAACTCTGCGAGAACACGGCCGATGTACATGTGCATCAGGTCAAATCCCTCGCCGATCTGATGAGTACGAACTCCCCCCGACCCGCGTGGGTCGAACTCATGACCAGGATGCGACGCAAGACATTGATGGTCTGCCCGCCCTGCCATGAGTCCATCCATGAGGGAATGACCCCAGTTCTCACGCAGCAGTCACTGGAGAGCCCGCGGCAATGAAAGTTGCACACCGGGTTCGGGCCGGGGGCCACGGGAAAAGGACCTGCACCAGCAGGCACCTCGCCAGTGGCCTACCGGTACTGCACGTCACTGCCGCCATGTGGGAGGTGTTCTCCCAGCCGGGCGTCCGACTGGCCACCAGCTTCTACTCCGACGACCCGGTCGAGCACATGCGGATCACCGGACGCAACACGTTGCCCCGCACCCAGGCCAACATCGCCGAGGCCCTGAGCCGGGGCATCCGGTTGCGAGCCGGCTTGGTCCACATCAACACCGGCCAGCGGATCGCCCCGGCGAAGGAACTGCTGGCTGGGCTTGGCGTGAGCGAGATCGGCACGGACCGGCTGCGGGTGCTGGGCCGGCCGCAGCGAGGCGCCCCCGACATCACCGAGTTGTGCGGCAACTGCGGCCGCGGGTCAGCGGCCGTCCTGCCGGACGGATCGCTCACCCCGTGTCCGATGTCGCGGTGGATGCTCTGCGGTGATGTCCGCGCCGTAGGGCTGGCGCGAGCGCTGGAGACGATGCGTGACCACGCCGAGCTGATCGCGGCCACCGTGCAGCCGCACGCGCTGTGCGGGCCCGACAACGACGGCCAGTGCGCCCCGTGCGAGCCGTCCTGCAACCCGGGGTGTGACCCGGGTGTCGACACCAGCGACGATTAGAAGGAGCCAGCATGCCCGCGTGGGAGTCGGCGTGGTTTCGAGAGCGCGCCGCGGTCTTGGCCGCTCATCTGGCCGAGCACGGTGTCTTAGACGTCCGCGACTACACCAGCCGCCTGTGGGCCAGCATGGTGCAGGAGGTCCCCCGCCACCTGTTCGTTCCCTCCCGGGCCTATGCCGCCGCTTACCATCCCAGGACAGCGTCGCGAGTCATCGACCGCAAGGACGCCTCCACCGACTGGTGGAACGCCATCTACACCGACTGCTCCATCATCACCCAGCGCGATGAGGGCGCCACCGACGTAACGGATCTTTCCGGAACCCCGACGTGCTCGCTGTCGGCTCCCTCGATCTCTCTGGCGTTTTTGAACCTGCTGGACCTGGCCGACCACCACCGGGTCCTGGAGATCGGCACCGGCACCGGGTGGACGGCCGCCGCGCTGGCCTGGCGCCTGGGCGATGGCCAGGTCACCTCGATCGAGGTCGACGAGATGCTCGCCGAGAGCGCCGCGCGCAACCTCCGCAAAGCCGGGTTCGCGCCCCGTCTCCTCACCGGCGACGGCGCCGCCGCCCCTGCGGCCGGGGGCTCCTATGACCGGGTGCACGTCACCTGCGGGGTGCGTGACATCCCCTACACGTGGGTGGAGCAGACCCGGCCGGGCGGGGTGATCGTCGCCCCGTTCATGCCGGCCCCCACCGCCGACCAAGGCGGGCAGCAGCTCGTCTTGGACGTCGCAGCAGACGGGAGCGCGATCGGCCGCTTCACCGGCCCGGCCGGGTTCATGATGCTGCGCTCCCAGCGCCGCCCGGCCACGACGCACCCCAGGGAGGACACCGCGCACTCCACGACACGATTCGATCCGCGGACCCTCGCCGACTTACGCGGGGAGCGCGGCGGCGGCCTCATGCTGATGCTCGCCGCCTTACTGGCCGACGTCGTCGTCGACAGCCGGCGGACGCGATGTGGCGACGGCTGGGGGCACACGACCGTGCTGGAGACCTTGGACGGGCTGTCGTGGGCGGCGTGTGAGGTGGCTGCTGGAGCTGATGCCTTCGAAGTCACCCAGAGCGGGCCGCGCCGCCTGTGGGACGAGCTCTACGGCGCCTACACCGAATGGCTCTACGCCGGGAAACCACAGCGCAGCCGGTTCGGCATCACGGTCTTTCCCGGCGGCCAGAACCTATGGCTCGACCACCCCGACCACACCATCACCTGGGGCGGGCCACGCGAGAGCAACCCCCGAAAAAGGCACGCTCCACCGGCAAACGCCTAAGGCGTAGAGCCGCCGCACCCGATGTGGCGGGCGCTTCGGGCCGCGCCGCCGATCCGACGCGACCACGCGCGGAGCGCCGCAGGGCCGCTGCGGAACCTGGGCCCGTTGCCGCTCACCGGCCCAGATCGAAACGGCCCGCACCGCCTGAGCGGCCACGCCCGGCGACGGCCGCCACGCTGACCGCGTTCGAGCGCTCACCGGCAGCGGATGCAGCCTCCCTTGGGCCGTCGTATCGTCTCAGAGCGTGACAATGATCCGCGTAGCGCGGCCGGGCGACGGGCTTGGCGCTGAAGCTCTCGCCAAGATCGCGCTCGGCATGAACAACGACACGCTGACCGAGCCGGGGCCGTTCGCCGCAGGGATCGACGAGCACGGCGGCCTCGTACCGCTGCCCTACGGCTCAGGGTGTGCGCTGGTGGCCTGCGACGGCGATGACGCACTGATCGGGCTGGCCTACACCTGCCCGCCGGTGCTGCTCATCGAGGCGTACGCCGAGCTGGGCCCCGCCGGGCAGCGGCATCTGACTCACGCGCTCGCCGAACTTGAGATGCTCGCGGTGGCTGAGCACGCCCGCGGGGCCGGCGTCGGCTCCGCGCTGCTCGCCGCCACCGAAGAGCGGCTCCGCGCAGGCGGCGCCCGGCTCCTGTTCGCCAAGGTGGCTCGCGACGACCGGAAGGTATTGCGCTGGTACAGACGGCGTTACTACACGCTCGCCACCCCACGCGAGCCCGTCGTCATCACCATCGCCGGACACGAGATCGTCTTCGACGACGGTGGCGACGGCTACCTGCTCGCGGTCAAGGCGCTGGATCCGGCCGAGCAGGTCGGCCGGGTCACCGCGCGGACCGGCAGCTACCTCACCGTCCAGCCGGCCCACCCGCCCACACCGCCACGGTCATCTCCTTCGGGGCGGGCGCCGTTGGGTGCTGCCCGGAAGGCCTCGCTGCCCGACCACGGCTGAGGTGAAGGCCATCTCCACCGTGCGCCCCGGGCGTCGATAGCAGCGCGAAAGGGGCCGATCCAGCCGAGTCGGCAGCGGCGCCTGGCGATTTTCGCCAGGTGAAGTCAGGCCGGGAAACGAAGGCAGACACTACCCCTGCCCGCCTGGCATCGTCCGCCGCGAAGCGGACAACAGGCGATCCACCAGCGAGGGAAGACCTAAGCGAGCGTCTGTGCTACCTATCCGCCTCACCTATGACATGGAGGGGCACATGAGTGCTTATGGGACCGGCGGCGGCATCAGCATCAAGATCGTCCTTGAGGCGACCGCCAGCAACACCGGGTGGGACATCGACCTGGAGCAGGCCAAGGACCACCTCGGCCATCTGACGGCGCGCCTGCGCCGCTCCGCCGACTGGGTGGCCCTGGCCGGGTATGACACTCCCTTCGTCACCGAGACGTTCGGGCGGCCGGAATGTGATCCCGGCGCTCACATCTGCGTGACGCTGGCTCACGAGGACGGCACCGAGGTACGGGCGCTGTGGCAGATCGAGATCGACACCGCCCGCGCCTATCTGCGGATGTTGTCCCTGTTGCACGGCGACCTGCCGCACTGGTCGACCTTCGACCTCAACGGCCGCCAGATCGCCAAGTTCAAGATCGATGACGGCAAAGAGCCGCTCGACATCGGCTGACAACCCCCTCATGCACCGCCTGTCCGCCGCCGGTTGACGGTGGCCTACAGGCGGTACCTCATCTCATGAGGGGGAGCGGAATGTTCCTGCGATGCCCCCGCGCTCCGCGGTTCAGCTGCGTGCTCGCCGAGGTGCGCGGGATCCACACCCGAAGTGGGAGCGTCCTCCTCCTGCGATCTCGGCGTCACCTGTTCGGCTGGCGGCGAGGAGAGCCGATCGCCGTCTCCTTCACGGTGCCGCGCTGCGGCGGCAGCTCCCACCTCGACGCCCACAGAGTGATCACCGATCCGGCCGGGGACTCGGCCGCCGACCGGCCGGGAGTCCTCACCGGCGCTCACCTCCGATGCGCCGCTGTCAGCCGGGAGTGCGGCTGCCGGTTCCTCATCCGCCGCGGGCGCGTCATGTTCACCGTCCTGGCGCACTCCCGGACGCAGCACAGCAGGCAGGTCGAACACCGAGTCAACCGTTCACCGAGGTATCAATGATCCTCAGTGATTCGCCCGTTACCGGGCGAAAGTCCCCGTCTGACCCGGGCGGGGACCGCCCGGTGCGGGGTAGACGTTTCACAGCCACCTGCCGGGCCACGCCCGGTCTTACGGTCGGCTCCACGTCCGTTTCACGTCTCCGGGCCACTCCCGGCGACGTGCCGCTTCACCAAAGCGGCGAGGTTGAGCGCTGCGTTGACGTCCCGGTCGATGACCAGGCCGCACGGTTCACACATGTAGGTACGTACTCGAAGCGGCAGTTTGGGTTTCACCGCACCGCATCCGGAACACGTTTTGGAGGAGGGGAACCAGCGGTCGGCGACTTCGAGCCGCCCACCGTTCCAGGCGGTTTTGTAGGCGAGTTGCCGCCGGATTTCGCCGAATCCGGCGTCGGCGATGACGCGGGCGAGTTTGCGATTCTTGAGCATGCCCGACACGTTGAGGTCTTCGACCACGACGGTGCCGTACTCGCGGGCGAGGCTCGTGGTGAGCTTGTGGATCGCGTCCCCGCGCAGGCGGGCGGTGCGGTGGTGGGTCCGGTTGCGGGCGGCGTTGGCGCGCTGCCACCGTTTCGACGGCTGCCCTCCGGTGCGCCGGTCCGGCCCTTGCCTGCGCGACACCGTACGAGACAACCGCCGCAGCTTGCGGCGGCTGGTGTCGTAGTGCTTGGGGTTGTCAACCGGCGGGCGTCCATCGGAGAACACCGCCAGGGTTTTGACGCCGAGGTCAACGCCGATCACCGCGTCCGGTCGGGCCGGGGTCGACTCGGTGCGCCGCACTTCGACGGTGAACGACACGAACCAGCGTCCGGCCTCGCGGCGTACGGTCGCGGACTTCACCACGGCGGTGCCGCCGGTGAGGCGGCGGTGTAGCTTGCGGGTGGACTCATGCGTCTTGATCGTGCCCAGAACGGGCAGCGTGACATGGTGACGGTCGGCCTCCACCCGGATGGTTCCGGTGGTGAACCGGCACGACGGGTTCGTCTTCCGCTTCGGCTTGAAACGGGGAAAGCCCATACGCGGGCCTTTGCGCTTGCCGTTGCGGGAGTCGGACCAGTTGCCCAGCGCTCGGGCGAGTTGGTCCAGGCCGGTCGCGTACGCCTCTTTGGAACATTCGGCCCACCAAGGCGCAACCTGGTTCTTGGCCTGGTTCCACGCCTTGCGCATCGAGTACATCGACCAGCCGAACGACGGCGTCAGCTCATCCTCGGCGACGCCGTAGGAGCGTTCCGCCTCCCGCTGGCCGAGGTTCGCCTTCACCTGAGCCAGGCCCCAGTTGAACGCCGTCCGGGCGGCGCCGCAGTGCCGCAGCAGCGCGCCCACCTGGCGCGGGGTCGGGTCGAGAGCGAAGCGGTAGGCGCAGGTGAGTGTCAGGCTCACTCGGCTGCCTCGCCGGTAGCGGCGGCGATGGCGCGCGCCGCCCGGTTCTTCGCGGCGCGCCGCCCATACAGTCGGGCGCACATCGACGTCAGAACCTCGGTGATGTCGCGTACCAGATCGTTGGTGGTCTCCTCGGGGTTGAGGATGACCAGGCGCCTGCCGGATGCGGAAAGCGCGGCTTCCAGATGCTCGACGCCGAAGCGGGCGAGCCGGTCGCGGTGCTTCACCACCACGACTGTCGCCTTTGGATCGGCCAGTACGCGGTGCAGTTTGCGGCGGCGGCCGTTCAACCCGGAGCCGATCTCGGTCACCACCTCGGTGACCGGCATGCCGAGCGCGGTCGCGCCCTGCACGACGCGGGCGACCTGTCGGTCAAGGTCGTTCTTCTGGTCGGCCGAGGAGACGCGGCAGTACACCACCACCCGGCCCGAGGTTTCCGGTGCGGGCTCCGCGATGAGCCACGTACCAGACGGCGTCTGGACGACCGGGACCGGCATGCGGCCCTCTTTCGCCCATGTCCACGCGGTCTGGTAGTGAACGCCATTGCGTGCCGCCCACTCGGAAAGCTTCACACGATCACTATAGAACTATAGGAGAGCTGATATTCACTGACAGAACTCGCAACAGCTATCCACCCCCGCGATCATCGCGATCACGGTCGGTCGCGAGGCCAGGAAGGTGAATCTGGTCAACCAGGTGTCACACAGTCGATCCATGCACACCGTCGGCGCCGCAGACCAGAGAGTGCTTCGCGCCCACAGCGCCGCGATCTCCTCCGAGGCGCCGAGCGGGCCTGAGGAGCCGTCGCTGTCTTACCGGCCCAGGGCTGAAGCAGCAAGCCGTCCTGCCCGGCCGGGCGCTCGATCTGCGGGTACAGCGTCTCCTCTCAGGAGGGAGTGGTTTCGGTGCCTTTTCTGGATCTACCCCGGAACCTCGGAACGCTGGAAGGCCATGCCGCTACGCGGTCGGCCTACGGCCGAGCCTTCCAGCGTTCCGAGAACCCGGGCTGCCAACGATCCAGGCACCGCAACCACTCCGGAGCCACCGAGGATCGAGACGCTGATGGATCCAGAAGAGGATCGAGACCAGGAATCCGAGGACCACGCGGCAAACGCGGATCCCAACCTTGAACATGGCGACTGCGACCCCTTGGGTCTCTGGGACCCCTGGGGCGTCGAAGAGGAAGACGAGGAAGAGTGTGCAGAAGCAGACGCATACTGCTGGGTCTGCGGCGTCGAGGGGCACCGGGCCGGGGAGGGGTGCGCGAGGAAGGCGAGAATGTGGTGAGCGACGGCTTCACCAAGACGCCAGACAACTCGGTCCGCCTGATCAGCCATGCAGCGTAGGGGATGGGGCAGGCTCGAGATTGCGGCAAGGACGCTTAAGGAGCGCTTCCAATCACGAAGGAGCAGGTGCACCAGTGTGCGCAGGAGTGGCCCGGTGACGGGCGAAGCTACGGGCGCGCCGGGCATGAGCGTTTACGGCCTGCCGGCCCCGAGGATAGAAGACGTTATCCAGCAGGCGCTGGACACCCTTGGCGACGATCTTGAATACGCCGATGCCCGAACCGAACTGCACGCCGCCACCGGGGCGTTAGCTGCTGGAACAACCGCCGATGCGCGAGCACATATTGATCGGGCCTTGGCTCTCATCGACCGGGCATGCCCTATCTGACCTGTGTGAAGGTCACCGCTCGTATCGCTCGCCGATCTCGTTCGGGCGCGGTGTCCCGGGCGGGCGCTCCACCTTGAGCCTTCCCCGTGCGGCCACCCGAGACGGGTCGGCCGACACCCTCTCGGCCCAACCGCTCGGGGGTTCGTCGGTGGTCGGTTTCGCTGCCTTCATCTTCTCCAAACCTCTGTGGCAACTTTCCTGCCATAGTATTGTGGCAGGAAAGTTGCCACAGATTGGGAGGTTGTTAGGTGCGCGTCACCCACTACACCGTCACCCACAACAACGGCCGGCCGCTCGCTGACGCCAACCGTGCTCTCGCCGCGGCGTCACCGACGCTCCAGGCGAACGCGGTCAGTATCAGCGACGACGACCACAGCGTCGTCATCGACGACGGCATGGCCGTGGCGCTCGCCGCAGGCGTGGCCGCCTACACCCTCATCGGGCAGCGCGCCGAGGACCCCGGGGAGCGCAGAGCGACGCTCTACACAGGTGAGGAGGTCATCGCCAGCGCGACCGCGCTGGAGCAGCCCACCACCGCCCTGGATCACCTGCGATGGCTCACCGAACAGATACAGGCACTGGAGCGGCGGCGCCTGGCCGTGCTGCAGGCCACCGACCCGCCGATCAGCCGTGTGCGTGGCACGCGCACCAACGGGGTGTCGGACCGGGCCGCGGCGGCCGCGACCGGCTACAGCCACACCCAGATCGCCGAGAAGCGGGGACTGCCGCTGGCGCCCGAGGCCGCGCGCTGGCGCGCCCTGCACCTGCTCACCGAAGCGGGAATCCCACTCGGGACGGCGACGCCTTCGGCCGACAGCGCACTGGACGTCACCTTGTGGCATGAGACGCCTCGCGCCTACCTGACCGCCGCCCAGTACTCCGGCCTGGCCGGAGCGCGACAGGCGGCAGAGCTGATCACCAGAGCCGTCGTGGTGCTGGAGGAGGCGGGCCTTACCGTGAGCCTGCGCCGCACCGACGCCTATACCCTCGCCGGCACCAACGGCGGCACCGTGGACCTTCCGCAGTACTGGATCGACTGATTCGCCGTAGCTACACAAACCCCAGGTCAGGGACCTGAAGTAGTTTCGTCCATCTGTCATTAGCAGAGGACGGAAATTCTTATCGCCCCTTTGAGGGGTCCACGACCCGTCCCGCCCGGGACAGGCCGACCGACACCTCCAGGAGGGAAGCACCGATGAGAAACCCCCACGATGACCGCGCTCTGTTGGACATGATCCTCGACGGTGAGGAGCCGACAGCCGCTGACCGTGCCCGCTGGGCGCAGCGGGCCGAGGAACTTCAGCGCTACGAGGCCAGCCGTGGCCCCGCCGCCCTGGCGGCCCTGGCTCACGTCGTCGACGGCGACACCGTCGCTCTCGACGACGTCTGGCTGATGCTGCCCGAGTCAACGGGTATGGCCGCGGTCGAGGAGTTGGCCCGGTTGTCGGACAGCCAGGCCGCGCGCCGCCTGCGGGAGGGCTGCGCCGATCTGCACCGGCGCAGCGACCACGCCGTGTCAGTGTGGACTCAGCGTGAGGACAAGGACACAGTGCACCTCAACGCCTGGTGCGACCCGGAGGCCGGCGGGGTGCGGTGGTGGCTGGATGCTCACCTGCACCTGCGCACCACCGGCAACGGCTACCTGGTCGTCACCGCCACCCGGCCGATCCGCATGGCCGTGCGGGACGCGGATGAGGTGGTGACCGTCTACACCGGCACCGGCCCTTTGGTGGAGGTGGTCACCTCGTGGTGGAACCACCGGGAGGGCCGCTCCAGCCAGCGATACCGTGCCGGGCAGGCCCCGCTGGAGTACCCCGACCATGCCTTGTCCCTGGAGGACTGGCTGATCGTCCTGACCGAGGACGAGCGTCTGACCCCTTCCGACGACGTGGCAGGCGTCATGGCAAGCGTCATTTACTACGTCACCACTCATGAGCTCGGCCCCTATGACGGGCCTGCCAGCCCGGCAGGCGACAGCGCCCCGCCGGGAAACCGCCGCCTTGCTGCGATGGTGCCACTCAGCCTGCACGGACACGCCGCTGCGGCGTTCACCACCGTGGTGCCGCTTGACGTCGCCGAACGCCTGACCAGCCACAAGCTGCCCTCTTGGTACAGCCTCAAAGGCATCACCCACCTGGGCAACGGCGTGCTGATGCTGACCGCCTCGCGGGTCAACTATCTGATGGACGACCACGGCGAACCCTCCGAGGGCAGCGTGGTCTTCGTCGACGGGCAGCTGTCCCTGCTCGGCGACGACGGCGCCCGCTACCCTCTGAACCCGGTCGAGCTGTGACGTCCTTCCGTCGGCGATGAGCACCAGGCGCCCGCCCTTGACCGGGGCGGGCCAGTCGGGGCGCTGGATCGCTCGCGGTCTGGCCGGGGACGGATCACGGTGCGCCGTCTTGAATCAGCGCGGTCAGCTCACGCTCGTGTTCGAGATCGGCATCGGTGGCCGGGCGGCGGCACGCCACCCGCAGGCCACCGGCCTCGCCAGGCTTGAGTGACCAGTTGGCCACATACCCGCTGTCGAGAATGACCTCCCAGCCCGAGGCAGGGGCGCGCAGCTGACGCTCCACCGAAGTGATGACGACCTCGGCGGTGTGCGGGGTACGTAACTCCTCGAAGTACTCGCTCAGCACGTCGACAACGTGCTGAGCGTAGGCGGCCCAGGCGGCGCGCTCACTGAGGTCCTTTCCCCGGGGATGGGCGGCGGTGAGAGCGGTGGCCTGCACAGGGTCGGTGAGCTCCATCAACCGCTGGACCTGCTGGCGCAGGCGGCCGGGCCTTCTGCTGGAGTTCTTCACGCACAGAACTGTCACGGACCGCTGCAGGTCCCCTGCCTCTCGCGCGATCAAGCGCGGTCATAGCGTGGGGACCGTACGCCCCCTTAGTCGATGGAGGCTTTCTCATACGGAATACGTTCCTCAATGGGTGACAACAGGTCTCGCAGCCCTTGATTGTCCGCAGGGTTGACCCACAACGTTGTCCTCACGACCGTGCCGGCGATGTCGAACTCACCCAGGCGCCACCAAGCGAGCGCGAGGCCATGACGGGCGCGCAAGAAGGGGCGGTTCTGAATCGATGACCAGGCCATGACGCCGGTGAAGCGAGAGGGAAGGCTCAACTCACCAACGGCGACCCCGGTTTGGTAGTACCCCAGTGCTTCGATGATCGCGGCGCAACGCCGACGGTTGGCCGTCGTGGAGCGGCTGGCCACGGCGTCCGCTCGTGCGAGCGCCTCGTGGCCCGAGTGCGCCCAGGCGTCGATGTCGCGGTAGTTCGCGTTGCGGATCTGCTTCAATGCCCTCCGGTATGCGGCCTCGTCGCCGGTACGCCTGCGCTCGTCCAGGGCCCGATCCAATGGGACGTCGCTGTCTGCGCCGACGTACGGATCTGGCATCCGCCACATCTCACGCACGCCGGCTGCCTTCACCCACTGCCACCAGGTCCACTGCTGAGCGTCCCGGACGAGTTCGTCGTCATAGTCTTCCGGGTCCAGGTCCCAGCCGTCGGTCAGCGGATCGTAGCCCTCGCCTGGTGATCGCCGGGCCGGCGTCCGACCGGCGCTGTCGATGCGGATAAGAACCATGCGGGTCTCCGCCGAGACGTAATGGGCTGTTATCTCCTGCAGCCACACATACTGCGATGCCGGATCGGCCTCGGCGGGAAGCCCGATGGGGACCACCCGGGTCATGTTCTCGATGATCTCGCGCACGGTGTCTTCGACCTCGTCGTCGGACAGGGGATAGGAGAACGCCCCCTGAACGCGGGCCACCGCCACATGCCCGAACAGCGCCTCGCGGGTCAGCCCGGTCCGGTCGGCCAGCACGCCGATCAGTTGGTCATCCGCTGTGATCATGACGGGGCTCTTCTTTCCGGCGCGGCCGCTGTTCGTGGCGAGCTTACGTGCCCGGAGGGCCGGGCTGGTATCGAACGCACGATGAGGTCGTCTGCTCTCGTCAAGTTTTCCAACCGCCCAGCTTGAGCTGAACCCTAAGATGAGCGCAGGGCAAGCCGCGTGCGCCCCGGGCTGTTGATGAGGTCCCGCTCGTGACCGCGATCTGTGACCAGCGTTGCCGTTGACGGCTGGGTCAGCGGCTGAGGCCTCGGACCAGCGTGGATAGGAATCGAATCGAGTCCTCGACACGGTGCTTGATCGTGCGAAGGGTGGGGATGTCGAAGCGTCCTGCCGTGCCGTGTGTGCCCTTGTTGAACTGGGAGAACAGGTTCATCACGTCGTTGACGTTGGTCTCTATGAAGTCGCCCAGGGCCTCGTAGCTGGCGCCGTTCAGATCGAGCAGGTAACCGATCTTCTCTCGCCGCGCGACCGCCTTGCCGTCCGGTCCTCGCTCGCAGTTCGGCTTGGCTTGCAGCACCGCGGCGTCGGGAGCCTTCATGTTGATCAGTTCCACGATGACCTCGCGGGCGCTGGTGCAGAAATGTCGCGCAGCGTCGGGGTTTCGCGGATTGATCGCGAAGCGGGCGCCCTCCCAGCGGTTGTGCAGGTCTAGTGATAGGGCGGACAGTTCGTCGGTGAGCGACGTTTCCTCGGTCTCCTCCGCGTCGGCGGCTGTCTCGCCCAGGAGGGTGTTGGCGACGTGCGCGCTGTTGGCCGTCTCGGCTTCCGCCAAGTCGGCCAGCTCTTGTCCGCGCTCGTTCCACAGTGCGGACTGCTCGTCGACGTGGGAGTACGCGGTGTGCAGCGCGATGGTCGAGGTCTGCACCGTGACGTAGCGGGTCGTCGAGCGCTGGCGGTTGAGTCGCGCGATCTCGGCGTTGAGCCGCTGTCGATTGGAACGCACGCGCGCGTTGTACGCGCGCACGTCGCGGTTGTAGTCGTCGATGGCGCGCTTCACCTTGCGGTTGTGCGCCGTAACTTCGCGGTTGCGCTTGTCGACGGCCTGCTTCAGCTTACGGTTGTAGTCGTCGACCATGCGGTTGTACTGGGCCGGGGTGACCTTTCGTGGCATTTCAACCTCCGCGCGCAACGGTAACGCCAGACGTACGACAGAAACGGCGGGCAGCGCCGGGGTCCTTCCTGTTTGCTGTGTCGCTCAGGATAACTCTCCGGGCCGACAGCCCGCCTCTGACTATCGAGCGTGAGCGAACCGATCAGGACCACCTGCGATTTCGTGTGCGACACGCACCTGACCGTTGACAGTGTGGTGAAGAAGCCGAGGAGTCGTGTGCCAGCCCCTGTCGAGGATGACTCGATCCGGTGATGGGTTACCCGCAAGTTCCCCAGAGCTGTTGGCGGATGTCGCGCCGACCTGTACAGCTCATCGACATGAGAGGGTGAACTCGGCTCGAGGTGCGGGGCGCGCCGGTGTGCCTCACTCGTCGAGGAACACGTGGCCGTCGGTGTCGAGGCGCTGCTGCGCCGCCGAGATGACGGTGCGGGCGTGAGTGAGATCGGCGAGGGAAGGCACCCGGTTGATCGCGGTGATGTTGGCGTGGATCTGGGTGGGGTTGGTGAAGCCGGTCAGGACGACGGCGTTGCGGGTGCGGTTGAGGCAGGACCACAAGGCGAGGGCGAGCAGGTCATGCTGCTCGGGCGCGATGGTGCTCTGGATCTCGGCCAGGGCCTCATCCAGGACGGCCAGGGCGGGCGCGGTGAACCAGCGTTTGCGGGCCCGGTGGTCGCCGTCGGCGAAGCGGGGCGGCTGCTCGGGCCGATGGGAACGGGTCAAGAGCCCCTGGCCGAGCGGCTTGTTGATCAGGACCCCGCAGCCGTGCTGGTCAGCGAAGGCGAAGACGCCCGCGGAGCTGGCCTCTGGGGTCAGCAGGTTGTCGCGCGTGGCCAGGACATCGGGCTGGACCTGGTCGAACAGTGCCCGGAAACGGGCGATCTTGTCGCCGCGCAGCGCGGGCGGGGTGGACAGCCGGTCGGGGGCGAAGCGGTGCGGGCCGCGCAGGCTGATCGCGTGGATGAGGCCTTCGGCTTTGAAGGCGTGCATGGCCTCGATCGCGGGCTGCAGCCACCGGTCGTCTTCGCCGAAGTCGTGGTGGTGCAGCCCGTAGATGTCGAGGTGGTCGGTGCCGAGGTTGTCGAGGCTCTGCCCGAGTTGGCGGCGCATGTGGGCGGGGTCGAAGCCGTGGGCGGCGGTGCCGGCGAAGTAGCCGACCTTGGAGGACACGACGATCTGCTCGCGGGGGACCTGGGCGATCAGCTGTCCGAGCCGTCGTTCGGACAGGCCGTGGCCGTAGACATCGGCGGTGTCGAACAGCCGGGCGCCCAGCTCCCACGCGGTCTCCAAGCCGGCGATGGCGGCCGCCTGGTCGGCGCCGGTGGCCCAGCCCATCGGCATGCCGAGGTTGTGGTCGGGGCCGCCGATCGCCCAGCAGCCGACGCCGAGAGCGGGGACGGTGATGCCGGTACGGCCGAGGGTGCGGGTCGGCAGCGGGTGCGAGGTCATCGGCAGGGCCTCTCGAGCGACAGCGGGGCAGAAGATCTCATCATGCGCGCGCCGGGTGGCGGTGCGGGGGTGCTTCCTCCAATCCGGCCTGTGGGTTCAGGCGGGGCGGCTGTCGCGGAGGATGGCCTGCCACTCCTCGGTGATGAAGTCATACAGGTCGCCGGGGCGCGCACACACGAAGACGGGGACGCTGGCGGCCCGGGTACGGGCGTGGCTGTAGAAGCCGAGCACGGCGGTGTCGTCGAGCCGGTAGAAGGAGAACATACGATCGCCAGCCCGGTAGTAGATCTCGATGGTGGCGCCGGGCTCGGTGCGCAGCGCGGCGTAGTCGGCCTCGGTGGCGATGATGCGCCGCCGCAGTTCCTCGGTGGTCAGGTCGAATCGGTCGGCCAGGACGGCGACGGTGAGCGGGTCGTCGGGGTCGGCCAGCACCACGCGGATGCGGGCACCTGGCCGGGCAGCCAGGCGAGCTAGGTCGCGGGCGTGCATCCGGGCCCAGGTCTGCCCGTAGGCCATGTAGACGTCCAGCTCGCGCACATCGGCGAACAGCGCGCTCCACTGCATGTCGGTGAGATAGGTCGTGCCGATGCGGGTCAGGCCGGCGGCCCGGACATCGGCCACGATGTCCGCGCTCAGCGGCCGGTGCTCCGGGGTCTCGGCGGCGAGCGCGGCCAGCCGGTTCCACGCCACCAGCCAGCGCGGATCCTTTGCGGGGTTGACCCCGCACGCCTGCAAAAAGGTGATCATCAGTAGCTTGCGCGGCAGGCGCCGGCCGCTGAGCATGTCGCCGGTGGTGCTGCGGGGAAGGCTGCGCCCCTGCCGGCGCGCGCGCTGCTCCAGCTCCCGCAGCGAGGGGTTACCCGCCAGCAGCTGCACGCGACGCAGGCACGCCGCGAGGTCGGCCGCGGTGTGCGCCTGGGTGGGGTCGAGATCGTCTGGAGGTGACACGAGCTTCCTCATCGAGGGCGTGCAACTGTCCGAAACTGTCCGAGCAGTGTAGCGAGGTGATCACCTGGCAGCGGGCCCATCCCAGCCAGGCGCATGCGGGCCTGCGGCGGATGAGTCCGGGTCCGTCCGCGCCTCTTGGCGCCCCCCGTGCGATCGCGTGTGCTGGCTTGGAGGAGTCCGATTGGGGACAGGAGCGAGCCGATGACCACGACCATCGCCCACCAGCGCACGGCCATCGTCGACGAGGCCTGGGGCGGACGGCTGCTCACCGCGGTCGAGCACGCCACCGGCGAGCGGCTGGGCCAAGACCGGCGCGACGAGCTGCTGCGCATCCCCGCCGCCTGGCCGAACGAGCTGCGCGCCGCCCTCACCGACATCCTGCCGGGGAAGGTCAGCCTGACCGGCACCCTCGACCAGCGGCTGCTGATCGCCGAACGCGCGCCGGCCCTGGGCGGATGGACGTTCGCCGACCTTGAGGGCCGCCCGCACGCCGAGCGGGACTGGCCCGCCTGGACGGCCGGACGGCTCAGGATCGACCAGCCGGGGACGTGGGTGTCCGGCGGACACCTCAGCGCGGACGGCGCCGAGCGGCTGCAGCGGCCCCGCGTGCTGCTGGCCTCGCTGTATCACCCGGAGTGGTTCCCGCTGCCGCGCTTCCCACTGGCGATCTCCGACCTGGCCCGCGCCGCCCGCCGCACGCTGCTCGGCCAGATCACCCTGGTCGACATGCAGCTGAAGGTGAGCTTCACCGACCTGCTCGCGACGATCGCCGCGACCGACCCCGACATCGTCGGGGTGTCGGCGACGTTCGGCCAGCACGACCTGATGATCGCCCTGCTCGATCACCTGTACGCCTTACCGCAGCCGCCGCTGGTCCTGGCCGGGGGCAGCCTCACCGTCCGCAACCAGGCGCTCCTGCTCGACGCCTACCCCCGGCTGCTGATCGCCCGCGGCGCCGGTGAGACCACGATCGCCGACACGCTCGGCCACTACCACGGGGACCTGCCGCTGGAGGAGATCCCGGGCCTGGGCTACGCCGGCGCCGCGCGCGGCGGCGCCCTGGCCGTGCGGTCGCGGCAGCGCACCGCGAAGGTGCCCAACGCCCGCCTGGTGGACTTCCTGCCCGAACTCGACCTGCTGGAGCGCACCCTGGACTGCCACGGGGTCGCGCAGGCGGAGGCCTCGCGCGGCTGCACCTCGGCGTGCAGCTTCTGCCCGCGCAGCCACAAGGGACTGTGGGCGGCGGGCTCGGTCCAGCAGCTCGCCGTCATACTGCCCGAACTCACCCGCACCTTCGACCGGCACCCGGACACCTCCAAGACCCTCTACCTGGTCGATGAGGAGTTCTTCGGCCGCGACCAGGACGCCGTCGCCCGCGGGCTGGAGTTGGCGGGCCTGCTGCACAGCGAGGGCTTCGCCTGGGAGTCCTCTTGCCGCATCGATCAGGTCGTCCGGCCGGAGGAAGACCGCGCCTGGCATGTGGAGCGAGCCCGGATGTGGCGGCGCCTGGGCGGTCTTGGGCTGCGCCGGATGCTGTTCGGTGTGGAATCGGGCGTCGACTCCATCTTGGCCCGGTTCAACAAGGACACCACCGGCGAACAGAACGCCCTGGCGATCCGCACCCTGAGCGCGCTCGGCGTTCCCACCCGCTTCACCTACATCACCTTCGACCACCTGATGAACCTCAAGGAGCTGCGCGCCACCCACGCCTTCCAAAGGCGGACCGATCTGCTGCTGACCCCGCAGCCGCACCTGAGCGCAGAGGAGATCGTCGACGGTGTCCGCGACCCCGGCTGGGTCGCCGCGCACGCGACCGGCCGGCCCTTCCACACCGGCATCTCCTACATGCTGGTCTCGATGGAGTGCCTGATCGGCGCCGCCTATACCCGCGCGGCGACCGCACACGGGCTGACCGGAGCGATCGACCCCAGCATGGGCCGCGTCGAGGCGCGCTTCGCCGACCAGCGCATCGGCATCTGCTCCGTGCACGCCCAGATGTGGGTGGATCGGACCTTCGCCCTCGACTACACCCTCAAAAGCCTGGAGAAGATCGTGGACGGGCCGCAACGGGCGGCCCTGCACACCGCCCGGGTCACCATCCGCGCCGCCGCCTACACGCTGCTCACCGCCATGCTCGACCTCATCGATCACACCGGCCCTGGCGCGGAGCTGGGCGAGCAGGCACTGCGCGCGCTGATGGACGAGCAGCTGAGCCGCCTCCAAAGCGCCCTCGCCGCCCCCGTCGGCCAGGCACTGCCGCTGCTGTCCCCTGGCAACGCCGAACTCCTGCGCACCGAGCACCGGCGCTGGCTCGCCGGGGCCGGCTGGAGGCTCATCAACGCCGCCGACGCCTGCGGCACCTGACCGGTCTGGGTCGCAACGCGGGAAAGCCAGGGCGAATCGGGTGGCACCGGGTGAAGATCGAGCCAGCACCACCCACATCAGCGGAAGGGGAGAAGAGCACCGTGGCGGAACGGCAGAAGCGCAAGCAGGCGCGGCGGGGACGGCTGATCGTTTTAGAGGGCCCCGACGGGATCGGCAAGACGACCTTGGCCCAAGGCCTGGCCGACACCACCTACGAGGACACCGTCGACCAGGACACCGTCGACCAGGACATCGCCGGCCAGGCCACCGGCACCGCGCCTGCGGCTGCGGCCGGGCCGCGGCTGGTGTTCGTGCCACGCCGGCAGATCAGCCGGACCTCCCCCTACGCCCGCACCCTCATGACCCAGCTGGCCACCATGCTGTGGCACTCCGGCGACGCCCCCGACCTGCCCGACGGCTTCTGGGTCACCTTGCAGGCCTCCTGGTACAGCGCGCTGCGCACCACCGTGGTGGACCCCGTCCTCGACGCCGGCCACGACGTGATCATGGACGGCTGGTGGTTCAAGTTCTTCTCCAAGCTCCTGCTGCAGGGCTGGGCACAATCGGACCTCGATGTGATCTTCGGCCGGGTGACGGGCCCGGACGCGGTGATCGTGCTCACCGCCGACCTCGGCACCCTCTACGACCGGCGCGAGGACTTCCAGCCCCGTGAGATGGGCATGCACGCCGGCGTGAGCGACTACGGCCGCCAGGCGTTCATCACCTACCAGCACGACGGGCTCAAGAACCTGCTCGCCTACGCCGACCATCACGGCTGGCCCGTCCTGGACCTGGACGCGGCCGCACCCGTCGCCGACACCCTCGACCAGGTGCGGCCCCTGATCGCCCCACTGCGACGAGTAAAAGGAGAGTCCCTGTGACGAGGAACGCGCTGGCCGCCCACGGCGGCCCCATGACCCTGCAAGCGCCCAAGCCGCACTACCAGTGGCCCATCATCGACGCCTCCCTGGAGAAGGCGATCCTCGACCAAGCCCACCGCTCCCTGTCCGACCGCGATGCCAACGGCATCACCGGCGAGTACGAGCAAGCCTTCGCCGCCCTCCTCGGCCTCCAGCCCGGTCAGGTCGTGTCGATGGCCTCTGGGACCGCCGCTATCCACGCCATGAGCCGCATCCTCGGCCTGCGCCCCGGCGACGCGATCCTCGCCCCCGCCTACACCTTCCTGGCCACCGCCTCCCCGTTCGCCTTCGACGGCATCGAGGTCGTCTTCTGCGACGCCGACCCCGCCACCGGGACCGTGACCGCGGAAAACCTGGCCGATCGCATGCAGCCGAACGTGAAAGCGGTGATCGTCACCCACATGTGGGGCATCCCGTGCCCGATGGACGAGATCGCCGCCTTCTGCGCCGAACACGACCTGGCCCTGCTGGAGGACTGCTCCCACGCCCACTTCGCCCGCTGGGACGACCGGCCCGTGGGCACCTGGGGCGATCTGGCCGTCTTCTCCACCAACCAGAAGGCCATCACCACCGGTGAAGGCGGCCTCCTTGTGGCGCGCGACCCGCGCCTGCGCGAGCTCGCCGTCTTGTACGCCCACTACAACAAACGCTCCCGCGCCGAGATCGACCCCGGCGCCAAGCACTACCCGTTCGCCTTCACCGGCATGGGCCTCAAAGAGCGGATGACCACGCTCGGCGCCGCCATCGGCGTCCACCAGCTCGCCCGCGCCACCCGTATCGAAACCCACCGCCGCCACAACCTCGACACCTTCACCAAGGCCCTGGCCGCCAACCCCCTCATCTCCCCCGTCGTCGCGCCCGAGCGTGGCGCCCACGGCCTGTACGTCCTCGGCTTGCGCTTTCACCCCGGCCAGGCCAGCGTGACCCGCGACGAGTTCGTCCAGCTGTGCGTCGCCGAAGGCGCGCTCGAGGTCGACGCGCCCGGCTCCACCCGCGACATCTCCACCGAACCGCTGTTCGCCCGCCGCGACCCGTTCGCCCCCTGGACACCCGCCCCGACCCACCCGGCCGACCTGCCCGGCGTCACAGCCTTCCAGGACGCTTTCATCAAGATCCCCGCCTGGGGATACCCCGGGGACGAGGAATTACTGGATGGCTACCTCGCCGCGCTGGCCAAAGTCAGCGAGCACGTGGCCCGATGACCACCCGCCCCGACACCAGCGCCGGCCACCACAACGACGCCGACGCGCAGAACCGGCCGCCGGTGGCCGAGGTGATCGACGCCGACTTCACCCCCGCACACATCCTCGCCGCACCCCCCCGCACCGGCCGCCCGGCGGCGCCGGGCCCGAACGCGGGGGTGGCCGAAGCCGCACTGACCGGCCGTTGGTGGCAACCTGACCTCACCGCACCGGCCAGGTCGTACGACGCCGTGCCCAGCACGGCGTACGGCGCCGCGCGCGGGGCACCGCCCGGCCCTGTGGCCTACCTTGTGGCCGAGCCGGCGGGCGAAACGGCGCCCCTGGAGGCTGCGTTCGCGGAGCCGACGGCGTCTGTCCGCAGATGCGACGCCGAACTGCTGCACCGCTTCGAGACCTCCCGGCTGTGGCGGCCGCCGGTGGAAGCGCACACTCGTGCCCTCACCCCCGCCGCGGCGAAGGCGTGGCTGCTGCTTGCCCGCCACTGGCTCGGGGTCAGCGCCGCCAGCGGCGACCTGCGTTTCCTTAACGCCGCCTGCAAGCTCCTGGGCACCGTCTGGATGCGTCAGCACGCCGACCGGTGGAGCACACCGGATCTCCTGCCGGACATCCAGGCCACCGCCGTCTTGGTGGATGCGGCTTGCGCCGAGCTGGCCGAGTGTCTCTCTCGCCGCGCGCTGCCTCCCATGTCCTCACCAGTCGTGCCCGAGCCGGCCGGTGAGCCCTTCGTTGTTGCGGCCGCCGGGCAGCTGAAGACCGTGATCCTGGCCGGAGCCGGATCCAGCAGCCCAGCGGCCATCCTCCCGCACGCGCGCGGCCTCGGCGTCGAGGTCTCCGCGGTGTGCTGGTACGGCTCACCGCCCGAGCAGGAGGTGACCTCTGCCTACGACAGCGCCTGGTACCCGCCTGCTCCGCGACGCGCGCCCCGCCCGGCGCCGGATCTGCCGGCCGCCCAGTCGCACGTCACCGGCTGGCAAGACGTCGCAGCCGTCCTGGCCCGGTGGCAGCCGGACCTGCTCATCCTGCTCGGCATGCCCATCGTCCCCGCCGACATCCTGGCCCTGCCGGCGGTGGGCACCCTCAACGCGCATAACGGGGCGCTGCCCACCTACCGCGGCATGGACGCCGTCGCCTGGGCACTGCTCAACAACGACCCGATCATCTGCACCGTCCACCAGGTGACCGCCGGCGTCGATGCCGGCCCCGTCCTGCTCACCCAGCCCGTCCCGTTCCACCCCGCGCCGTCCTTGCGCCGACGCGTGAAGTCCACCCAGCTCACCCTCCTGGCGGCCGTCACCGCCCACATTGTCACCGTCGGCCGCCTGCCCGACGGCCACCGCCAGCCCGCGCACCTGGCCAGGCAGTTCTATCGCCTGCACCCCCACCTCAAGCGCATCATGAACGCATCCCCCTACGGAACGGGAAACCAGCGATGATCACCACCGAGCACGCCGCCTTCCGCGGCCTGGCCGACCTCGACTGGAACGACACCGGCGCCATCCTCGACGGCTGCCAGCCCGTCTACGACGCCATCACCACCGAACCCGGCCTGCTGTCGGCCCTCCTGGACGCGATCCCCGGCGACCCCGCCCTGGCGGGCATGTGCGAACGCTACGACTTCCTCGACAAACTCGTCCTGCATGCCGACGGCGACATCCGGATCCGGCTGCACCTGTACCGGTCCGGCTACTACGACCGGCCCCACCACCACCGCTGGTCGTTCTTCTCCGGCATCTACCGCGGCCAGTACCTGCACCGCATCTTCGGCGCCGACACCGACTTCGGCGAGCACACCGACCCCCGCGCCCTCGCCCCGATCCTGGTGCGCCGCGAACACCCCGGATCCAGCTACGCCCTTGAGCACACCACCGTCCACACCGTCCAAGCCGATGCCGACACCATCTCCATCCTCGTGCGCGGCCCCGCCACCCGCGACCGCTTCCTCATCCTCGACACCGAGAACGGCACCTGTTTCTGGGTGTACGGCGCGGCCAGCGAAACCCCTGAACAGCGAGCGGCCAAGCAGATGAAACCGGGCCAGCTCGCCGACACCATCCGCCGCGTCAAGCACCTGACCGGCCTCACCGACCTCCAGGAGCAGTAAATGCCCGACGACGTCATCCAAGGAGCGCTGTTCGGCAGCCTCGATGCCGAGCCCGCCGTCCCCGCCCCAGCGCCGGGCGAACTACGCGTGTGCGCCCTCAACATCAACAACCCCAGCGTGCAGCACGCCCAGCAGACCCTCGCCTGGTTGCTGGCCGGCCGCAGCGATGTGCTGGTCCTGACCGAACTCAAAGCCTCCGACGGCGCCAAGCTGATCATCAGCGGGCTGGCCGCCGAAGGCTTCGAGGTCTGCCTCCCACCGGGCTGGGCCGACGGTTCCTACTTCACCGTGGTCGCCACCCGCGGCCTGCCCCAGACATCCGTGGACGGCCCGGGCGACCCCCGCGTCGTCGCGGTCGACGTCGAGCACGCCAGCCGGCAGATCCGCATCATCGGCTTGTATGGGCCGACCAACGGCATGACCACCGACAGCAGCGACCGGCGCCGCGCTTTCCAGAAGACGTTCCTCGAATACCTCCACACCGCTCTGCGCCCGCGGCTTTTGCTGGCCGGTGACCTCAACGTCGTCGAACCCGGCCACCAGCCGCCCCTGGCCTCCTTCGAAGAACACGACTACGCCTTCTACACCGGTCTGCAACGCCTCGGCCTGGCCGACGCCTTCCGCCAAGCCCACCCCGCCGCCCGCGACCACAGCTGGATCAGCGACCGCTACGGCGCCCAGCGCCTGGACCACCTGTTCGCCACCCCGGCCACCGGCACTCTCGTGAACTGCGGCTACGACCACACCCCCCGCACCAGCCACATCACCGACCACGCCGCCCTGCTCGCCACCTTCGCCCTGGGCACCTCCGCGTGAGCTCCACCGCGGTGCATTGCTTCAGCTACCTGGCCGCCACCCACACCCTGCATGTCGACGCCTACCCAAAGCTCAACTACGGGGTCGAGGTGCAGGCCAGCGACCGGTTCGTGGCCGGCGACGGGCCGCTGATCGCGGGGATGCTCACCGCGCTCGGCCACCCTGCCGCGCTGTTCAGCAACCCGGTCGCCGACGACCCCGACGGCCACACCATCACCGCGCGGCTCCAGGACTGGGAGGTGGGCCACCGCCCCGCCCCCGGCATCGCCGCGCACACCAGGGTCAACACGGTCATCGCCGACCAGGCCGGGAACCGGACCTGGTTTTCCGGACTCAAAGGCATCACCGCCGAACTCGACGGCATCGACCCGCACGCCTTCGCCGCCGCACCGACCGTCTACCTCGACTGCTACGAGGTCCTGGGCGACACGCCCCGCCTCCTGCTGGATGCCGCCCTGCTCACCCGACGCCGTGTTGTGATCAACCTCGGCGGATCACCCACCCCACCCTGGCTCCGAGCGGCCGTCCAGCCACACGGCCGCGTCGGCGTCCTGCAGACGAACGCCGACGAACACCACCTGGCCGCTGCCGAGCAGACGCTGCGCGAGCTGACCGACCTCGGCGTCGCCGACCTCGTCGTCGTCACCCTCGGTCGCAACGGCGCCATCGGCCGCACCCACACCGGCGAGGTCTTCGCGGTCCCGGCCCTCACGGTGACCGTCCATCAGGTCCAGGGCGCTGGATCGGCCTTCAGTACCGCACTGATCCACGCGCTGAGCCAAGGAGCAGCCGCCGAACAAGCCGCCGCGATCGCCTGCCGGGCGGGCAGCTTGTGGTGCAGCCGAACCCCGCACGGCCCGCTGCCGACGCTCTGCGACCTCCAGCCGCACCAGCCCGGCTAGCGGACGGGAGCCAGTTCCAGCGCGCAGGTGAGTTTGGCCATGAACCGGTGCATCTGCGGGTCGAAATCCCCGACCCATGCCTCAGCATCGTCCAAGGCGAACCATCGCCACGCCGAGAACTCCGCCGGATCGGGAACAATCTTCACCGTCTGGCTGGCCGAGAAGACGAACCACAGCGTCACATCGGTGTGCGGGTGCGGCGGACGCGTCTCGGTCACCGTCAGGAAGAACGGGTCCGCGCCGAACCTCGGGTGGAACGGCGGGGCGATCTTCAACTCCTCATCCAGCTCCCGAACGACCGTGACCTGCGGATTCTCATCGGGGTCCACGTGCCCGCCGGGCATGAGCCATGCCTTGGCCTTGGCGTGATCCACAAGCAGAAGCGTTCTGGCCGCCTCATCCAACAGCGCGGCATAGACCGCTAGATGCCGGTGCGGAGTCGCCGGCTTGGCCGTACGAAACAGCGGATGACCGGCATCGATCCAATCGAGCATCCACCGCTGGTCGGCGGACTCGCGTTCGTCATATGGCGCGACGGCCTGAACGAGATCTCGAACAACTAGCCGCGGGTCAAGCTGCCTGCCAGGCATCGGACACCTTCCGCTGATGGACGATCTGGTGAACCTCCAGCCCCTCCACGCTCACCAGTGCAGGCACCCTACCGACCACAGGCCACCGCACGCCCGGCCATCAGCAGGACTCCTCCACCGGCGAGTCGGCGACGCGCGACACTTCTCCCGTGCGGGCTTCCCCGCTCGTCTGGTACGTCTGTCCCGCAGTTCGTCGGCCTTCTCGATCGGATCGGTGATCTTGCCTTCTCCGGCCGTGAAGTCCAGCACCCTACCGGCTACTCGGCCGGCGCGGTCGACGTCTCCTCGCCAAAGAACCGGGCCTCTTCGCAGACCGAGCGCGGTCTACGGCAAACCTCGGGCATATGACCCGGCCTCGGCGTACCGTCACGGTCGTGGCCCTTCGCTTCGGTTCGGAACCCGGCCGACACGCGGGAAGCGGTCAAGTCGCCGGTCGCCACGATGCTCGCGACCGTCAGTCCGCCATGGAGGGGGATTTCACGATGAGCGAATCGTCGCCGATCGAGTCGCAGTGGCTCCGGCGAGTGCGGCTGACCGCGCAAGGTGCGGTCATCGTGCTGGGAGCGGTGCTGATGGTGTGGCTCTCGCTCACCGACCTGCTGGCATGGGCAACGTCGCCGCAAGGGCTCGGCCAGGCGGCGTTCTGGGCGTGGCTGGTGGCGCTCTGGCTGACCCTCTCCCCCGTCGTGCTGGCGCTGCAAGCTGGAGTGGACTGGAAACGCGGCTACAGCGCGCGCCGAATACTCATCGCCGCATGGGCTTTGGTCGTTCTTTCCACCGTCATCCAATGGGATGCCGACAGCTCCTGGTTCGAGATCATCTCCAGGCCCATCGTGCTGGCCATCATGCTTTTGATGCTGCGGCCCGTCGATGCCGTCGATGCCGACCCCGAAAAAGACAACAGTGATGGATGAGTTCCGACCGCCGCGCGCCCAACGGCGCCGCGCCCACCGCGGCCGCCGCCGGGCTGAGCGCGCTGCCCGCCTACATTCCCCGCGCCCACGACGCGGCGCTGGCCGCTGTGGTGGACGAGGTACAGGCCCGCGGACGCAGCCGGATGGTGGTGCTGGTCGGCGGGTCCTCAACGGGCAAGACCCGCGCCTGCTGGGAAGCGATCCGTAGCCTGCCAGCACCGTGGCGGTTGTGGCATCCGATCGATCCCGGGTGGGCGCAGGCCACGCTGGCCGGCTTAGAGGAGGTGAAGCCGTACACGGTGGCAGGAGAGAGCTCCGGCAACCTGCGGGCCGGTTCGGGCCCGGTCTGGCGCGGCCACTCGACGCGCCGACCGCCGGGAAGCGGCGACCCCGTCGAAAGCATCACTTCCGCAGATGCGGATCAATCCGCTGCCAGATGGTGAGGTTGTCCTCCCGCGTTGACCAGTGCGGCAACTCGATCAGTTCGCTCTGCCGCCAGCCGTCGGCCAGCGTGGGGTAGAAGTCCCCGGGGCCTGCGTTGCCCAGGGCCCCGGTGATGAGGGCGACCGTGGCCGGTCGGTACCGGCGCAGGATGTCGCTCAGGTATTCGGTTCCGGGTCGCGGTGGCCAGCAGACGAACAGCGCCCGGCCGGGATACTGGGCCACCAGAGTGTGGTCCCCGGTCTGCACCGTGGTCCAGTTCGGTGCGACCGCAGCCGGGTGCCCCGGGACTGCTCCGGTCAGCCAGTGGTTACGCTCCGGGGGGTGCTCGTCGTAGGCCAGCACGTCGGCGTCCAGGTCGCGCAGCAGCCGGGCCCAGTATCCGGCGCCCGCGCCGACCTCGATCAGCGGCCCCAGCCGCAGCAGGTGCTCCAGCGCGGTCCGGGTGGGGATGGCGTGGGCATACAGGGTGAGCAGGTCATCCCTGCCGAGTTCAGTGATGACCTTTCCACAGCGGTCATCGAAGTCGGCCTTTCGGGTGAAGTGCTGCCACCACCGGAAATAAGACGGCTCGTCACCGTCCCACGCCGCGGTGCGGTCCAGCGGATCGGGCAAGCCCTCGGGTACGAGAGGCGCGGACACAGCAGGCATCGGGGCCTCCATCAACGGATCGATAAGCCGAGCAGCATGCCAGCGGCAAAAGCTCAGGTCCACCTCCAAGGGTCATCCCACACCGACCAGTGTGCTCCAGCCGTCCGATCCGATCGGCATGACGATTTCACCGACGCGGACAGCGTCGACGCGAGTGGCCACGACGAGGCGAGCGGTCAGCTGACCGCTCTCCTTTAGGTCCTCACGCACCTCCAGCTCCGTGACCTTGATGGACGTGGCCAGAAAGGTACTCCAGACGCTCAGATCGCGTAGCAGTTCAGCGTGCTCGGTCGTAGTGACGGCGCCGGTCCACGCCACCGCCCGCCTCCGCGGGCCGAAAGCCGCGATCGCCTGGACCTCGACGCCGTCGACCACACCCCCCGCGATTACCCCCGGCCCGTCGCCGAGCGGCCGGGCAGGCCAAAAGCGGATAGGCAAGCTCACCGCGGGCCGAGATCGCGCTGGTGGCCACGCTGGCAGCGACGACACCGAAGAAAAGCCCGCGAGCCCCCTGCACCCGCCTGTCGACGATAAAGGGCGAAGAGCTCGATGTGGGCGTCGTGATCAAGCAGGCGAGCTGGACCGAGGCGTGTCAATGGCGGCGATAAGGCGGCCGCGGATCTGGTTTTGTTCCTCCATCAACTGATGAGACTTGATGGAGGCCAACGCCGAGGTCCTGGAGAGCTTGCGCACGTCGAACATGGCGTTGATCCATTCCGGGTGAGTGCTTTCCCACAGCGCCTGGGCGACGCGTCCCCGAAGGGGTTTGGTGAGGGGGCGGCCAGCCGCGATCCGGCGGCGGACGTCGAGGTTCTGGCCATAGCCCATCCACTGGATGGCGGTGTACAACTCCTCGTCCGAGAGCGGAAACGCCGGGATGAGGCCGGCGTGCTGCAGGCGCTCGGCCAGGTCCCTGATCACGGTCGGAGACGGAAGGTCGGCGGCGATCAGCCGTTGTACCCTGCCGGGCCCCTCCTCGGTTTCACGGTAGGCGCCTTCGGCCCGCAGCGTGGAGCGCCATCCTTCGTTTCCGGGTTGAGGTCGCCTGCCGGTCAACTCTTCGAGGTGCTCGGCCGTCAGCGCCACGCTCGCCTTGCGCCCGCCAGCGGTGGAGCCGCTGCCCCAGGCCAGGACACGAGTGGTGACCATCGTTTGCCACAGGCGCGCGAGCAAGGCGGCGTCTTCCCGGGGGTCGTGATCGGCGCGGCCCACCCTCAGCTCTGGTTCCGGCCCGCCGGCGAGCAGGTCGGGGATGTGCGGCTTGCGGCGACGCACGCCCAGGTTCTCCCAGACCAGGTCGGACAGATTACAGCCGGTCGAAAAGCGGCCAGCGCGAACCCGATAGGCGAATGCCAGTGTGTCGATCGACCGCCGGATCACCGATTCGGGCACGGCGGTAACCATCGCGACAGCATGCATGTCACTCGTCAACAGCCCATGACCGATGATCAGGCGCCGGTTGCCGCGCAATACCGCGACCAGGCGGCTGGCTGGGTGACGCCCCTCGATCAGCTCATCACCGGTAATCTGGCAGCGGTTGCCGTCCCACTCGGCATAGACCAGGCCGGCCCGGCCCACGGCCCACCCATCAGGCGGCGCCGGTGGGACTCCCCGGCCGAACGGCCGACTGGCCCGATCGAAGTCCAGATCGCAAAAGACCAGTGAGAGCCTGCTTGTCCGTTCGCGTCGAAGCCGCGCTCCCTTACCCATCCGGCCAGCTCCTTTGCGCGTAATCGATACCACGCGCATCGTGACAGCAGAGTCCGACAGAACCAGCTCGGCGGGCCACCGTTCACAGCATGTGATGGCGGTCAGCGAACGGTTCGTGCCCGAGCCCTTCGCGTCCCGGCTGCCACGTCTTCGTGCTACTGAAGAAAAGGGCTGTTTTCCCGGCCGTTGACATGGGCGTCATCGTGCCCTTCTCGGCGGAGCGCCCATACCGCTAATGCTACCGTCCCGGTCTTTGTCCAGACGGTTGGCGCGTATCGGTCAAATAGGTCATCCAGCACCTGGGCGCGTTCGGCAGGAGGGCGGAGTGTCATACCGTTCAGCCGAAAACGCCGCTGGTCTCGTATCTCTGGTGTGATGCTCACACCGAGATCGGTGAGAAGGTCACGCAGATAGGAGCGGTCGCATTCAAGGGCTCCGACAGCGGCGAGAAGCTCGGAGAACACGGGCCACGCAGCGGTGAATTCCGTAAAACTGGACTTTGTGCGCCGAAAAAGCTTCGTGATGAAGTAGTCGGTGAGATCCCGGTCCGACATGGGGCCCTGCAGGCGGTGCCCAGAGGCAGGGGTGAAGGAAAGGGTGGCGTGCAGCCAGCGCCGGTCCCGGGCTCCGCAGCCAAACAGGTCGGCCACAGCGCTCAGCATGTCGACGTCTCCAAAGAGCAGCCTTTGGGTATGTTGCGCCAATCGCGCAACACGCTCAGGAGATTCGCGGCAGCTTTCTGGATGCCGTACCCACTCCACCAGGTAGCGGGTGGCTTGACGCAGGAGCACATCGTGGATGCATCGGGTGTACAAAGCACCCAGGCGGCTGGTTTCAGCGTCCCTTTCGGGATCGTTCGGGGGGTAGCCGCCCATGCGGAGTGCGCGCTGCCAGGAGGGGAGACTTTCCCACGGCGATTTTTCCGGTTCGGCCCAGAAGGGATGGGGGCGAAGGATCAGCAGTTGGTAGGCGCGGAAGGTCAGAAACTCTCCTGCGGTCAGATCAAGGCCTCCGTGGTTAAGGAGTTGCCCAGCGAATCGGGCTGCGGTGGCTTTTTCTTGCACGTCTGGGTGCCGAAGATGTTGCGCCATCATCGATGACATCCTTCCACCTTATTCGCTTTAACAACACTCAGACCGCCTGGTGGATATGCCGTCGAGAACACGTCTGCGACCACAGCTTAACATGTCACGGAAAGCCTGAATCATCACATTTTCTGGGGACGATAACGCTTTTGAGACTAAAGCTGCTGCGTTGCTTTCCTGTGCATACGGTCCACGAAGAGGCTGAGAACCACAGCCGCACCTTCCTTCTCCTAGGGCGTGGGTTGCATGGCATAGGCCACGGCGGCGCCGCAGGTGGGAGGCGGCCGCTACCGTTGGTGATGCCCGGCGCCGGCGGTGCGGCGCGGGTTCACCTGGTGGGAGGCGCCGACGATGCTCGTCAACCCGTGTGAGGCCTACGTCGGCGACGACGGATGGTGGGAGGCTGAGACTCCGGCTCTTGAAGAGGTGATGCCGCCGTTCACCGCCTCGCTGCTGGCCGCTGCCGGCCGGCTGCTGGCCGCCCACACCTGCCGCGACACCCGAGCCAGCACCCCTGGTGTGCCGGCGCAAGCAGGTGCGAGGCTTCCCTCCGCTCTTACTGACGCGGTCTGCGCCCTTGATACATCCGGCCGCCGCCAGCTCGCCCGAGCTTTTGAGGACCTGGCTGACGATCTGGCCCGGGGCTGCGCGCCGATACCGCGCTGCGTGGCCGAGTCGGTGGCGCTGGCGGCCATGACCGACGCGGCGCCGCGACTACTGGCCCTCACCGATGACGACCTGATCCGGCTCGGGGTGAGCGTGCCCGACGGGGAAGCCGACCTGGACCGCGAATTCGCGTGGTGGTGGGTGCTGGAGACCTTTCAGGTGCCCGACGTCGTCGGCAGGTGTTTCACCGCGGAGAACCTGGCCGCCGCTCTTTCCGGCATCGATGTCGGCGAGGAGTTCGCGGCCCGGCGGCTCACCGCGTTGCCGCCTGCGGCGTGGTTTGCCACCTTCACCGCGATGACGCCCCGAAACCCCGACCGCGGTTTTCCCGCTCACGTGGTCGCACCGCCACCGTTGCCGCTGATCGGGGAAGCGGGTTTCCTGGGCCCTGCCTCGGCCGGGCTGTCGGCATGTGTGCTGCTGAACCCCGTGCATGACCCCTACGACGGCTACAGCGTTGAGTATCGCCACATTCCTCGGCCCCCACAGCTGGCCGAATACCTCACCCCGCTCACCGCCCGGCTGCTGGCCGACGCCGGCTGGGAGCTGGCGTATGCGGTCTACTGGGACAGCGTCCACCTCAAAAACGCCCCTTACCTCTACCGCGAGGACGATCTCGACTCCGGTTTGCGTCATCTGCCGCGAATCTGCGATCACCAGGACCTGGCCTGGCGGATGAACATGGCCCGCTGCTTCCACGACCTGGCCACCGACCTCACCCGTGGCCGCGCACCGCTGCCCCGGACGAACGGCGAAGAGATCGCCCTGAAAATCATGATCAACATGGTGCCCGACATCCTCGATCGCCTCGATGACTACGGCGCCGATGACGACGAGCGATTCCTCCATCTGGGCCTAGCTCCTGGGCACATACCGTCAGCGCGGCATCTGCGCTACGACGCGATGCTGGAGTTCCTGTATCAGGACTGGGACGTCTTGTCGCTGTTTGAGGCCAATGAGCAATATGTGGCCGACCCCGGGCACCCGGCCGTGCGCCTGATGAACATGGGCAACCTGCACCCGATGAACTGGTTTCAGACCTTCTCCAACATGGTGGCCCGCGACCCTGATCGCGGCTACGACGACTGGGTCTACTCCTACTTGCGGCGCGACGCGCTCAGCGCCGTTGCCCCACCGGCTCCCTCCCCGCCCGACGTCGACCAGATGGCTCGCGCCGCACGAGGTGAAGCCGCCCTGCGAGCCCACCTTGCCCGGCACGCCACCGACCTCGACGACACCCGCCCCGAGCCGGTCTACGCCTTCGCGCTGGTGCGCCCCAGCGCCGTGTCCGCAGAGCTTCGCGATCGACTACGCGAAAGAGTCACCTCGCTGATCGAAGACACTCACAGCGGAGTGCTCCACACGCCTTTGTCGAGCCGGCACCCGACCGTGGGACGCATCGGCAGCGCCCACCTGGTCGCACTACCCACTACCGACATCGGTCCCGCGCGCTGTGACGCGGCCGCCTGCTGGGTGCTGCCGCTGCAGCCGCCCTTCACCAGCCCTGCCCTGTTCACCCGATCGTCCGCCCGGCGCGCCGCCTGGCCCAAGGCGACCTCCCGCGACGGCTTCGCCACCGCGCTCGAGCTCCACGATCTGCTGGTGGGCGCCGAACTCACCCCGGCGGTCGAGGCGCTCTTGATCCTCTCTGCGCGCACCCTGTGGGATGACGAGGACCGCAGCCCGTATATCGGTGCCAGCGCAGCCGTGGTCGGAGCCGACGGCCACGAGATCTACGGCGCCCTCCAGCCCAGCGGCGCGCTCATCGTTGAGCATCACGACGGGCCGCCCGGCACCCTGTCCACCGGGCAGCTGCGGGCGTACATGGACGGGCGCGCTGGCCCGGCCCGGCTGTACCCGTACTGCCAAGACCTCAGCACCGCGGTGGCCAGGCGTCTGCTGGGCCGCCCTGGGGATCCGGAGGCGCCCGAGGAGGGCGACGTCCAAACCCTGGTTCACATCGCGGCTCTAGCGTGGGTACACCGCATTCGTACCACCGTCGAGCAACACGGCCCAATCTCACGACAGCAGGCTGTTTTTCTCCAACCTCCGCTGCTGCGCACGCTGCAGTCGCTCCCCGATGCGGGCGATGACGTTACAGACGATGATCTGCCGCCAGCACAAGAACTGTGGAAACCGGTATGGGAGATGCTCGCCACCGGCGAAGAGCTCGCACCCGGCATGGGTCCTGCGGACGCCGCCTGGCGCGACCCCGGTGTACTCGCCCAGCGCGTTTTCACCGGATGGCAGGGCGACGCCGAAGGGATCTATCAGCGTTTCGGCGGCGGCTGCCGGTGGTTCACCTCCCCAGCTGATGCGACGATCATCGACCGTACCTTTTCCGCCTTGGGCATCTACTGACCGCCGAATCCCCCTTTTTCAGCGCGGCAATCTGCGACGGCCCTGCCGATCGATCCTCGCGAGTGCGCCGGCGAGTGGATCGCCATCGCCTGACCCGCCACTGACGCCAGCGTGGCGACTCATCGGTGGATCCGCATACGCATCAAGCCTGTCTCCTCCAGCACCTGCTGCACGCTCGTCTCCAGTGAGCTGTCCGGCTCGATGATCGTCTCGCCGCTGTCGGCCAGCAGATCCCACTCCCGGTACCACTGGCGCATCTCAGCCTCGCCGTACTCGTCGGCCTGCGGTTTCGTGGTGTGCCGCCGCATTGTCTCGGCGAAGGGCACGTGAAAGTAGAAACCGTAGGTGGAGCCCCGGTGGTCATCGCGCAGCGCCCGCAGCATCCGCCCGTAATGGCCGGAAAAGAAGATCCCCTCAAGGATGACGTGATATCCGCGGTCAAGACAGTGGCGGACAATGGTGTCGATCAGCCCGATGTTGACCCCGTCCGGCCGATCCTTCTCGCGCAGCAGCTCCCGGCGGATCACGTCCTGGCTGACCAGCGCTAACCCGTAGCCGTAGGCGGTCCGTACGGCGCGGGCCAGGCTGGTCTTACCGGATGCGGAGTTGCCGCGCAGCGTGATCAGCAAGGTCGAGTCCGAACCGGTGGGCACCGCCTCAGTCTACCGAAGGTCCTTTGCTCCACAGGTTGCCTTCCCCCACCACCTTCGTGTGCGAGCCCGACCCGCCACCGGCTCACCAGGCCATATGGGTTAGGACGGGTGGGCCTTGTGTAGCGATGCCACCGTTGCATGCTTCAGGGCGTGCAGGCACGCGGCCAGGCGCCCGGTCAACACCTCAGGCAGCAGCTCCGCCAGCCAGTCCAGCGGCGCGAACCTCCACCCGGCCAGCTCTTCGGCCGGCAACCGGATCGCGGCGCTCTCACCAGGGGTGAGCACCCGCCGTCTAAACGAAGAGCAACCCGTCCAGCCATCCGCGTCCTGGCACGACGACCAGTGATATGAACGCGATGACCGCCGGGACGTCCCACCCGGCAGCCCTTCGCCTATCCGGAACCGGCCAGGTGAGGTGGTGTTCTACGAGCCGGTTCTGTTGGAGGTGGCGATCGCTGTCGGCATCAGGCTTTCTCTGGCGATGAGAGGGGCTTGATGGCGAGGGGAGCTTCACGCACCAGGAGGCGGGTGTGGCGCCGCGGGCCGAGCCCGCGCCGGTGGGCGGCTGTGGTCGCCGGGGCGGTGCTGGTGTTCCTCCGAAGAGCGGGACGTGCGAGGGTGGCGCTGGCAGTGCGCCTTGTCGTGCTCGCCGCGGAGAAGACGTGGTCAGCTGGGTTCGAGATACGGGCGGCCGTCTCTGGCGGCTTCCAACTGCGCCCGGGTCAAGACCGTGCCTTTGGCCCATGATCGCTGCGTGAGTTCCAGCAGGCCCTTGGGAACGGCGATGGTGAGGCTGCCGGGGGCGGCAGCGTTGATATCCTCCAGCAGCCGGAGCACCAGCAGTGCCAGCGTGGACGGGCCTGCTCCCCGGTATCCCCAGGCTGGCCCGTAGGGGGAGGTCTGAGGGGCCGGGTAGAGGGTGCCGTCATCGGTGCGCACCCAGACCGGATCGTCCAAGATCACCTCGGCCAGAGGGCTGAGGGCCGCAAGCCGCTGGGGAATGGCCGCCAGGAGCTTCGTTTGCCCCCGGGTCTCCGTGCGGACAACCGGGGCGTCGGTCACCGGATCGAACAGCAATGCGGTCGCTTCCCGGTGCGAGTCCAGCAGTTCGAAGACGGCGCTTCGCGTGGCCGGGACCAGCCGCTGTGCCCACTGGCCGCCGAACGTAGTGGCGGGATCGATGGCCTCAACCATGCTGAAGGGAAAGTCCTCTCCCCCATCCCAGCGAAGCGTCTGGCGGACGCAGGCCGCGGCCAGGGCATCGGTCCGGGCCAAGATCTCCAGCCACCCGGCGCGCCGGATGTCGTGGGCCAGGTCCTCACGCTCGACCGCGGGAACCGCAAGCGGTGTGGCGGCCACCACCGTGGTCTCGGGCGTGGTCCACTCTCCGATGATCTCAAGGTGAGATTCGGCGTGCTGAGCGACGCGATGGTGCCAGATCTGCACCAGGTTCATCAACGTCTGCTGGGCCGGGCAGCCGTGATCGACGATGACGGCCAGGCGCAGCAGCGCCACCGGGTCCAGGTCGGGGACGACTGCGTCCACCACCGGCGGGGCACCCGGACGCCAAGCTGTCAACAACTCGCCGCTACGTAGCCCCGGCGGCCAAAACGGCATCGGCATGCCCAGTACCTGAGACAGCGGCGCCCAGGACATCGCATACGTCTGTTCGGAATCGGCGGGAAGAACGCCGTAGACGGATGGGCCGTCGGAGCCGTAATCGCCGCCCACCATGACGATCGCGGCCGCAGCCGAAAGACGCTTGGCCGCCTCCGCTAGACCGGATCGGGAAGTGTGGGCGTCGAAGACCTCCGGCCACAGCACCCACACCGTTCCGGCATCGGTGTCCCAGCCCAGTGCCGTCATACCACCCGGCACCGGCTCCGAGCCCAGGTAGTGGGCCGGGCGGGCGGCGGCTGGCCAGTACTTCAGCGGAATCCGGTCCCGCGGAATCCGGGCATGCAGGACCGGATCGGCGGTAGCGGCCCAGGCATACACCTGGTGTTGATGCCAGTACGGTCGGCGGCGGGCGTCGCGGCCGGCCGGTGGCGCGAAAACACCTTGTTTGACTGCGTGTCGTACCTGCCGCGACGACCAGTGCAGCAGTTGGGCGCAGGCGGCCATGTCCATCCGTTGAAGTTCGACGTCATTGGTACCGCCCATGACGCCACGGTAAAGCCGATCATCGGTAAATCCCATTCCGGTGGCCGGTACCGGCCACCCACACCGCCTCGAAGCAACAACCACTTCCCTTGTGGGAACACCGAGAACGTCAACGACCCAGCCTAGGGGGAAGGCTCATCATCTTGTGATGGCCTGCTTGCTCTGAACCTTCTTCCATCCGATCGGATGCGGTCCGGCACCCGGCCGATCACGTTACCGCCCGCATTATGGTCGTCGACTAGGGCCTGTCCTGTGAATCATGAGAGCCAGTCCAGGGTGGCGATGAGCAGAATCTGGGAGCGATAGATGAGGGCGCGTTTGGCATAGCGGGAGGCCAGTGCGCGGTAGCGCTTGAGCCGCGCAATCGCCCGCTCCACCACGTTGCGCCGCTTGTAGATCTTCGGGTCGAAGGCATACGGCCGGCCGCCCGCTGAGCCGCGTTTCTTTCGGTGGGCCAGCTGGTCCTTCTTCTCCGGGATGGTCGCGGCGATCCGTCGGCGGCGCAGGTAGCGGCGGGTGCTGCGGGCGCTGTAGGCCTTGTCGGCGATCACCCGAAATCGCCAGCCCCGGCGCTGCCCGGTATGGGCGGGCGCGATGACCTGGTCGATCAGCGGGATCAGCCGCGGGTTGTCACCCGCCTGGCCGGCGGTGAGGATGACGGCCAGTATTCGGCACCCGGCGTCCACCGCCACGTGCAGCTTGCTGGTCAGGCCGCCCCGGGAGCGGCCCAGCGCCTCCCCGTCGACGGCCGCCACCGTCGCTCCAGAGGCGCCGATGGCGGCAGATCCCCCTTTTTCCGGGCGCCGGCGGCATGCTGGTGCGCCCGGGTGACGGTGGAGTCGACCGACACCTCCCATAGTTCGGTGGCATCGTCTTCTTCGGCGAGCTGAACGTTTCCCTTGACGTGCTGGAAGATCGCCTCCCAGGTACCGTCGGCGGTCCATCGGCGCAGTCGCTCATGCAGGGTCTTCCACGGCCCGTACCGGTCGGGGACATCCCGCCATGGCGCCCCGGTCCGGGCCTGCCACAAGATCCCGTTGATCACTTGCCGATGGTCACGCCACTGACCGCCCTGCCCGCCGCCTTCCGGCAAGACCGACTTGATCATCTCCCACTGCTGATCGGTGAGCTCGCCCCGATGAACCATGCCTCCAGCATCACCGACCAGGCCAAATGCTCTGGCCGAAGATTCACAGGACAGGCCCTAAAACATCATGTCGCTGGCTCAAGGTTGTGTGCGGCGTGCCAGGCGTCCCAGATCTCGCTGCGGAGAGAGTCGCGCGGGGGCACGTCCATGTCGTGATCACGGGCCCCGACGAACTCGACGACCTGACCGGCAGAGTCGCGCCTCCGCAACTGCGCGCCCTGCTGGAGCGGATCCTGCTCGGCCTACCGCCCTCCGCCGCCCCGATAAGGCTCCCATGAGCCCGAACAGAAAGGACACAATGTTCGTCATCGTGAACGGACTACCGGGATCGGGGAAGAGCACGCTCGCGGTCCCGCTGGCGCGGGAACTGGGGCTGCCCCTGATCGCGAAGGACGTCATCAAGGACGTCTTCCTGGAGGAGTTCGGCGACCGAGCGGCCACCTGGTCGGGCGCGCTGGGCCGGGGAAGCATAGCGGCCATGTACGCGCTGGCCGCCACCTGCCGGGCGGCGGTGCTCGACTCCTTCTTCTCCCGCGCGCACGCCCCGGCGGACCTGGGCAAGCTGCCGGGCGGTCTCGTCGAGGTCTTCTGCCGGTGCCCTTCCGACCTGGCGAGACGGCGATACCTCGAACGCGCCGCGGCCCGTCACCCCGGTCACGCGGAGGCCGATCTCGACGGTGCCTTCGACGGGTGGATCTCCGCTGGACAGGACCAGCCCCTGGGCCTGTCCCCGGTGGTGGAGGTGGACACCTCGGGCCGGGTAGACATTAGCGGGGTGGCGCGCTGGGTCCTGTCCGCAGAGCCGTCAAGCCGGTCCTGTTGGCCATGGCCGATGACTCCCCGGCGGCAGGTGCCCCGGATCGCTCGCGCTCTGGTCGGGGACGGATCACGGTGCGCCGTCTTGGATCAGCGCGGTCAGCGTGCGCTCGCGTTCGAGGTCGGCATCGATGGGCGGATGACGACGGCACGCCACCCGCAGGTCACCGGCTTCACCGGGCTTGAGCCACCAGTTGGCCACGTGTCCGCTGTCGAGCAGGACCTCCCACCTCGGCGCGGGGGTGCGCAGCTGACGCTCCACCGAGGTGATGACGGTCTCGGCGACGTGCGGGGTGCGTAACTCCTCGAAGTGCTGGCTCAGCACGTCGACGACGCGCTTTGCGTAAGCGGCCCGGGCGGCGCGCTCACTGAGGTCCTTTCCCCGGGGATGGGCGGCGGTGAGAGCGGTGGCCTGCACAGGGTCGGTGAGCTCCATCAACCGCTGGGCCTGCTGGCGCAGGCGGCCGGGCCTTCTGCTGGAGTTCTTCACGCACAGAACTGTCACGGACCGCTGCAGGTCCCCTGCCTCTCGCGCGATCAAGCGCGGTCATAGCGTGGGGACCGTACGCCCCCTTAGTCGATGGAGGCTTTCTCATACGGAATACGTTCCTCAATGGGTGACAACAGGTCTCGCAGCCCTTGATTGTCCGCAGGGTTGACCCACAACGTTGTCCTCACGACCGTGCCGGCGATGTCGAATTCACCCAGGCGCCACCAAGTACTGGGACCTGCTGGGAGTCATAGGTACGCCGAGTTCGACCCTTCACAGGCGACTGAGCAGTCCGTCACGTGTCCCTGGCCGTGCGAAAGTCGCCTCTGGTGGCCGGTTCGAGGTCACCGCTGATGGCCGGTTAGTGGTCCCCATCTCTTCGTGAAGGTGCGCGTGGCGCGTGGCGGGGGTGGCCCTGGGCGGCGATCTTGATGGGTGTCGAAGCCTGTCGAAATCACCGCCCAGGGGGCCTGTCAGCGTCATGAAGTCATCGGGGGAGATCATGGACATCATCGCTGCTTACCGCGAGGTGGGCACGTATCGCGGTGCGGCCGTCATGTGCGGGACGACGCATAAGACGGTCAAGCGCATCATCGAGCGGCAGGAGGCGGGCGGCAACACGCCACCCCGCAAGCCGCGCGCCCGCAACTACGACGAGGTCGCCGCTCTGGTGACCGAGAAGGTCGCCTCGACCCACGGACGGATCTCGGCCAAGCGGCTGCTGCCGGTGGTGCAGGCGGCGGGCTATGCGGGGTCGGCCCGGAACCTGCGATGGCGGCGCGACAACCATCGGGGCCGTCGGCCGGCGGTGTGGACGCCGGGAGAGGTCATGGCTATCGACTGGGGCAGCATCGACGGGCTGCACGTGTTCTGCGCGGTCCTGGCCTGGTCGCGGGTGAGGTTCGTGCGGTTCGCCGACAACGAAAGATCCGAGACGACCCTGGCCATGCTCGCGGAGTGCTTCGAGACGCTCGGAGGCGTCCCGAAGGTCGTGCTGGCCGATCGGATGGGCTGCCTGAAGGGCGGCGTGGTCGCGAACAAGGTCGTCCCGACGGCCGATTACGTCCGCTTCGCGAGCCATTACTCCTTCCGGCCCGACTGGTGCGAGGCCGCGGACCCCGAATCGAAGGGGATCGTGGAGAACCTGGTCGGCTATGCCAAGCGGGACCTGGTCGTGCCGAATTTGCCGTTCACCGACTCCAGGGCTGCGAACCTCGCGGCCAAGCAGTGGTGCGCCGAGGTGAACGGCGTCACCCACTCGCAGATCATGGCGGTCCCCGCGGTGCGGCTGGAGACCGAGCGTCCGGTGCCGCGTCGCTACGGCCGCAGATCGGCGCACCCGGTGTGACGCGCAAGGTCGACCGGCTCTCCTGTATCCGATTCGGGTCGGCCCGCTACTCGGTGCCCAACGCTTTGGTCGGCGCCCGCGTCGCGGTGGTGGAGTCGAATGGTCGGCTGCTGGTCTGCGACACCACGACCGGCGAGGTGATCGCCGAGCACACGCCGGTCTCGCCGGGCGAGGCCGCCGTGCTGGACGAGCACTACGGCGGGCCCAGGCCCGCACCCCGCCGGGCGGCCAGGGCGAAGACCGCGACGGAGAAGGCGTTCCTGGCGCTCGGTCAGGTCGCCGAGCGGTGGCTGAGCGGGTCGGCGGCCTCAGGCAACACCCGTCTGGCCGGTGACCTGGTCGAACTCGAAGCGCTCAAGGCCGCCCACGGGCAGGAAGCGCTGGTCGCGGCGTTGGAGCGGGCGGTGGCCTTCCGGCGGTGGCGGGCCGGGGACGTCCGGTCGATCCTCGGCGCCGGGAGCGGCGTCGCCCAGGTGCGCCCGGCCGGTAACGCGCTCGTGGTCGACCTGCCGGCCGCCACCACCCGGGACCTGTCGGCCTACAAGATCGGAGGGGTGTCATGACCGCGACCACCAGCCCGCCGCTGCCGCCCGATCTGGACGCCGCCCTGCGCCGCCTCAAGCTCGCCACCATGCGTCGCCTCGCCCCCGACCTGCTGATCACGGCCAGGACCCAGCGGTGGAACCCCGAGGAGTTCCTGCGGACCCTGCTGGATGCCGAGTTGACCAGCCGGGACGCCTCCAACACCGCCGCCCGCATGAAAGCAGCGTGCTTCCCGGTCATCAAGACCATCGAGGAGTTCGACGTCGCAGCGTCGTCCATCCCGAAGGCGACGTTCGAATACCTGGCCTCGCTGGAGTGGATCCGCGCCACGGAGAACTACTGCGCGGTCGGGCCCGCCGGGACCGGGAAGTCACACAGCCTCGTCGCGTTCGGGGTCGCCGCCGTCCAGCAAGGGTTCAAAGTCCGTTACTTCACCGCCGCCGACCTGGTGGAGACCCTCTACCGCGGGCTCGCCGACAACAGCGTCGGCAAAGTCATCGAGACGCTCCTGCGCAACGACTTGATCGTCGATGAAGTGGGGTTCGCGCCGCTGGACGACACCGGCGCCCAGTTGCTGTTTCGGTTCGTCGCCGCCGCTTACGAACGCCGCTCTTTGGCGATCGCCTCACACTGGCCCTTCGACCAATGGGGCCGGTTCCTGCCCGAACATACCACCGCAGTCAGCCTCCTGGACCGGCTCCTGCACCACAGCAACACCGTCCTTACCGAAGGCGACTCCTTCCGCATGAGAGAAGCCCGCAAACGGACACCACGTCGAGGCGTCAAACCTTGAAACCGGGGCCTGACCTGGAGACTTTTTACTGGCCACCAGCGGCGACACGCAACCGGCCGTTGACATCACGTGGGCCGTCTATAGTCTGCTGCCGTCCCTGCGTCGCGAATGTCCCGACGAGCCCACCCTGGTCCGATGCTGTCGGTGTACACAGGACAGCGGCCCTGGCAAGATTTCCGTGAAGCCGGGATGTGCCCCGTGCGCCGGCAACACTCCATCACGGGTAGCGGAAGTGTCAGCGAGCGCCCTGGCAGCGGTCCGCCTCAGTGATCCTCGACGATGAAGCAGGCCCGCTCGTAGAGTTCGTCGAATGTGATTATCTCGACGTCCTGGATGGATCTCCGGTACAGCTCGAAGGAGCTCATCTTTTCCGGATTCACGGCACCGTTGTGGGTGAACTCGCGCAGGCTCCCGATCACCACGACCTGTCGCGGGCGAGTGGTGGACAGTTCGATGTCTGTTGGGGTGCCGTCGTCCTCGTAGATCCGGGTGAGTAGCTGGCTGGAGATGAGCTGCTGGGCCTTGCTGGCCGTCTTTTGCACCTGTGCCACGCCGCCGCCGAGTTCCTTGGATGCCTGGTAGACGCCCACGCGGTACGGGGCCTTGGAGAGCAGTTCGGTGTCGTGGGTCTTGATCTCGCAGAAGAGCATGCTGCTGATCAGACCCTTGGACCGCATGATGGCGTCGATGCGTTTCCCGGCTCCGCCGAAAATGTTGGCGCCGGTGGTGATGCGTTCCAGTTTGCCGTCGTCGATGGACTCGCAGGCGATGAGGTTGAGGCCGTAGCCGAAGATCCACTGATTCGCCTCGAAGAAGGCCTGCCAGACCGCCTCCGCCCCGCGTGTCGTTGCCAGGCTCTCCTCCTGCCGGAAGTACTCCGGATCGGTCAGCAGGCGCTCGAACCTCTTGAGCTGTTCCTTGCGGTTGCTGATCAGCCGGATGTCCTCTTCTGTGAGCCCGCCGCCGATAGCTGTCCTGACTGCACCGAGAACCATCGTCCGGTCCTGGCCAGTCAGTAGCTGGGCCAGTTGGGCCTCGTCGCCAGCCACGAGCTGGAGGGAGTCGCCGGGCGTGCTCAGGCCGGTGCAGCCCTGGAGGAAGTTGATGACTTTCCAGAAGTTCTCGTGGACGTCCCCGGTATCAACGAGCGCCTTGACGGCCCGGGTGGTCCCGGTCTCAGGCACTGTCAGTGCGGTGGAGGGTTCCCCAGTCTTCTTCTTGTCCTTCTTCCAGAGCTTGATCCTCGGCGTGAAGGTGTCGCCCTTCTTGATGATGGTGACGCTGCACAGGGTCGCTACCTGCGGCCGGTCGTCCAGGATGAAGTCTGTGATCATCCGGCTGGCGCGGGTGTCATAAAAGTAGTGGAACCCGCTGCTGTCCTGCGAACCGCGGATCTCTAGGTCGGTGAAGTCCCTGCGGGTGACATCGAACTCGGTGGTGGAGAAGGGGAGTCGGAAGCCTCGCACGGTGGGGGTCGCGGGCGCTGCGGCTTGGGTCCGCCAGTCCGGCGGGATGTGGGGCAGCGGGCGGGTGTCGCCTTCGACCACCAGGTCCTGGACGTCGATGCGTCCGAGCTGGATGAGCACGGACTGCAGCGTCTGCCAGATCGCCTCCTTCACCTCCGGCGTGCAGGTGGGCAGAAGCTCGCGCTCCACCGTCAGGACCGCCTCGTAGGTGGCGTCGGTCCAACCGTCGCCAGGTGTGGGATGGAAGAAGCCGCCGTCACGGCGGAGGGTCAGGACCGCAGTGCGGAGCAGGTCGCGTGCGGTCTCCTCGCCAGCGCAGTCCAGGAGGCTGAAGGTCTGGCCCAGGACCAGGTCGAGCTTGCCCGTGTCCTCATCCTCCAGCGGCAGCGGGACCAACGGGCCACTAGGCGGAACTCGTACCGGCTCATACAGAGGGCGGCCCGAGAGGAACTCGTACGGACGCAGACCCCATCCGTCGAGCGCCAGAAGCAGGTTCAGTTTCTCGACGTGCTTTATAGCCTCGTCGACGTCGGCCGCCACTTCAGGATGGACCATTCGTGCCAGAAAGGTGAGCAGTACCTCATCCGGTCCGTGGGAGAGCTCCAAGCGGGAGTCCTCGAAGATCCAGTCGTCGGGCAGGTCTTGGTTGTTAAACCGGTGCTGCTGGATATCGGCGCGGACAGTCGAAAGGTGGCTGTTGCCGACTGGAGGTCGATCCAGGTCGTAGAGGCCCTCCAGGAACGTGACCTCGTCCATTTTGCCCCACCAGGGGCGCGATATCCCGCACAGGTAGGTGAAGATGTCGCGTCGCGTCACCGCCGTGATGGTAGGCGGCTCGTTCGCTCTGACGGGAGCGGTGGAAGTCATGCGTCCAGGATGGACGGTTAGGCAGTAGGGCGCCGGACAATTGAGACTTTCACCTCGTCGAACACGTTGCTACCCGCACTCGCTCCACCCTCACCACATCCAGGTGCGGAGACATAACCCACACGAAATCATCACGCACCCGCAGAGGGCCCCGCGACCCGTGACGGAGCGTAATCGGAGCGCGGTGGCACACCACCGCTTCACGAAAATCTTGCCAGGGCCGCTTCGGCATGTACACCGGCGTAGACACAGCGATGGTGCTCATGTGGTCAGCGTGCCCGTCATAGGATTCCGAGTTCGTCGAGGAGATCCTCCGGATCGTCATCGCCATCCTCGTCGAGAGTTTCAAGTCCTGGGTCGAAGAGGTCAAGATCCTCGACGTCTTCATCCCGGAGGACTTGTCCCCAGTAGTTCGCGTAGATGCCGCCAGCCTTGTTGACCCAGTCCACGGCGGTGTTGATGTGGAGGTCGAGGAGCCGGGCCAGAGTCCTTGGTTGGACGGTCGTGCCCAGCTGGAACAGCACGGTGTTGCGCATCGGTCGGGCGTGGATGCCGTACTTGGCCAGCCGGACGCCAAGTCGGTCGGAGGACAGATGGGTTCCGGCTCCATCTCCGAGGAAGAGCCACCTGGCGTTTTCGATGAATGGCGCATTCCGGCGAGGACCCTGCGCGAGCAGCTCGGCGATGTGCCGACCCATCGGCTCGGGGAGCTCTAGCCAATCCTTACCCAGCTTGATCCGTGGGGGCGTAGATGCTGGGTCGACGCTCTCTCGTTCGATGCTGGCGATCCGAGACAGGTGCTGACCGTAGAGGACGACGAGAAGACCGGCAACGCGAACGTCTGCGGGAAACCCTTCTTCATGAAGCAGTCTGTGAGCCAAGTCGATGCGCAGCTGGTAGTCCTCGACGGCGGGTGGGGATTGGGGCATCCGCAACGGGATGGCGGATATCGGAAGGTCCAGCAGACGTTGGCGGATTGCCCAGAGCAAGAACTCCCGGGCCCAGTGGCGGGTGCTCGGGCCTGCCAGCCACTCGTCGACGCCTGATCGGTCGAGCCCGGCCAGTCCGCCTCGCAGTTGAGCCCAAGCCAGCAGGTCGATCGCAGCACGTAGCTGGTTCTGGGCTCGCCTCACGGTGCCACGAGTCGCCTTGCCGGCTTCGCATGGACCTTCGACGGATGGTAGGAGCCGGTGACGATGGAACTGCTGGAGAGTCCAGCGGTCGGCGGCCTGCTCGACCTTGGCCAGCACCTGTCGCGCCCAGGCTTCGTAACGGCCGGCGAGAGCATGTCGGGGTTCGAGAACTTCGGTCGAGACGAGGATCATCCTGGCGTTCTCGACGGCTTGGCGCCGATCTGCTTTGCCATCGGCACGCTCCAGGCTTTCGATCGCGTCGAGATCTTCGTGAGCGGGTTTGTGCTCACGCCGAAGAAGTCCGATAAGAATCTGTGCCGTGGGGCTCTGCTCGAGCCAGTTCAGGCTGGATCTGAGGTTGGGGCTGGCGGCCAACCGCTCGGCGACCGCGCGGCCTGCGTCTCCACAATCGTTGAAGACCTTTCTAATGTGCTCGGTCAGCACACATCTTTCGCAACGACCGCCCGAGTGGAGCCGGTCCTCGAGCCCGCATCCAGTGCAGGTGCCACCGACGTCGACGCCGAGGCATTCGCTGCAGACTCCGGGGATGAAGAAGACGCGCCTGGTCTTCCCACAGCGGCTGCACTCCTCCCGTCGACGTATGGCCCGATCTCGGCAGCTGGAGCATCTCGGGCCGTCTGGGAGGAAGCTGATGCCGTGGTCTCTGCCGCAGGTGACGCATACCGCCAATCGCACGTTGTCGACGTCTGCGGCCTCCACAGGGTCTTCGCCGACCGTGGCGAACGTCGCTGTGGCCTGCGCGATGCAGCCGAAGCACCAGCCGGAACGGCCACGGGTCCTCAGCCGAGGGATCAGCCGTTCTTGTCCGCAATTGGCGCAGGTCTCCAGGGGGCGTCGGGCGCAGGACTTGCAGAGCGGTCCGTCATCGGTCCGGGCGGAGACAGGACGGTGCCGTAGGCAACCACGACACTGCTCCACAGGGGTCTGATAGCAGCAGAGCCCGATCGGCCCATCCGGTGTTCGCGCGACGACATGTCCGATCTGCCCGCAGCGGACGCATGGTTCGACGACATCGGGATGGCGTCGGCGGCATGGGGCGCACCAGGACCAGCCGTCTTCGTCGCGCCGCTGTGCACCCCGTGAAACTCTCAGCCACACCAAAGTCCGACCGCGCGGGAACTGGCCGATGCCTCGGCCGGCGGCGAGCATGGGGGCGTGGACCAACGCGTCATGCTGCTCGCTCCCGACCATGTCTCCGATGAACTCGGCGGGAGCTACCAAGATGCCTGCAAGGTGCTGGACCTGGAGCCGATCCCCGGCGGCTACGCCGTCTATCTCATGGACACCATGAATCACCGCACCACTGTCATCTACGCCGACACCGGGCCGGTTCGCCAGGCGAAACAGAACTTCGAGGGCGGCGGGGACGGCGATCTGAGTGCCACCTTGAACCTTGGTGACATCCTCGACATCCGCATCGGCTGGCCCGAGGAACTCGGCGGCGGACCACGCTGCCAGTTCTGCCGCCACACCGACCCGGCCTGGCTGTACGAAGGCGCCGAGGTGGAGGTCCTCCTGGGGGAACCGCTTTTCGGCGTCGGCCCGCCGCAGGTCATCGGCACGGACGTGGTGGGATGCATGGATTGGTATGCCTGCTCCGACTGCTACGAGTTGATTCAGGCGGCCGACCAGGGGTCCTGGCACCGGCTCCTGGATCGATACGGCTCCCACGACGTGCCCATGCCGGTGCAGGCCGCCTGGCGTGAGTTCTGGCTCAACCACCGACGACCCACACCAGCACCGCCACCGGCATGGACACCGGCGCGACGACGCGCCCTGGCCAACCACATCCGCCTGCACTGGGACGACTGGGTCGCGCGATACCCCTTGGACGACGTCGTCTTCATCAGCGAGCCGGGAACACCCGAACTCGCCGGGGTCAACCGGGCCCTGGCCGCTGCCCGTGCCTACCTCGACCGGCCGCCGCAACCAGGCAGGATCCGCAGCTACCCCGCGGGCCTGGCCAGTATCGTCCGCGCCGACGGGGACGACTGGAGTCTGATCGGCCGGACTGACGCCCACGCGATCATCCTTCTCGACGACGTTCCTGATGTCCTTCACCCGCTCAAAGGCCCGCGAACCACATCGCTGCTGCACGGACTGAAGGAACTCCTGCCTCACCTCACCACCGAGTAAAAAATCTTGAAGAATTCCGGAGCGGTAGTTACTACACCGTTCCAACGCACCGGACGCGGTCCCTTAACGTGATCACCAGGGCAGACCCCGTCGCCCCATTTCGTCCTGTGTGAGGAGACCGATCCCCCTGATGACTTTCCGTTTCCGACGGCTGGAGGCACTGCTCGGTGTTCCCCTTGCCGAGGCCACCTACCGGCACTTCGCCGACCTGATCAACGTCTTCGACGGGCGAGAGGCCGACGACCTGGACTTCAAGGCCACCTACGCCGGCCCGACCAAGTCCGACAGCGTCGCCGCCGACGTCGCCACCTTCGCCAACAGCAGAGGCGGCGTCATCGTGATCGGCATCAACGACAAGCAGGGCGTCCCGGTCGCCCAGCCCGGCGTCAGCCTGGCCGACAGCTTCATCCGCGAGCTTCACACCGCGATCATGGAGCGTGTCCGCCCCGTCCCCGTCTACGACATCAAGTCGCTGCCCGAAGACCCCGGCAGTCTCGACAACCCCAAGCAGGGCCTGCTGCTGATCATCGTGCCGCCCAGCGTGAACGCGCCGCACGCCGTCATGGACCCGACCCTGAAGGGAATGCTGAAGTTCCCCTACCGGCACGAGTCGCAGAAGTTCTGGATGAGCGAGCTGCAGGTCGCCGCGGCCTACCGGCGCCGCTACACCGTGGCGCTCGACAGCGCTCAACGCGCCGCTCAGATCGAGACCGAGGTGCTGGCGCAGCTGGCCCGCTCCCTCGGCTACTCTCCCCTCCCGCAGCCGGTGCTGACGGTGTCCCTGGCCCCGGAGATGCCCGGAGATCTGACCATCACCGCAGCCGAACTCGACCGAGTCCGCCAGGACCTGGTCCACGACGAACTGCTCCTGGGCCGCTCCCCGGGTTCTGCATTCTTCACCGCCGCTCAGGTCGGCAGCTGCCGGTTCATCGCCTCGGGCCCGTTGCACGGGCGGACGGCCTGGACCCATCTGCACACCGACGGCGCCGCCAGCGTGGTGTTCCCCCTGGAGATCAGGGGTGTACAGGGCAGCACCACCGCGGTGTCGGACACCCAGATCGTGCTGCTTACCTTGGCCGCGCTGCGGTTTTTCGGCCGTCACGCGGCTGAGCGCGCCGGCGCGACCGGTACCGCCCGCCTGACCGTCCGCGCCGTGGCCGACGTGCGCCTGTTCCCGGCGGCCGACCAGCCGCTGGCCGAGGCCATCGACCGGCTGCTGAAGCAGAGGTCGCAGTCCTGCCAGCCCTACGACCCGGAAGCCGACCTCATGATCGTGAACGCCGGCGGCGCCTGGTCCGGGAAGGAACCGGCCCGCAACGCCTACGGCGAGAGCACGGTCTTCCTCGACGACCTCCTCAACGACGCGCCGCCGCTCGCGGCCGCGACCGGTGCGCTGGCCGGCGCCCTCCTGCAGGCATACGGGGTACCCGAGCCGCGGCAGATCCGCCCCGGAGGAATCCTGGTGCCCCAGGAGTGGGAGGAGTATCGGCTGGCGGCGGCCGACTGGGCAGGCAAGGCGGACATTGCCATGGCGTAACGTCCTCTACCCGTACCAGTTGGAGCTCAGGCCGAAGCGCGGTCTGCACACCGGGGCCGCGCTTGGTCACCACGTCGGTAAACTCCTTGATCGCGTTTGTCTGGTTATGACGGCTTGGAACGGCCCCACTCGGACGGCTTGACCTGGACCCACCCGGTCCCGCTGATGATCTCGAAAACTCGATGTCGGCCTGAAGCGGCCCCACCCGAGATGTGGCGTCCGAAGGGATGTGAAGACCCTGCCCTGGGGTCCGGAGCGAGGGCGTCGTCCGCCCTGCACCACGCCTGGCCCCCGCGCCCGCTGGGCGGACGATGCACTCGCCTCGCAGGGGTTCGGGGGCGGCAGCCCCCGAGTCCACAGACCGAACTGCCGTCGGCGGCTCGACCTGGCCCAGAGTGGGGCCAAATCAAGCCGTCACACCGATCCGTCGAAGATCATTAAGTGGGTCCAGGTCAAGCCGGGCGGATTCCAGCGATCTTCGCAACACGGGGTCAATCGACTGTTGCGACGAGCTTAGCGAAGAGCTCGGTGGGGGTCTGCCAGCCGAGGATCTTGCGGGGGCGGTTGTTGAGTTCGGCGGTGACGGCATCGAGCTGGTCGGCGGTGTAGGAGGACAGGTCGGTGCCCTTCGGGAAGTACTGGCGGAGCAAGCCGTTCGTGTTCTCGTTCGAGCCGCGCTGCCAGGGGCTGGCGGGCTCACAGAAGTAGACGGGGATGCCGGTGGCGGCGGTGAACTCGTCGTGGCGGCTCATCTCGCTGCCCTGATCCCAGGTCAGCGATCGGGCGAGCTCGCGGGGCAGGCCGGCGAAGACGTCGATGAGGGCGTCGCGGACGTGCTCGGCGGTCCTGCCTTCGGGCAGGTGCAAGAGCATGACGTAGCGGGTGGTGCGGTCGACGAGGGTGCCGATCGCCGAGCGATTGCTCTGACCGACGATGTAGGGGTCGGACCGGGGCGCGGTTCCGGGATCTCTCCCAGACCGTTTCCCCGGCCCGCCCTCCGCACCGGACAAGCACGTCTCCGCGCATCCGGCGCTCCACGGGTTCCCGTGTCAGCTGGCGGCTGTTGCCTCCAGGATGCTCGTCCATGGTGTCGGGATGTTGTTCGCGCGCCACCGGTAACGAGTGACCTCGACCTGCATGGTGTCGAACATGACGATCCCGTTCTCTGCCGGTCGGTTGCCTGGCCTGCCGGTCAGGAAGCGCCGGTAGAGCTCCTTCCAGGTGATCCCGAGGTGTCGTTTGCGCAGCCATGCCGCAACCCGCCGCCATGCGTAGGCGTCGAGGTAGTGGAAGGTCGCTTTGGAGACCCCGTGCCGGAAGTAGGTGCACCATCCCCGCAGCACCGGGTTGAGCTGGCGCAGCAGGGCTTCGAGCGTCAGGTGCCGTGATCTGTTGGTAAGCGCCCGCACCTTCGCCATGATCGAAAGCAGTGCCTTCTTCGACGGGTAGGTGTAGACGGTCTTCTTACTGGTTCCCTTCTTGGTGCGTCGCTGGATATGGAAGCGTCGGGTAGGACCGCCGCATTGCTGCGACGGTCCCCCCTCAGAACCGGGCATGCCCGCTTTCCAGGCACCACGGCTCAAGCAAGCCTCGAGGGCGACGAGGATTCCGCATCGGCGTCATGGCTGGTGCACCGCCGTTCCGGCGAGGTCTCGCCGTCGGCAGTGAGCGTGGAGGAGCCGGTAGAAAGTCCGGTCCTGGCCGTCGACCTGTTCGACGATGTGCTGTTTGGTCAGCACGCGCCGGACGGTCATGAACCACTGTTCCCACTCGCGTGGGCTGCGTGGTTCGTGCTCGGCGTGCAGAAGGAGTTCCCCGCAGACAGGACAGCGCCCGCCCTGACGCTTCAAAAGCCGAGCGGTGTGCTCGTCCACGGGCGGGGCCTTCTTCTTGCGTCGCCGATCGGCCCAGTACTCGGTCAGGGCGGGGTCGTCCGGAGAGGCTCCGCCGTGGACCGGGACGTGTCGGACGATCTTCGTCCAAGCGAACTTGGTGAGGTAGGCGCCGCTGTCGCGGTCACCGAACACCCACCGGTCCCGCCGGGACTTGTGGAACGTGCCGAAGTAGCGGGTCGCGACCCAGCCCCTCGACTTGTTCGGGTGCGAGCGTCTGGCCCACCGGTAGGTGAGGTGCCAGACGTGGTGGTCCAGGCCGGTGAAGGTCCGGCTGGAGACCACGCTCCGGTAGTAGGCCGACCATCCCCGGATAACCGGGTTGAGCCGGAACACCACCGCGGCCGCGTTCGCGCCGTGCATGGAGCGCACGTCGGCGGTAAGCCGCTTCCGGAGCCGCTTGACCGACTCCTTGCTGGGAGTGATGAGCAGCTTTCCGCTGCCCCGCCGGTCGACGCGGCGGCGGATGTCGAAGCCCAGGAACGAGAACCCCTCCTCAACGTGGACGACGCGTGTCTTGTCCTCGTTGAAGCGGAGTCCTCTCGGCTCCGGCCACGCCGCGAGGTCGGCCTTGACCTGCTCGGCCTGCTCGCGGCTGTGGCACATCGCCACGTAATCGTCGGCGTACCTGACCAGCACAGGGCATCCCTTGACCGTCTCAGCGTCACTTCGGGCGCTGGGCCGGTAGCGGACCCCTGCCGCTTTCTCCATTCCGTGCAGGGCCACGTTCAGCAGCACGGGGCTGATCACTCCGCCTTGAGGAGTTCCCTCGTCGGTCGGCGTGAACTCGCCGGACTCGATCACGCCGGCCTTCAGCCAGGCCCGGATCATCCCCCGAGCGGGGAAGGCGCCGAGACTGTCGAGGAGGTGGTCGTGATCAATCCGGTCAAACGCCCCGGCCAGGTCCGCGTCCAGGATCCACCGGCGCCGGCTACGGTTGCCGCACAGCGTCTTGAAGATGACCTCGATCGCGTCGTGGCAGCCCCGTCCGGGTCGGAATCCATAGGATTTCGGCTCGAATCGGGCCTCCCACTCGGGTTCCAGTGCGTTCTTCACACGTGCCTGCTGCACGCGGTCCGCGAGCACCGGGATCCCAAGGGGGCGCTGTTTTCCGTTCGCCTTCGGAATGAAGACCCGCTTGACCGGCAAGGCTTTGCCAGGCGGGGCATGGCGGTGCATTCGCTCTATCAGCTCCGCCCGGTCGCGGGAGGTCAGAGCGACCTGCCCGTCGATACCTGCCGTCTTGCGGCCAGCGTTGCGCTGCGTGACCTGCCGCACGCTGATCAGCGTGTTGCTCCGGCTCCGCAGCATCAGCTTCTGCAGATTACGGACCTTCTTCAGGTCCCCCTCCTTCGTCGCCTTGAAGATCCTCTGCCTCAGTCGCCGTACGTGGTCCTCGTGGGTGCGCCAGGTGATGGCGTCCCAGTCGGTGGCCACGTCCTCCGGTCCGTTCACTTCGAGGGCCGCCATCGCAAGAACGAATGCGTGTGCCGTCATCTGTGTCCAACCTGTCCTTCGGTTCCGGTACTTCAGCTTCAGCGCGTCAAAGGCTCACCCGGTCCACGTCAGCTCCCTTTCGGGCCAGGCAGACGCCTGTATCCGGCCGGTTATGCGGGACGACCGCGAAGGGGGCGGCCTTGGTGTCCCGGTTTCCCGTCGCCTTTCGGCGTACCGGCATTGGCTTCTTGGACCGTCCTGCGCCCGCCGGGGAGTTGGGCCTCCCTCACGGTCGGCTTACCGGGACACGTCCCGGACCCCGACGGGGTTTTCACGTTCCGCATGGTCGAGATCCGGCCGGGGTGGGCGCTCTCTGCACCCCGGGGCGGCGGTGTTCTCCACGGCTGGCTCCTAGTCACCAGCCGCCGCCTGCCGCTTCGCAGCGGCCAGCCCTGCCCCCAGCGGTTCATCCCATCTCCGGGGGTTTCGATGTCGAGGCATCGTCGAGAGTTCGCGTGTACTCGCCCGTCCGGTCTTCCCCTTGCCTGTAACTCCCGGATGGAGCGGGAGCCCTTGGGCGTCTTCCCTGAGCTTCGCACCCTGCCGTTACCAGCAACGCACGTCAGAGCGGGGACGGATCCGTGAACACTTATCCGGAGCTACGCTGCTGTCATCGTGCTCAGCCCTCCAATCAGCGTGCTCACTCGAACCATGCGACTTCGTGTCGCACCGAGGAAGTCGAACCCCTCGTCCAAGTGGACCACGCGGGTCTTGGACTCCGACAATCGCAGCCCCAGCGGGGCAAGCACGTCGGCGACCTCCTCCCAGAGCGCGTCCGCGTGAGCCTTGGAACCGCATACCATGATCGCGAAATCATCCGCGTAACGGATGATCCGGTAATAGGCCCCGCCGTTCTTGCGGTGCTTCTCTCGCTGCCACCGGGTGCCGTGATCGTCCTTGGCGCAGAAATGCTCATCCAACGCCGATAGAGCGATGTTGGCCAGCAGCGGCGAGGCGATGCCTCCTTGCGGCGTGCCCGATGCCGTCCCCTCGATCTGTCCCGCCTCGGACATAATGCCCGCTTTGAGAAAGGACTTGATCAGGGCCAGGACTCGTCTGTCTCCGATGCGCCTCCGCACCCGGTCGAGGATCGCCGAGTGCGACAGTTCATCGAAGCACGCCGTGATGTCGGCCTCGAACACCCAGTGGTAGTTCCGGGTGCCGAAGGCGTGGATCTCGGCGATCGCGTCCTGGGCCCGTCGCTTCGGGCGAAAGCCGTAGGAGACCGGCTTGAAGTCCGCCTCGAAGATCGGTTCCAGCACCAGCACAAGAGCTGCCTGCACGAGCCTGTCCATCGCGGACGGGATGCCCAGACGCCTGAACTTCCCCGGAGAGCCGACCTTGGGGATCATGCGTTCCCTGGCCGGCAGCGGGGTGAACGTGCGGGCTTTGAGCTGCTCGCAGGTGTCGTTCAGGAACGCCGTGACCTCGGCCTCGCCGCCGATGGCGGCCGGGATCACCCGGTCCACCCCCGGCGACCGTGCGCCCTTGTTGCCGCTCACCCGCTCCCACGCGACCGCGAGGAAGTCTGGGTGATGAATGAGGTTGTACAGATCATCGAACCGACGACCAGGATCGTTGGTCGCCCACAGGTGCAGCTTGGCCTGCATCCGTCGTACCCGTCGCTCCGCCCAGAACGGGTCGGGCCACGGTTCACCGGTATTCACCAGCGTCTCCGTCCCTTGCAGTGTCTCGCGTGCGTGAACCCGCTGGACCCCTTCGCCATGTGCTCGGGCTTTGTCGGGTAGCTCCGGCGCGTTGCCGCGCCGGAGCCCCCTAAGAACCGGACGTGCCAGTCATCCCGGCATCCGGCTCAAGCAAGCCCTGAAGGCTCGTGGGCAAGCAGAGGTGCCGGTCCTGGAGCGATGTCGGCAGAGTGCCGACGCCGACAGGCCGTGTGCACGAGACGAAGGACCATGTTCGACGTGCCTTGGTCCGGGGCGAGGACGAGGTGTTGCTTCGTCACTGCCCTTCGGACCACCGCCATCCACTGTTCCCACTCAGCGGGGCTCTGCGGTTGGTGGTCGGCGTGCAGGAGAAAGCCCCGACACAGCGGGCAGCGGCCGTCTTGCAGCGTCAGCAGCCGCAGTCCGAACGCGTCCAGCGGTAGGGGTTTCGCTTTGCGTCGCCGTTTGGCCCAGTATTCGGCCAGGGCCGGATCGTCCGGAGACGATGTGCCCGAGACCATCTGGTGTCGAACAATCTTTGTCCAGGAGAATTTCCGCAGGTGGGCTCCGGTCTCCCGGTTGCCGAATACCCAGCGGTTCTTGCTGGACTTGTTGAACTGACCGAAGTACCGGTTGACGATCCAGTGCCTCGATTTGTTCTGGTGGCCGTGCTTGGCCCACTTGTAGGTGAGCTTCCACATGTAGTCGTCCAGCGCGGTGAACGCTGCGCTGGAGACCACCGTCCGGTAGTAGGCTGACCAACCGCGCACGATCGGATCGATCTTGTGCAGCACCGCTCGGACATTGGACCCTCGCAGGGCCCGCATCTCGGTGCGGAGCCGTTCCCGGATTCGTCTCAGAGCCGCCGGACTCGGTTTGATCAGCAGCTTGCCGTCATAGCGGCGGACGTTGAATCCCAGAAAGTCGAAACCGGAGTCGGCGTGGACGATTCGTGTCTTGTCCTCGTTGAATACCAGTCCTCTGGGCAGCAGCCACTCGGCGAGCTTCGCCTTGACCTGTTGGGCTTCGTCATGGCTGTGACACAGCGCGACAAGATCGTCGGCGTACCTGATCAATGCCGGGGAACCTTCGACCGACTCGGCAGCGTTCGTGCCGAGCTTGCGGTATCGGACTCCGGCGGCTTGTTCCATTCCGTGCAGAGCGATGTTCAGCAACAGAGGGCTGACGACGCCCCCTTGCGGGGTGCCTTCCTCCGTCGGGGCGAACCGGCCGCCGTCGACCACTCCGGCCTTCAACCAGTGCTTGACCAGTTCCCTGGCGGGGAACGTGCCGAGCTGGGCGAGAAGGTACTGGTGGTCGATACGGTCGAACGCCGCCTTCAGGTCCGCGTCCAACACCCACATCCGCTGGGGGTTCTTGCCCTTCAGCGTCAGATAGATGGCGGATATCGCGTCATGACAGCCGCGGCCGGGCCGGAAGCCATACGACTTCGGCTCGAACCGCGCCTCCCACTCGGGTTCCAGCGCGTTGACCACCCGCGCTTGCAGTACTCGGTCAGCGATGACCGGGATCCCCAGCGGGCGCTTCTTGCCGCCTGCTTTGGGAATGTGCACGCGCTTGACCGGCAGGGGCGTCCAGGTTTTCGAGCGATATTGCGCCCAGTCGGCCAGTTTGGTTTTCGACTGGGGCAGTAGCGCTGTTCGCCCGTCCACTCCGGCGGTCTTGCGCCCAGCATTGAGCTCCGTCACGCGCCGCACACTCAGCAGCGTGTTGGCGCGGGAGCGGAGCATCAGTTTCTGCAAGTTGCGAACTCGTTTGAGGTCGCCTTCCCGCGATGCCGTGAAGATTCTCTGCCGCAGACGCCGTACTTCGTCCTCGACGGCACGCCAGTCGATCTCGTGCCAGTCAGGGATGTTGTCCTCCGGTCCGTTCGCCATCCCGTCCGCATCGGCTTTCACCTGCGTGTGCGTCATGGCGTCCAACTTGTCCTTCGGTTCTGGTGTCGTTCTCTTCGTCTCTTCACAGGCTCACCTGGCCTCCGTCAGCACCCTTTCGAGTCCGGGTATCAACCCGTATCCGGCCGGTTATGCGAGACGGCCAGCGGAGAGCCGGTCATGGTGTCTCGTTTTCCCGCTGCCTTTCGGCCGCCGGCATTGGCTTCTGAGGCCATCCTGCGCCCGCTGGAGGATCGGGCCTTCCTCGCGGTCGGCTTGCCAAGGACGCCAGGGCGTCTCCGGACTCCAACGGGGTTGTCACGTTCCGCACGAGTGAGATGCGGCCGGGTCGGGTGCCCCCTATACCCCGAGGACGGCGGTGTTCTCCCGACCGGCTTAGAGTCTTCCGGTCGGCGCCTGCCGCTTCTCAACGGCCAGTCCTTGACCCCGCTGCAACGACCCATCTGCGGGGCTTCCGATGACGAGGCATCACCAGGGGTTCACACTGTTCACCCTGTCGGCCTTCCCCGTGACCTGTGACTCCCGGATGGAACGGGAGCCCTTGGGCCTGAAGACCTGAGCTTCGCACCCCACTGTTACCAGCGACGCACGTCAGGCCGGGGACAGATCCTCGAACACTGATCCGTAACTACACCTTCGGCATAAGCCGACCTCCTTCGATGAAGCTCACTCAACTCGTGCGACTTTCGTGTCGCACCCCCGGCTCGGACTACTACGGGTCCTCCGCCCCACCCCGCGGTCGTCGGCGGACAACGCGCCAACCCGCTGCGTCCGGCCTGGATGACCGGCCCCAGACGGGAACCGGGGGGTGGTTCCCACGTTCACCATGAACCGATCGTCGGGTGAGGTGGCCAGCTATACCCCTGCGATTTCGCCACGGCTACGCCGCAGACCTTCACCGTGGCCTCCCGACCGGCGACCTCAATACCGGCCCAGGAGTTCCCCGCCCCGTGACGGGGGGACGGGTGCGCACCGCGATCCAGCCCAGATCCACCGGATTTCGAGCTGGCGGGAAACTTAAGGGGCGTGACAGCGCTGGTTCCTCTCGTCCACCTTCCCGTCTCGCTTGCCGGACCCGGGCCATCCGGTAGTTCTGGCCCGTCCCGTCGTTGTCGGGGCTGCTTGCCAGCCTCACCGGCGTTCCCCGGATCAGCCTGCCCCCAGCTTCGCTACGCTGCTGCGACAGCACAGCGGCGGAGTCCTTTCACCTCCGCTCGGTTGCATGGCGCCTCGTGGCGCTCGAGGTCGCCCTCCCAGTGGCCGGGCATCAGGCGGTCGTCGATGTCGGCGGGTCGCTGGTGGATGAGCTTGCCGGGGTCGATGAAGCGGGTGGCGCGCTGGTCGACGCGGCGTCGGCGGCGCCGGGCCTGACGGCCGGTGCGCAATATGTCGGGCCGGCGTTCCAGGCCGCCGCGGTAGGTCAGGTAGATCGCCTGGTAGATGGTCTCGTGTGCCAGGTGCCGCTCTGGCTCATCAGGGAAGGCGGTGCGCAGGTCCTGGCTGATCTGCTCGGGGCTCCACCGCTGGTTGAGCCGCTGCTGGATGTAAGTCTTCAGCTCCGGGTCCCGCCGGACCTTACCCTCCTTCGAGCGCGCTCGCCGGACGACCGCTCGCCGCTGGGCGCGGAACGGGTGGTACTTGCCGGTGGCCAGGTCGCGGTTGCGGCGCACTTCCCGGCTGATCGTGGCAGGGCTCCGCTGGAGCTCCCGGGCGATAGCGCGCAGCGAGGCGCCGGTCCGGAGCATGTCGGCGATGGCGATCCGCTCGTCCTCCGACAGGAATCGCGGTGAGGTGGCTCCGTCATCAGGCTGCTCGGTGATCGGCGGATAGACGCGCTCGCGCCCGGCCCGGTCGACCTCCTTCCTGCCGTACCTCCAACGGGTGCCGGTCCTGCGATTGATGCCCAGCTCGCGGCACGCGGCCGAGTTGTTCATTCCCTGCGCCATGAGGCGAAGGTATTGATCACGTTTGTCCGTCTGTGGAGCGGGTCCCCGCTTCTTACGTGGCCGACGCGCCTCGGTCATGGCAACACCCCTCGGGGTCAGGTGTTGCGACCACCTTTAGAACCCAAGCCGGCCCGAGTGGGGCCAACTGGAGCCGTCATAGCCATTTGTCCAGGCAGACCTGTGTCATATGGTCGTCGGCCGACGCGGAGGCCCAGCAACTGGCGACGGATTAGGGTGACCTCCTTCTCGACGGCCTCGCTGACGGCGGCCAAGGCCTCACCGCTGCGACAGCTCGAATCACCTCGGACCTGTTCCTCGCGTTCAACGCGGTCGATACCCTGCAGATGAGCTGTGACGGCGTTCTGCAGCAGGCGGGGCGGGGCTCGGAGTGTTCGTGCGCAGATGGGCGACCGCGGCCGACCGCTGCTTCAGTCCAGAGCACACGACGTGCGCAGCCGCAATTGCTTGCCCTTGCTTCCGTGTCTGGTCCGGGCCGGACTGTGCCGCTGGCGGCGGGCCGCTCCTGCGGTGCTGTCTTGGTCGGTAGACCGGCCAGCACTACCACCGGCCCGCTATGAGCCACAGTAACGGCAAAAACCCCGGGTCAGACGGTAGCCGAGCAGAACCGGCTGTTCAGGGTTGCTGGGAGCCGTGGTGGCGGTAGCGCCGGTAGGAGGCGCGGACATCAGCCGTCCGGTAGCGGAGGACACCACCGGATGAATCGCGTTCCCATCCGTCCTTGAGTGCCCACCGGTTGACCGTCGGACGTGGCACCTTGAACAGCCGGACGATCTCCGCGGCGCTCAGGGACGGCTGCCGGGTTCGCGGCATGCGCACCGTAGGACGGGGCGGGGGTGGGGGTGGAGTGAAGCGGGCGGCGACGGCCGTGCATCCTGGCTGGGTGAGCCGGCACTCGGGGCAATGGCATCCGTGGTGGGTGTAGGTCCAGGCCGATCCATGCCGCAGGCGGGGATCACGTCCTGCCATCTGAGCGGCATCCAGCGCGCTGGCCCACTCATGATCCCAGCGGGTGCGCCCGTAGGCGATTTCCTCGGTCAGGCCGACATCGTTCATGGCCTCGGCCAACGGGGTGCCCGCTGCCACCACCGTAAGGACGCTCGAGCGTGTCTCGGGCGGAAACAGCGTGGTCGACTCCTGCCGCTTGATCCTGGTCGGCAACGCCGCCGGAGTGCTGGTGGCCGGGTCATTGCCGGTGTATCGGTCAAGACGACCGTAGGTTGCCTTCCGCATGGGCCCCTCGCAAGCGTACGGTCCGAAGTGTGGTCACACCCGGTGTACGACCCCTCGAAGGGGCGATAAGAAATTCAGGCGAGGCGAAATCATTCAGCGCGTCGCGACCCCTCGAAGGGGCGATGAAGAATATCCGCATGGTATCTGCAGCGTATGCGGCGCGCAATCCACTGGCACCGAAAGTGTAGACCCCAACTGGGCGGGTGGTGCCCTTCGGTGAGGTGGCCTCGATGATCGAGGTCACTCTTCCTGAGATTGTGCACCACTACGAGGAGGGCGGCCAGGGCTTGCGCCCCGCATGGATGGCACACCCGGACGGTTCCTGAGCGCGGACGTGATCGCATCATCTCTAACCTCAGAGAGTGCTCGGGGCGTCAGCGAGTGGGTTGACCAGAGGCTCTCTCTTCCTCCACGCGCTGGGCGTCCTTCTCTGGCCGGGCATGCCCGGCCAGGTACTCGACGCAGCCGGCCGTGAGGAACTGCTCGATGACGCGATCACGCTAGAGCCTGTCTGACAAATAATCAGAGCCGGTGCGGTTAGATGATCGTTCATGGTGAGACGTGGTGAACTGACCGATAAGGCCTGGCAGCGGATCGAGCCGTTGCTGCCCGCCACGGACGGACGAGGCCGCCCGTGGCGGGGCCACCGGCAGGTCATCAACGGGATCTTGTGGCGGCTTCGGACCGGGGCACCCTGGCGCGACATCCCCGAACGGTACGGGCCCTGGCAGACCTGCTACGAGCGGTTCAAACGCTGGGACGAGGACGGCACCTGGGTGCGCCTGCTGGAGGAGATGCAGGTCAAAGACGACTCCATTGGCAACGTCGAATGGACCTTCAGTATCGACTCCACGATCTCCAGAGCCCATCAGCACGCGGCGGGTGCCCGAAAAAGGGGGACGGAGCAGGGACGATCGATACGAAGGAATCACAAAAGCGGCAGGCCCTCGGCAGGTCCCGGGGAGGATTCACCACCAAGCTCCACCTGATCACCGAAGGCCGGGGCCTGCCGATGATCCCGCATCTGACCGGCGGGAACGTGGCCGACTGCACCGCCTTCGAAGCGGTCATGGCCAAGCTGAGAGTGCGTCGCGTCGCTGGTGGCCGTCCCCGCACCCGCCCGGACGCGCTCTTGGGCGACAAGGGCTACTCCTCCAAGAAGATCCGCGCCTACCTGCGTAGGCGCGGCATCAAGGCGGTCATTCCCGAGCGTAAGGACCAGATCGCCAACCGTAAGCGCAAGGGCGGCAGGGGAGGCCGCCCCCACGCTTTCGACCGGCAGACCTACAAGCAGCGCAACCTGGTGGAACGCTGCTTCGGCAAGCTCAAGCAGTGGCGGGCCATCGCCACCCGCTTCGACAAGCTCGCCAGCCGATACCTCACAGGCGTCACCATCGGATGCCTCATGCTCTGGATCCGCCACGCCGAATTGTCAGACAGGCTCTAGTCCGGGCGGTCGACCGCGCGCTGGAACTGGACACTGGAGGCGATGTCGTTGGCGGCATCCATCGTGCGCTCATAGCTGCACACGACGCAACACCCGACACCGATCTCGGCGATCTCGGAGTCATGTGAGCTGAGGACCAGCGAGATGTTGCCGCACACGGGGCACTCTTCGACGTCGCCGGGCTCTTGTGAGTATTCGCCGACATAGTCGACGCCCGCCCGGCGCGCGAGTTCCTCCCCGCTCAACAGCGCGAGGTAGGTGAAGGCGCGGTCTTGTTCGTGATCATCCAGCGCCGAGACCGCGCCGCGGACTCGCTCTTCCCTCATCTCGTTCAGGACGTCAACCAGCCCGGCCAGCGTCGGGTGTCCGCTGAGTTCCCACAAGGCGTCGACATGGGCTGCAGTCAGGTTCGAGCCGATTTCGTCGTCGGTGGCTCGAGCGTGCCGGATCGCCTGCGTAGCGCTCAGGGCTTCTCGGAGAACCATCACCCTCACCTCCATAGGTCGATCCTCAAATGGGTCCACGTACGACGTGGTGGGCTTGGGGGTATGAGGGTTATCCGTGACCCAGTAGACCCCCTCCCTGACCAGCACTCCCTCGGCCTCGATGACTTTCAGCAGCTCAGCGGCTGACTTCACCCGGCCCCTGCAGGATTCCTGGTCTTTCCAATGGTGGGCGACAATCGCGGTCAGACCATTGGTCAACGCCTGGTCGAACACGCCTTCCACCCCGGCGCCAACAGGCTCGAAGCAGAGCGCAGAGGCGCAAAAGGCGTACTGGCGTGCTCTGCGGTGCTGCAGATCACCTGGGCGGGTGATGTCGTCTTCCATGGCGTCCCATCTCGTTCGAGCTCTTGTGCGCTCAGTAACTGCCAGGGGTGTGGCAGGCCGCGCCCCTGATGGGGTGAGCGGCTCCGCCACGGACGCCGACGTGAAGGGGCGAGTGGTTACCCGCAACGCCTCACTGCTTTCGCCTCGGACCTGGCGGGGCAGTGCACGATGGGGCGTCGTCAGGGCAGCTTCCCGCCCGGCAGCCCTTCGGGCAGTCCATGGCGGACAGCACGCAGCAGAGCCGCGCGCGCCGAACGGGCGGTGCGCTCTCCCAAGGAGAAGGGGCTGCCGGTGAGGGTGTACCACTCCTCGGCGCCGGCGTACTGCACCCGCACCTGGAGCCGGTCGCCGCTGACCTCGGTGCTCACCAGGAGCTCCCCGGTGATCACCCCGACCTCATCGGTCATGACCCCGCCCGGCCCCGCGACGGCGTGCGCCTCAGAGCGACGGCCGCTCGCCACGTCGCTGCCCTTCCCGGCGCTCATCGGGCGTTCACTCGGCGCCCGCCGGATCGGCGGGCGCCGGGCAGGTGCCCAGCATCTGGCGCAGCGTCGTCTTCTCCGCGGCGGTGACCGTCAAGGCGTAGTGCTTTTTGACCTGTATCCAGGCGCGGGCGTACAGGCACCAGTAGCCGCGCGCCGGCGGCTGCCACTGATCGGGGCTCTGGTCGCCCTTGGAGCGGTTGGAGGCGGCCGACACCGCGATCAGCTGCGGCCGGGTCAGATCGTTGGCGAACGCCCGACGCCGCTGGGTGCTCCAGGCGTCGGCGCCCGAACGCCAGGCGTTGGCCAGCGGCACCATGTGGTCGATATCGACGCTGGCGGCGCGGGTATAGCGGCGGCTGTCATAGAGCGACTTCCAGGTACCGGAGGTGGCCCGACACTCGGCGTCGCGTTTGACGGCCTGGCCGTCGCGGGCCAGCACCACCTCCCGAGTATCGCAGCCCGCGCCCGCACTGGACTGGCTCATCCAGTGCGGGAACTTCGCGCGGCTGTAGCCGGCCATCGAGCGCGGCGTGGCAACCGTCAGCGCGGACAGGGCAGTTCGGGCCGCAGCCGCGGTGATGGGGGTGGGCATGCTCGCGGCGGCGGCCTGTCGAACCGGCGCACCTACGGCGGCCGAAGCGGTGAGGGGGGCGGCGGTGCTCAGCACACCGGACAGGAGAACAGCGCTTATACGCCGGGGGGTCAGCACACCCAGATGGTGCCCACAGAGGGCCCTCACGACACGATCCGCCCGGCAACGCCCCAGCTCCGCCACATCAGGCAAGCTGGTGACATCTCGCGATCCGCGCGGCCTCGTCGCCTGCCTGAACGCCTCCGGGCTTTTAGGAGAAGAGGACGGAGCGCACCAGCAGGCGCTCTGAAGCACCGGCGCCGGGGCGCAGGCTGGAGAAGGCGTCCCCCATACAGCCGGCCTCGAGGAAGACCGTGGCCGTTGCGTCGGTCAGGTTCTTTGGCGCGTAGGCGGCCGACGTGCCGTCAGAGCCCGCCCCCTGGATGTCGATGCATCTCCTGATCTCGGGGTTGTTGATGAAGCCGACGGCCTCGTACCCGTCGGCGGTCTTGTAGGAGTAACGGAACTGGCCTGTGGCGGCCGATGCGGAGCCGGGAACCGCCAGAGCCAGCATGAGGGCGCCGCCGGCGGCGGCCACGGCAGAGTGCAGACGCATGGATCCTCTTCACCCAACGGTGACAACATTAAGTAATCATTGAGTCACAATAAGTGTTGGATGTCGAGCGTGCCTCGCCTGCGGGGGCGGACCAAGTGCGGGAGAAAGGGACGGTCGTGCCGCTGGCCTCGGCACGTCAGACGGCGGGGGCTCGACCTTCCTCCCGGATTCCCCGTGGCTCCGCGGAGGGCGGGTTTGCCGGCGGGTGCGGCGCCGGTTGGCCCGATCGTGCTCGGTGGTGATGCGGGCGGAGGCCTCCTCGCCCAGCGGGGGCGTAACGGCCGAGGCTGGCCAGGTGCTGATGGCGGGACGTGGCCAGCGGCTCGGGCGCGGTGCGGCCGACGGCGGCCGGATGGGTCAGCGTCGAGTGATGCAGCGTCCAGCCGTCGCCGTGCGGGTCGAGTCCGGCGACGGGACAGCCGTTGGCGGTACCCGGCGTTGCCGAGCCCGGCCGGAGCCGGGCTCGGCAGTAGGCCGTCCCGAGCCGTTGGTTCAGGCGAGACGCCATCCCACGACCCCGGTCATAGCCCCGAGCAGGTCGCGCGTTGAGCTACGGGCAGCGTGGGGTTTCGAACACCACGCCGTCCAGCAGGTTCCCGGTCCCCGGGTTTCCGCCTGCGGTGGTCACCGACTGGAAGGCGAAGCGGGTGACGGTCTGTCCGGGCGGGACGACATACGTCCCGGTGTAGCGGCGCCAGGCGGTGTTGCCGTCGGTGATGTCGGGCGAGGAGGCTCCGGTGGGGGTCTGGGCGACGATCGCGCCGGGAGCGCCGATGAGCACGTTCATCGTGTCGGTGCCCACAACTCCGCGGTGATACAGCGACCAGGTCATGACGGTTCCCGGCACGGTGAGCAGGTCCTGATACAGGGTGGAGAACTGGTTGGCGTTGAGTTCGGCGAACTGCTGCCCATCGGCTGCCGGGACCCCGCCGTAGCCGGTACGCCAGAACTCCAGCAGGTGGTCGGTGGCGGTGGTGTGCCAGCCGATGCCGGGGTTGACCGGGGCGTCGGGGAGGAACTGGAACCCGGTCACCGGTGGCGCCTCGAAGCTGCCGTTGGCCAGGGTGACGGGCGTGTCGGTGCACGGGACGTCGACCGTCACCGTGGCGGTGGCGGTCCCGCAGGCGGTGGTGATGGTGTAGGTGAAGGTGTCGCTGCCGACGAAGCCGGGGGCGGGCGTGTAGACCACGGTGTTGCCGGAGATGGTCGCGGTGCCGCGGCCGGGAGTGGTGACGTTGCTGATCACCGGTGCGGTCGCGGTGTCGTTGGCCAGGACGGACACGCTGACGGGTTTGCCCTGGGTGCTGGTGATGTCGCCGACGGCCTTGGTGGGCGAGATCGACTGGCCGCCTGCGATCTGGATCGGCGGGGCGGGCGTGTTGTTTCCCAGCTGGCCCGGCGCGGCCAGGACGCTGCTGATCCCGGTCGGCCGGATGGTCATGCTCCGCCCGGCGGTTCCCTGCCTGACCCGGAAGGTGATGACCTTGGCGGGCGGGTCGGTCTTGGAGCCCGGCGAGGTGATCGACAGGGTGTTGCCGCTGATGACGCCGGTCCCGGACTGGCCGACGATATCGGCGCCTGCCAGCAGGGACGACAGGTCCCAGGTGGTGGTGTAGGTCCTGACCAGGAACGGCCATTGGGCCGTGCGGTGCGTCAGCGTGAGGGTGAAGGTGCCCCCCGGTGCGATCTGCCCGCCCCACAGGGACGGGGAGGTGTTGACCGCGATCGACCCGCTGCCCAGCCTCATGCCGAGCACGTTCTTCCAGTAGTAGTCGACGGGGTAGGTCGCCTGTCCCTGCCGGACGCACGGCGTGGCGGCCTGTGTGGTTTGACGGGCCGTGGCGGCGGCGTGGGCGCCGCTGTCGGCTGTCGCCGGCGTTCCCGGCACGGCCAGCAGTGCCGTCAAGGCACAGGCCAGCATGGTGAGTACGGATCTGGGTCGGCGGGCCATCGCCATGGAATTCCCGATCTGCCGTGAGGAATGATCTTGATCGATCCACAGCGATGCTACTGAGAGTAGTCAATATATTGCTGTTGGTGCAACAATGCAGACTTCGTGTCGCATCGTCGCGCGATGCAACAAAGCGAGACCCGGGCGATAGACAGCCGACGGGCAACGTCACCAAGGAGGCCGGGCGCCCGCCCGCTCGGCACCCGTCACGCCTCGACCGGACCTGAGGGACATCCGGCCGCACCGTGCGCCGCACACGCCCGCCCGTAGATGGGTCGTGAAGGTCGCGAGCCCCGACGATTCCGGCCGCCATACCGGCGACACCATCACGCTGCCGATACTCAGAGTCAATGATCCACTACTTTAAGTGCTGTTCATTGCCGGTTGGCGGCCGAGCGCCCCGGCCCGTTTCCTCTACCGAGGAGAACGAGCATGCGCACCAAGCTCACCACCGTCATCCTGGCCACCACCCTGACCGGCGGCGCCCTCTGCGCCGGAACCGCCGCCTCCGCGGGAACCGGCGGCGCCCAGGGTCCCTACGCCCGTGCCGCCGCCGTCGTCAACGCCGACGGCAGTGTGGTCCGCTCCAAGGGCGTCATCGACGTCCGCCGACTCGACGCCGGCCGGTACTGCATCAAGCTCGACGCCGACATCGACGCCACCAAGGCCGTCCCGGTCGCCACCAAGCGCTGGGGCGCCCCGTGGAACGCCAGCGTCTTCGTCGACGACCAGGCCTCCCAGTGCGGCGACTCCGCCAACCAGATCCTCATCGGCGCCGGCAACGGCTCGGCCGGCGCCGACGTCCCCTTCCACGTCATCGTGCCCTGAGGCCGAAGAACACCCCGCCAAGACGCGGACGGCCCGGGGATTGAGGACCGCCGGAACGAAAACCAGAGCGGGGCCCTCGGCGACCCTGGTAGGTACCCGACGACTTCTCGATCCCCGGACGGGCCCGAAGCCTCCCTGCGGATGACGGCCTATCATCCGCGGGATCGCTGATCGTGGCCTGTGGTGACGTCCGCCGGACGGCGCGTGAAGCGGCCCCGTTGTCTGTGGTGAGCGAGGCGCGGTGCCCGCCGTGGCATCTATCGGCGGGCCTGCGCGTCCCCGGCGCGGTGCGGCCGGCGGCGGTCGAATGGGTCAGCGCTGAGTGGCGCGGCCGGTGCAGCGTCCGGCCGTCGCCGTGCGGGTCGAGCTCGTTCGCCCCCCCGGCCGCTACGGCCCACCCGCCAGGCGGGCGGCTTCGGCCATGCGCGCGGGCCCGTCATGGCCTCGCCGGGAACGTGCTCGCAAAGGGGCGTGATGGAGCCGCCGCCTCGCCCGCCTCCGGAACGGGACCAGCCCAAGCATCACGGCCGCCCCTTCCCTGCCAAGAAGGGGCCCCGGTGGTAATCGTGGCGACCTGGGATTCCTGTGATCGTGGCAGGTCCTCCTCTGATTGACCGGCCACGGAGAATACGATGTGCACCCGCCCCTCTTTCGGCCCGTGGAGGTCTCATCGTGACCGATTCCCTGCTGCATGCCCTGATCGGCGAGGAGACGTCATCAGTGACCTTCGTCCGCGACTATGTCCAGCTGGACTTCGACGGGCCCCAGCTCTCGTTGTTCACCTGGCCACGGGTCAGCGTGGGCTCCACGAACGGATCGATGGGAGAGCCGGGCTACCGGGACATGCTGTGCGACCTGATCGGACGCCCCGTGCTAGCCGTGGCCGAAGGCACCGAGACCGGACTCGTCCTCGACTTCGGACACGGCTCGGTGGTGATCAAACTGGATCCCTCCGAGGTAGCGGACGGGCCGGAGATCGCACTGCTCATGGGCTTCACCGACCGCCCGGGGTTCGCGGTGTGGCGGCCGGGCGAGTACCCCTTCGACGGCCCCGAGTGGTCCTGACGTCATTGGCGCCGGTGACCACCCGCTGTCACCGAAGCAGTTCCAGGCCGCGCGCTTTCGGCGTCGGCGAGGTTCGGCCGCCGCCTGCCGGTGGCTGTTCGCCGTCGGTGAGCAGCCGGCGCGGCCCTGCCTGGCGTACTTGGCGAGCGACCCCGATGACAGCCAGGTCGTTATCAGGTTTGAGAGGTCTCCCTCGCCCATCCCCGAGTTGTTCATCGCTTCTAGTGGATCGCATCGCCACCGTGCCAACACCTGCACCACCTGGTTGTTTCCCCGGCAGCCCGAGGCGCCGCCCTTTACCCGCATCTCCGTGACGATCCCGTGCCGATCATCGCCGGCGCCTTCGGATTCCATCCCGTCCCCGCGATAAAGCTCGCCGTGCAGGCCGGGATTACCGACAGCCGTTACGCCTGTGGTGACTACATATAGTGATCTTGACGGCCTGGGCGTTGCCCCCTGGGCGAGCACTTGGCTTCTTCTGTGCCAGATCGCAGACCCTACGATCCACCACCCATAGTGATCGTCCATGTACGCATTCGGCAAGCTCTCAGGTGAAAGCTGGTCAACATGTCTTTATTTGTTACTTATGTGGACCTTGCGAGGTTAGGCGATCTATAGGTAATTTTTGATCGTTTGATCCTATCTGTTGCATTCTGAACCGCTGATCCCGGCCGTGTCCGGACCTGTTGGCGGGCTGGAGGCAACGTGCGAGTGCTCGGCTCTCGCATTGATACATCCGGAGGGTGACGGCGTATGCGCCGTAATTCGTCATGCCCGAAATCGGCTCGCTGGGCCTCTTTAGCGTTACTCGCGGTCGTTCCGGGATTGCTGCAGATCCCCGCGCTGCCCGCCCTCGCAACCGCCACCCCGGAGACCTTGGCCTTGGCGGTGCCTTTGGTGACGCCCCGGCAGCTGACCGGGTCGGCGGCTGGTTTCCCGACCCTGGTCGGCAGCCAGGCGACCATGGAGCTGTCGGCGGCGGTGGTTGACGGGGCATGGCGCTCAGACATCGAACCTCCCCCAGACGCGGTCCCGACCGAGGAACGCTTCGTTGACCAGCGGGCCGCGCAGAAAAACGACGGCTCATCGTCGAAGACGCCAGCCGCGCCGGAGCAACAGCGGGCCGCGTTGCTGGCGGGTGAGCCGGTGCTGCTGAACGCTTTCCCGCGCAGCGGGATGCTGATGGATTCACTGACCCCCACCTTGCGGGCGCAGGGACGCAGCCCGCTGGGCGGGACATTGCGGTATGCGTTCAAGATCTGCGACAAGGAGACGATGACCGGGACGGGGTGTACCTCCTCGGGCACCCTGGCGGCCGGGGTGAGCACGTGGAAGGTTCCGGCCGCGAAACTGGCCTGGGCCAAGCAGTACTGGTGGACCGTGACCATCACCGACACCACCAACTCCCTGACCACCGTCTCGCCGGTGCACACCTTCGTCACCGGGGTGCGCCAGCCGGTGATCACCTCGCAGCTGTCCACCTCCGGGGTCGGCGGCCAGGAGTTTCACCAGCAAAGCGGCAACTACACCACGACCGCGACCGACCTGTCGGTTCCGGCGGCGGGGCCGCCGCTGTCGGTGACGCGCTCCTACAACAGCATGGACCCGCGCACCGACGGCCTCTTCGGGGCGGGCTGGTCGACCCGCTGGGACATGAAGCTCCTCAAGGAGACGCGGGGCGCGGCGGTTGCGGCGCTGGTGACCTACCCCGACGGGCGGCAGGTGCGGTTCATGGGCACCGGGGCAGGGGTTTTCCAGCCGCCGCCGGGCATGCACGCCACCTTGGCCGAGGAAAGCGGCGGCACCTGGCGGCTGATGGACAAGTCGGCCACCTCCTACGCCTTCGACGCCCAGGGCCGGTTAACCGAGATCACCGATTCACGGGGCCGCGGCCAGACGCTGGCCTACAACACTGGTGGGAAGCTGGCCACGGTAACGGCGACAGGAGGGCGGTCGCTGACCTTCACCTGGACCGGCGATCACGTCACCTCTGTCTCCAGCGACCCGGTGGGCGGTGCGCCGCTGACGTGGACCTACCACTACGACGCCGGCCGGTTGACCGGGGTGTGCGCGCCGGTGGCCGCCCCCAACTGCACCCACTACACCTACGGCGCCGGGTCGCAGTACCGCAGCCGGGTACTGGACTCTGACCCGTATGCCTACTGGCGGCTGGGCGAGGCGTCGGGAACGGTGGCCGCCGACCAGGGGGCGGGCGCCGCTGATGCCACCTACCAGTCGGTGGCCTATGCCAAGCCCGGCGCGCTGGCCGCCAGCACCGACACCGCGGTGGAGTTCACCACCGGCTCGGCGGTGAAGCTGCCCGCGCACACGGTGCCGCACCTGGGCGATCAGATCTCGGTGGAGATGTGGTTCAAAACGGCCCAGTCCGGGGTGCTGATGGCCGCCGGCACCCAGGAAACGTCCGGGATTCCGTGGGGGCCGATGCTATATGTCGGCACCGACGGCAAACTGCGCGGCTCGCTGGCCGCGGTCGCCGCACCGATCACCTCGGCCGGTGTGGTCAACGACAACGCCTGGCACCACGTCGCGCTGACCGTCTCAGGCCAGGACCAGACACTGTTCCTGGACGGGGCACAGGCCGGCACGCTGACCGCGGCGGTGAGCACCTGGCGCAACAGCGCCACGATCGGCAACGGGGTGGCCGACCCGGCCACCTCCCCCGCAGTACCCTCGCCGCGGGCGGCGTTCGCGTTCAAGGGGCTCATCGACGAGGTCGCCCTGTATGACAAGCCGCTGACCGCGGCCGAGGTCACCGCCCACCACAGCGCCAAGGCCGAGGCGGCGCACAAGCTCACCGGCGTCACCCTGCCGTCCGGCCGGGTGTGGGCGGCCAACACCTACGACGCGGCCACCGACCGGCTCACCACCCACGTCGACCGCAACGGCGGCACCTGGCAGATCGGCGCACAAACCTACGACCCCCAAAGCGGCGCCGCCCGCGTCACCGTCATCGACCCGCGCAACGAGGAGCTGAAGTACCTCTACGACGCCTGGCGCGGCTATCGCATCATCGGCGAGACCGACCAGCTGGGGTACACCGCCTGGCATGAGTACAACCTGTCAGGCTCTTTGGCCAAGCTGATCGACCGCAACGACATCGTCAACGACGTCTACTTCGACGAGCGCGACAACCTCATCGCCCGCAAGTACTGCCGCGCCGCCGGCGAATGCGCGATCGACCGCTGGACCTACCACCTCAACACGGCCGATGCCTTCGATCCACGCAACGACCAGGTGACCGTGCACCGCGACGGTCGTTCGGCCTCCGAAACCGACACCACCTACGCCACCGTCACCGAGTACACCACCCACGGCGAGGTGGCGAAGATGACCAGCCCGGCCACCCCGGACTTCCCCACCGGCCGCTCGGTGATCTCCACCTACACCGACGGCACCGAACCCGCGATCGGCGGCGGCAGCACCCCGGCCGGATTGCTGAAGTCGGCCAAGGACCCCAAGGGCAACGAGACGACCTACCGCTACACCGCCTCCGGAGACCTGGCCGAGCAGACCAGCCCATCGGGGGTGACGACCACGCTGGTCTACGACGCGGTCGGCCGGCTGACCTCCAGCACCGAGGTCTCCCAGGCACACCCCACCGGCGTCACCGCGACGTTCACCTACAACGGCCTGGGCCAGCTGCTGACCCGCACCGCTCCCGGGGTGGAGAACGAGGTCACCAATGTGACCCACACCGCCCAGACCACGCTGACCTACGACGCCGACGGCAACCCGCTCACCACCACCGTGGCCGACCTGACCGGCGGCGACGCCGCCCGCACCACCACCTACACCTACGACACCTTGGGGCGGGTCGCGACCGTCACCGACCCCGAGGGCGGAGTGACCGCTTCCACCTGGGACGTCACCGGCGCCAAGGCGTCGACGACCGACCCGATGGGCACGGTGACGACGTTCGCCTACACCAAACGCGGCGAGCCTGCCTCCAGCACGCTGAAGAACTGGACCGGCAGCCCGCTCAACCCGCAACCCGCCCAAGACGTGGTGCTGGGCTCCTCCTCCTACGATCCCGGCGGCCGGCTGGCCGGTCAGATCGACGCGCTGGGCCGCAAAACGGCCTACACCTACTGGATGGACAACCGGCAGGCCAAGGTCATCGGCGATGACGTGCGGCTCAACGGCTCCGCCACCCCGGCCGATGTGGTGTTGCAGTCCAGTGAGTACGACCCGGCCGGTAACCTCACCCAGCAGATCACCGGCGGTGGCAAGACCACCGTCGACTACCTCTACGACGCCGTCGGTCAGCTCACCTCCGCCACGCTGGATCCCGCCGCCCTCAAGCGCAAGACCGCTTTTGAGTACGACGCGGCCGGCAACGTCACCAAGGAGACCTTCACCGCCGCAGGTACCACCCGCACCGAATTCACCTCCTACGTCTACAACGCGCTGAACCAGATGACCCGCCAGACGGTGGAGAACGGCGCTGATGACCTAATCACCACTCACGCCTACGACGACCGCGGGCTGCTGACCGCGACCACGGACCCACGCGGCAACGCCTCCGGGGCCACGCCCGCGGACTTCACCACCACGATGCGCTACGACCTCGCCGGCCAGCTGGTGGAGTCGAAGGCCCCGCAGGTGACGATCGAAAAGAACGGATCCGCCGCCAGCGGCCGGCCCACGGTGACCTACGGCTACGACAATGCCGGGCTGGTGACCCACACCGTCGACGCCGAAGGCCGCACCACCACCTCGACCTTCGACAAGGCCGGGCGCCTCACCTCACTCATCGCCCCGTCTTACACCCCGCCGGGCGGCAGCGCCCTCACCCCAACGGTGAACTTCGGCTACGACGCGGCAGGCCGTCAGATCACGGTCACCGACCCCCGCAACCACGTCACCTCCACCGTTTATGACGCGCTGGGCCGTCCGGTCAAGGTCACCGACCCGGGCCCCTCAGGGCCGGGCGGCGTCTGGGTGACGGAGTACAACCTGCTGGGCGAGCAGCTCGCGGCCCTCGACCCCACCGGGGCGCGCACCGAGGCCACTTACGACGATCTCGGCCGGAAGATCACCAGCACGCAGATCGAGCGCACTCCTGCCACCGCAGCGCACACCACCACGCTGACCTACGACACCGCGGGCAACCTCACCAAGAGTGTCGCCCCGGGTAACAAGACCACCAGCTACACGGTCAACGCCACCGGGCAGATCACCGCCACCACCGACCCGCTCAACAAAACATCCACCATCGGATACGACCTCCTGGGCCGGATCGCCAAGACGACCAACCCGCTGGGCAACGCCACCGAGACCGAATATGACCTGGCCGGACGCCAGGTCACCGTCAAGGACCTCACCAGCACCGGTAGCGTCGTGCGCACAGTCGGCTTCGGCTACGACCCGGCCGGAAACCCGACCAGCACCACCTCCGGAGAGGGGCACACCACCCACAAGGAATTCGACGCGCTAGGCCGGGTGACCGCGCTGATCGAGCCGGTCTCCGCGAGCGCGTCGATCACCTCGACGTTCGGCTACGACGCCACCGGGGCGCCTACCCGCATCACCGACGGCCGCGGTAACGCGACCTGGACCAGCTACAACACTCTCGGCCTGGTCGAGTCAATCATCGAACCATCCACCACCGCCCACCCGAATGCCGCCGATCGGACCTGGACGACCCTCTACGACGCCTCCGGAAACAGCGTCGCCACTCTGCAGCCGGGCGGGGTGCGCATCGACCGCACCTTCGACCCCCTGGGCCAGGTGGTCGAGGAGAGCGGCAGCGGGGCCTCGGTGACCACCCCGACGCGGAGCCTCACCTACGACGCCGCGGGCCGCCTCACCGCGATCGGCGATTATGCCCTGGAATACAACGACCGCAGCCTGCTGACCAGAGTCTCCAAGGCCACCAACCAGATCGCCACCTACACCTACGATGCCCTGGGCAACCCCACCCAGCGCGTCGACCCGGCCGGGACGGCGAACTACACCTGGGATGCCGCCGACCAGCTCAAGACCGCGAGCGACCCGGTCACCGGGCGCACCTGGACCTACGGCTACGACGATGCCGGCCGACTGACCACCAAGACCTCCGCCAGCCCGGTGGGCACCCAAAGCTATGTCTACGACGCCGTCGACCGTCTCACCTCCCAGACACTGAAGAACAGCTCCGGCACCGAACTGTCGAAGATCGTCTACGGGTGGGACAAGGACGATCTCCTCACCACCAAGACCACCACCGGCACCGCCGGGGCAGGGGTCAACACCTACGGCTACGACCGCTCCGGACGCCTGACCTCCTGGACCGCCCCCGGCGGCGCCGTCACCGCCTACGAATGGGACGCCTCCGGTAACCGCACCAAGGCCGGGGCCGAGACCTTCGTCTACGACCAGCGCAACCGGCTGACCTCCGGCGCCGGAACCGACTACACCTACACCCCGCGCGGCACCACCGCCACCGAGACCAAGGCCAGCGTCACCCGCAACCTCGTCTTCGACGCCTTCGACCGCCTCGTCAACGACGGCGACGCCTCTTATGGCTACGACGCCCTGGGCCGGATGATGTCGCGTACCAAGGGCACCGACCAGCAGCGCTTCACCTATTCGGGCCTGGAAAACGACGTCGTCGCCGTCGCCGACGGTGCGGGCGCCCTGCAAGCCAAGTACGGCCGCGACCCCTTCGGTGGCCTGCTCAGCCTGCAAGAAGGCGCCGGGCCGGCCCTCGGAACCATGACCGACCTGCACGGCGACGTGGTGGGCACCTTCTCCGGCACCGCCCTGGTCGACTCGGTCGCCTACGACCCCTTCGGAACCGTCACCCACCGCACCGGCACCCAGCGCGCCCTCGGCTACCAGGGCGAGTACACCGACCCCGACACCGGCAAGATCAACATGCATGCCCGCTGGTACCAGCCCGGCACCGGCGTCTTTGTCTCCCGCGACGACTGGACCCTCAACCCCGAGCCGTCCGTTCAGGCCAACCGCTACACCTACGCCAATGCCAGTCCGCTGGTCGGGATCGACCCAACAGGACACCTGCCCATCTTGCTGGCGATTCCCGCTTGGAAGCTGGCCGTTGCGGCTGTGGCTGCAGTCGGCGCACTGACAGCGGCTGAACATGTCAAACGCAACCCGGTTTACACCCGAGATTCCTCACCGCCGACAACCACAACGGCCACCAAAACCGCAACGTCCACCAAAACCGCTGCCCGCGCTGACGACATTCCCTCCAGAAGAACTGCTAAGACCTCAACGATCACCCCGCCCACTCCGAAGGCCGCCCCGAAGGCCGCTCCAAAGGCCGCTCCGAAGGCCGCCCCGAAGGCCGCTCCGAAGCCTGCTCCGAAGCCCGCCCCGACGACCCCGAAGCCGATCCCGGTGCCGGTGCCGACCGCAGATGAGAACTACTGCAATGGCGTTGCATCACGGCCGGCCAACTTCGGCGGCTGCACTAATAGCACAGAAATCGGCAGCGTCGGCAGTATCACCACCGAAGGAGGCGGTGGAGTTCCGTGTGAGGTATGGAATCCCGGAAACTGCGGCAGCGGCGGGACTTCCTGTAACACGGTTGGCTTCGTGTACTCCAGATCGGTGTTCGGATGTATACCCGGCAACGACAAGACCCTGGGTAACGACAGCGCCCGCCCGCAGAACTTCCCCGTTCCCTTTAACGGCAGCGATTCCGGCTCCCCGCCGGTGTCCTGCTGGACCTCCTACCCCAACAGCTTCATCCCGGGCACCAAGGTGCTGATGGCCGACGGAACACGAAAGCCGATCGAAGACGTCAAGGTCGGCGACTACGTGCTCGCCACCGATCCCGAAACCGGCCGCACCGACGCCAAGGCCGTCACCGTCCTGATCCCCGGAGACGGCACCAAGAACCTCGTCAAGATCACCGTGGACATCGACGGCAACAGAGGTAACACCACCGCCCCGATCACCGCGACCGACGAGCACCCCTTCTGGGTTCCCTCACTGCGCGAATGGGTCGACGCCGATGAACTCAAACCCGGCATGTGGCTGCAGACCTCAGCCGGCACCCGCGTTCAGATCACCGCGATCAAGAAGTGGACCGCCACCCAACGCGTCCACAACCTCACTGTTGATGACATCCACACCTACCACGTCCTCGCAGGCAGCCAAGCAATTCTTGTTCACAATACCGAACCGGGATGCGCGGATAAACTACGGAGGAGCCTCATTAATGCTGGTTCCCCAGAGCCGAGCACACCTCACAGTCCACACCACATTGTGGCTGGAAACTCACCAAAGGCTGCCCCTGCGAGGACCGTACTAGACAAGTTCGGTATCGGTGTGAATGATGCCGAGAATGGTGTGTGGCTACCGCGCAGCAGCGGATCGCCCAACCCGACTGGTGCTTCCGTGCATTCGAGAATTCACACAAACGATTACTACGATTATGTGAATGATCTCATGGGTGGGGCTCGAACCAGGGGAGAGGCTCTGGATGTAATAGACCACGTCCGGAGACAGCTACAGGGGGGCTACTGGCCTTAGGGGGATAGTGTCCGCCCGCTGGTGCGAGGACTCCGCGGGCGGGCATTACCCTGAGGCACAGGTGTCGAACACGGGAAGGTACTCATGTCCAACAAGCAGCGGGTAGAAGCGGCTTTGGATCTCGCCAGAGGGCTCCTCGGCGAGCCACCTTTGTTCACCTCTCAGGTCTCGGATTTGACGGGACTGGTGCGTCGTTACTCGGCGATCGAGTTCGACATACCCGAATTGCCAGATGCAGACGGGTATCTCTTTCAATATGGAAAGGTGAGCTGGTTTTCCGAGCCAACCTTTGTTCTCAGCCTGGTTCGCCAGCTCGAAGTTATCGACTCGTCTGGAGAGCACGAGTACTACGTTCAGGTACAGTTCGAGTTCAGGTACTCATTGGATAATGAACTCGAGTCTGCCGGGAGTCACACCGAATGGTGGTTCCCAGAGGATGGGATATCTCTCGATGCATGGCTGGAGTCCGTGAACCGAGCTTCAATTATGAATATCCTTACTCAAAAGACGCCGCGAGAGTTTGAAATCTGGCAAGATCAGGCTTAAGCCTTGAAGGGTGGTAATCCTGAAGCCCCGCCGAGTTTATTTCGGCGGGGCTTCAGAGCTGTTTGACGGCTACAGAGACCCTGATCGTTTTCTGACGGCTACGTTTCGGACGCCGCGAGAAGTCCATGATCATATGTCGTGTCGGCGCGAGGGCGGCGCTCTGAGAGAGCCGCTGGCGGACGAACGGCGTAGCGCCGGTGTCAGAGACTGTCCCTGGCGGTGCGGCCTGGAGGGCGCCGCTCAGTGCTCCGGCTGTCCGTGATCTGGATATCCAGGCAGGACTCGGGCAGTCGTCGACCGCGCAAGTCCGTTCGGCGCCGAACAGCAGGCTGATGTTCGGCGCCGGTTACGGCCCCCCGGCGGCGGCGCGGCTACGGGCTCTCGGTCGCGGCGCCGCCGGGCATGAGCTTCGCGACCCGGTCGAGGCGCCGGCTGACCACGTGCAGGGCGGCGGCCAGAGCGAGCGCCGCGGGTGGGCTCCGCTGTGCGGGGCAACCGTGGGACAAGACGACCATCCCCTCCTCGGCCAGGACCGTGTTCCCGTTTTCCAGCAGGATGCCCGGGGTGCCGTCCAGGTCCTCCAGCGGCGGCAACGGGGCGAGCAGCTGGTCGACCAGCTGCTCGCCGCGCTGGGCACGGTCGGCCAGCGCTTCAGCGCGGGCCTGAGCGCCTGATTCGCGCCGTCGACACCAAAGACCCCACCGTTCTGCGGGAGTTGGCCGCATTGCTGAAGCCGGAGAAATCCGGGGAACGGAGGGAGGCTGAGCGGCTCTATCGGCTGGCCGCTGACGGCGGGGACCCGTCCGCGCTGTACACCTTGGCCAGAAGACGAGAGGAGGCCGGGGAGTGGGAGGAGGCTGAGCGGCTCTGCCGGCTGGCCGCCGACGCCGGAGAGCCCTCCGCGCTGCACATCTTGGCCAGAAGACGAGAGGAGGCCGGGGAGCAGCAGGAGGCCGAGCGCCTGGCCCGCGCCGCCGCTGACGGCGGGAACCCGACCGCGCTGGGGGAGCTGGCCAGGATGCGGGAGCGAGCCGGACAACGCGAAGAAGCTGAGCGGCTCTATCGGCTGGCCGCTGACGCCGGGAGCCTCTTTGCATTGGAAGACCTGGCCAAGATGCGGGAGCGAGCCGGGGACTGGGGGGAAGCCGAGGCCCTGGTCCGCGCCGCAGTCGACGCCGGGAGCCCTGCCGCATTGGAAGACCTGGCCGAGGTACGACAGCAGACCGGGGAGCAGGATGGGGCTGAGCGGCTCTATCGGCTGGCCGCTGACGCCGGGAGCCGCTTTGCGTTGCCAGGATTGGCCGAAATGCGAATGCGGACCGGGAACCAGGCGGGGAGCATGCACCTACTACGGTTCAGACTGGAGGCCGACGGCCGGATCGCCGACCCCTGGTAATGCGGTTGGTGATCCGCCGGGAACCGTGGGGGGCCGCTCCGGTCGCCGCGGCGTACCAGCCGCCGACGCATCCCCGGCCTCAGAACGCGCCGCCCCGTCAACCTTCTGTTATCGGCCCGCCGCCTCCGGAGTCCTCGTAGTTTCGGCGGTGAATCCAACGAAATAGGGATTGACCTGCGCTTACAGGAGGATGATTCAGCCTGGACCACCCTGCCTGCTGTGAAAACACCGCAATTCGGAGGCCGCTTTGTCGGATTTTCCGCGATTGCTACCGGGACCCCGAGAAACGTCAGGATTCGCGGGAACTTTGGGGTTTCACCGGCCTCGGGGGACAGTGGTGCAGCCATCGGGGCTAAGCACTGCGGATCCGGCTGTCAGCCGCACCGCACAGCTCTTGGTCGCGCATCTTGAGAAGACGAATCGCTCATATTCTTTGTACGTTCCTAGTGTGCGAATCCGTCACATCGCGTAGACAAGGAGACATGAGCAGAACGCCATTTCGTGATACAGCCCGAGCCATCGCCGACCGTATGGACTACATCACCATGTCCGTCAAATGCAACCGCGTCCGCTCCCACGGTTGGTGGCGCAATATGGTCGAATACGGCGCGTGGAACGGACCCGGCGCCGGACGCGTCGGCCCGCCCGACCCCGAAGCCGTCTTCGGCATCGCCACGCTGTTCGCCACCACCCCAGAACAGGTGAACGCGATGATCGCGGCCGACTGGTACGGCGTGCTCCCCGACAAGGAACTGTCCACCCGAGTCATGGCCTTGGGCCCGATGATCGACCGGCTGGACATCAGCGACTACGGCCTGGTGCACAATCTGACCATTCGTCTGGCCTCGCGGCGCGAGGCCGTGGACTAGGCGTGATCGTCGAGCTGTCATCATGGGGAGCGGGATCCTGCTTAGCGCCGATGGCTGTAACACTCTTCCAACCGACGCCGATGAAGCGGCCTACAACGTCTGGGCCCGCTGAGACGCTGTGGTGCAGACGTTGTGAGCACCCTGCTCCAGGGTGGCGAGGGGCGGGTTACCCGTGGGGCAGGTGGCGGGTGCGGCGTGCCACGGTAGCGGCCAGGCGTTGGTCGATCTTGTCGGCGGGAGAGCGGTTGAGCGTGTCGGGGTGGGCGTAGACCTGGGTGGTTTCCGGACTGGCGTGCCCCAGCAGGGCCTGGACCACGGCGAGGTCCTCATCGGCGTCCAGCAGGGCGGTGGCCACGCTGTGGCGGATGCCGTGGATGGACAGCGTCTCGTGATCGGGCACGCCGGTGGCTTTGGCCAGGCGCTGGATGAGCTGGCGGATGTAGGTGCGCTGCAGCTTGTTGCCGGTGCGCGACAGGAAGATCGGGCCGGGATCGGCGCCGCGTTCGGCGAGATAGCCGTCGATCAGCTCACCGGTGTAGGAGCTGACCTTGACGGGGTGGATGCCGCCGCCTTTGACCGGCAGCTGCAGCACCCGAAAGCGGCCCTGATAGGTGAGCTGGGACAGCTCGACGTTGAGCAGGGAGCTGATGCGGCAGGCGGTACCGCGCAGCACCGCCATGATCGCCTGGGTGCGGGGGGTCTCGTTCAGCACGGCTTCGGCGACCATCTCGTCGAGCTGCGGGCCGGTGATGTAGCGGGTCGGCGCCAGCAGCTGGCGTTTGGGGGACTCCATCCCCTCGAACGGATTGGTCTTGGCCACCTCGGCGCGGCGCAGGTAGCGATACCAGGAGGAGGCGGCGCTGATCCGCGCACGCCGGCTGTTGGGCGCCAGGCCGGCGGCGCGCATGGCCGCGCCGTACAGGTCGGTCTCCAGGAACGGCACGTCCCCCAGATGCAGGCCGCGGGCCTGAACCCACCACAGCCACCAGGAGACGTCGCGGATGTAGTTGCGCTGAGTGGCGGCCGAGGAACGCCGATCCGACAACAGCCAGCCCGCGGTGGCAGCCATCGCCTGGTCTGGAGCTTGGACGGCGCGCAGCAACCCGGCGAGCTCGGCGGCGGTACGGGCGGGCGGGCGGCTGCCCTTGGGCGGCAGTGTGAGCCCGCCCGCACCGTGCTCGTGCAACCACACCAGGTCGGCGTCCGCCTCCTGCTGCTCCTCATCATCATCAGAAGGGCGATCCAGCATGATCACCCCAGAGACGGTCAGCGGATCCAGCGCGCCCGATGCCGACGGCCGGACCTGATGTGCTGAGGCGGCCTCTTCGCCGGGGTGGGGTTGGGCGTCCTCGAAGCTCATGGAGTGCTGTCCTGCGCCGCGATAAGACCGCCGGCGGCGACAGCGGCCGATGGGTCAGGCAGGAGGCGCCCCAGCTGAAGGGTCGTCGCGGCGGGCAGGCCGTCGCGAAGCGCCACGGTGTTGTCGCTGATGACGAGGCGGCCGTTGGTGAGAATCGCGTCATCGCCCCGGTCAGCGTGCTGGGTGCGGCGGTAGGCCGTGGTGAGGGGAACCCCGAGGTAGGCCAGGGCGTGGCCGTCGGGCAGCGTCGGATCAATCACCAGGTCGCTGCGGCGGCTGCTTCCGGCACACCAGGCGTGATCGAAGGCGAACGGCAGCCCGCTGGTCAACACCACGCCTTCCACATACACCAGATCATGGCGATCGGCCAGTTCAGCGGCCGAGGCGAAACAGGAGCCGGGCGGTCCCGGCGTGATGGAGGCAGGCCGCGGCGCGGGAAGGAACAGCTGGCCGCACTCCAGCAGCAGCGCCGCGAAGCTGCTGTGCCGCCAGGACTGTCGTTGGCCGTGGTAGGCGTTGGCCCACATGTCGGCGTGCGCGGTGATGCTGGCCAGCAGCAGCTGCACCGGATCGCTCGCGGCCTGGCCGGGGGCGGTCACGGCGCGCCGTCTTGAATCAGCGCGGTCAGCATGCGCTCGCGCTCTGCGTCGGCGTCGGTGGACGGATGACGGCGGCACGCCACCCGCAGGCCACCGGCTGCGCCGGGCTTGAGCGACCAGTTGGCCACAGAGGGGTTGTCGAGAAAGACCTCCCACGCCGGATCAGGGGTGCGCAACTGGCGCTCCACCGAGGTGATGACGATGTCGGCGGTGTGTGGCGTGTGCAACTCGTCGAAGTGTCGGCTCAGCACGTCGACGACGTGCTGAGCGTAGGCGGCCCGGGCGGCGCGGTCACGGCCGAAAAGACGTTCGAACATGCTCGCTGAGATCCTTTCTCCAAGAGCGGAAGGAGGGAACGGGTGGTCATCGGGGAAGGAGGGCCGACTACTCGCTGACGCCGCGGATCGTGAGGTGCGGCTCGTCGTACAACAAGTAGCCGGCCCGCCATCCGTCGTGTCGGCGAGGTCCACTATTCCTCCTGACCGGCGGCGTGCTGCACGTGGTCGGGCTCAGACAAGAAGGCAGGCACGGCGCCGCTGATCGCTGCCTGCTCATCGTGGATGGCCACACCGGCGGCGTGTGCCGCCTCAAGAACACCGGCCGCGCCGAGGAGGAGGCCCTGAGGTGATGATGTGACGGGGGACGGGCGAACTCTGCCTTGATGCGGCCGCTGTAGTCCTCCAGCGGCTGGTGTAGCGCTCGGCTCATCGATGGTCGTCTCGTTCCATGCGCAGACGCAGCTTGTGGTACCACCAAACGAACGCCCGCCGGGAGGGGATGGACAACTCCTGTACAGGCTGGTCTTCGCCGTCGAGGATGTCCAGCACCGCATACCCCGCCTGGCCGGGGACGGGCACGGCGACATAGCCGACCTTGGCTGCGACGAACAGGGTCCGCTCGATGGAGTGTCGGCCGCCGGGGGCCTCGGCGATGGTGTAGGTACGTGGCTCGCCGCGGTGCTCACGAAAGACGGTCAGCGCTTTCGCGTCGGGATGCAGGTCAGGCAAGGTGATCATTTGTGGCTCCAGAAGGACCTTAATCAGCGGGAAGCGGTATCAGTGCGTCCCGGCCGAGGTGGAAGAAGGTGGTGATGGACAGAAGGGTGGGGCTGAGATCGCTGTTCGAACTCGTAGTCCGCGACCGGCATACCGCGTTCGTCGCGGGATGAGACGGCCCAGCGCGGGCGCTCCCGCATCGCACCCCTGCTCTGTGCGGGCCGGGGCGTCGCCCAGGCGATGAACTCCGCTGCCGGCATCTCGACGCCGTTGCCGGCTTCGCCCAGCGGATGGGCGAAGCCGAGATGATCAGATGTCCTCGTCGTCACCGGCTATCGCCAGCAGCACCGAGCGATGGCAATGGTCGTGCTCGCCCGTGGCGGGCAGGGGGCAGTCACAGGCCAGGTCGGCCCCGCCGAGCTCCTCGATCAAGGTGATCATCAACGCTGGTTGCTCGATGAGCCAGTCGAGGTAGGCGGCGGCGACCTGTTCGGCTCCCAGCGGAGTCACCGACGCCAGACCGGCCGCGCCGCCGGGAACGGTGCCGGCGATGTAGGGCCACAGGTCACTGTCTCGGCGCACCGGTCGGTCGACGGCGAACGGGGTCTCCCACTGCGAGCCCTCTCCCACCCACACCGCGGTAGGCGGCAGCGGCCCGTCGCGGCCGGGCCGATGACACAGCGCCCGGGGCCGCTGCGAGGTGAGCGGGGCAGGGGCCTGAGAGACGGTGATGCTGAGCTCAGCGTCGTCGGTCACCGCCAACATGGTACGCGCGGCGCGTCCGGCGGCCGCGATGTCACGCATCGCCGCGGTGAGGTCGGCGCGGTCGCTGGGCGGCAGACGGTGACGGCTCATCAGGGGGTGCTCCTCCATACAGACACACGGATCAGTGTAGACGATCTACGCGTTGATAAGTCCGATTGTCGTCATTGCTCGATCATGGTTTTAAAACGTATCGCTGAGATGCGATTTTAGAACGCATCATGAGTATGCGTTTTGATATCGTGCTCCTGTGAGTAGCGACCCTCCGCCGGTTCCCGGCACCCCACCCGTCATGAGCCCCGATCCCGAACCGGACGGCGCCTTCTCCGGCCGCGAGACCACCCCGAGCGCGCTGGCCGAGATACCGGCGGCAGCGCCGGACGACGCCGGGCCGGGCGCCCCGCACGGCCGGTGCCCCCACTGCGGCGACCCGCTGCCCCGCTCCACCGGCAAGCGGGCCCGCAAATGGTGCAGCGACCGGTGCAAGAACGCCGCCTCCCGCGAGCGCCGCGCCACCGAGCTCACCACCGTCACCACCGCCGTCACCGAGGCCGGCACCGTCCTGGACCAGGCCCGGCCGCTGCACGAGAGCCTGCGCGCGCTGGTCGCCTCCTTCGGCGAAAAGGTCGACCTGGCCCATAACGGCGCGCTGGCCCGCATCGCCACCGCCGAACGCGAGGCCGTCGAGGACCGCGCCGACGCCGCGGTCGCGCGCGAGCAGGCCGCGGACGCCGACCGAGCCCGCATCACCGCCGAGCGGCGCATGCGCGAGGCCGAGCAGGCACAGAAAAAGGCCGAGGAGCGCGAGGACAGCGCTCGCGCCGACCTGGAACGCGTGGGGGAGAAGGCCCGCGCCCAGGTGCTCGAACTCGGCGAGAAGCTGGGCGATGCCCGCAAGGCCACCGAGCTCGCCGAAGGCGTGATCGCCGACCAATCCAACCAGCTGCGCGCGCTGCGCACCGAAAACGACGAGCTGCGGGCCGCCCACACCGCCCAGGCCGCCGACCTCGCCGAACGCGGCCGGCAGTTGCAAGCCGAGCAGAACACCAGCGCTCAACTGCGCCGTCGGCTGGGCGAGCAAAGCGACCAGGCCGCCGCCCTGGCGCTCCAGCTGGCCACCGCCACCGCCGATGCCACCACCGCGCGCGAGGAGATCCTGACCGCCCACGCCGACCTCGAGCGCGTCCGCCAGCGCCATGAGGAGGAGACCCAGCGCCTGCGCGCCGACCTGGAGAGCGCCCGCCGGCAGGCCGAGACCGGCGCCACCGCGCTGGTCCGGCTGCAGACGCTGCACGACGGTGCTCAGGAGCGCATCGCCAACGACCAGGAGCGCATCGCCGATCTGCGCGGCCAGTGCGAGGACCTCAAGGCCCAGCGGGAGGTCTTTCGCGCTGAGCTGGGTGACCTGCGCGCCCGCGTTGACGCTGGCCCCACCCGGCTCACCGAACAGTAAGCCAACCCCCTTCCCGCACCGTAGATCGGGTTTCTCCCCTCGCCATCAGATGAAATTGCGTTCATTTGACCAAACGGAACAGTGGTTGGCGCTAAGGGATGATCTTCATCCAGCCCAGTGATCCCCAACGCTCTGCAAGGATCTGGCGAAGGAGCGCATGAGCCGCCTGATCCCACCTCCGTGACCTTCCCGCGCGGAAGGTCACGGAGGTTCGCCGCGCGTGCGGGATCTTCGCGGGCGACCTGGCCGATGCCGGACACTGACCCGGCCCGGGTATCGCCGCCCTACACCCCTCTCTGTCTGGCGTCGCCGAACATGACAGCGAGGCTTGGGGCCGACCTGGGCACTGTCATTTTGATCGGCATCTAATCAGGCCGCCCGAACGACATTCAAAGTGACAGTGTGATCCGAATGGGATTCGGGTGTCGTCATATGCGGCCGTTATAGACCTTGCGCACCTGCTTGGGCATGTCGGGGTTGAGCAAGACACCGACCGACAGGACCGAATGGACAAACGCCTGAGGTCGCCCGGAGGTCTACCTCGGTCTATGTCGATGAGAGATGTTGGGACTTTAGCCTGACCGGCGGCTGAACTGCTTGGCAACGCCCGTGGTGTTGTAGCGGAAGCGGGCCATCTCGGTGGTGACGTTGTAGGTGGCCGCGATCTGCTCGGGGGACATGCCCTGGGACACAGCGGTGATGAGGAGCGGTCTGGGAAGCATGAGGGTGCCACCCATGGCGGTGGCCTGTTCTTCTTCTTCTGGTTGGCAGGTGCGGAAGGGGACGCCGCCAACCTCACGGACCTCGGTGAGGTCGTGCTTGAGCAACAAATGGGACAGTTCGTGAGCGACATCGCTTGCCAGTCTTCCCGCGGTGCGTAGCGGGTTGGTGACGATGTAGGCCTTGCTGTGAACGTTGAAGGTCGCCGCGGAGAAGGCAAAGGCCTGCATCCGCTCGAGTTCTTCCAGGCGGTCGACGGCGATGAGTCGTTCCGCGCTTACGACCTTGGTGCCGAGGTGGTCGGCGAGGTCGTGGATGTCCAGGCGCGCGTTGGGCGACAGGCCCATTTCGTTTCTGAGTCGCACAGCCTCGCGTTCGGCGTTCGCCTTGAATCCACGGGGAAGAGTCAC